>CAYFOA010000033.1:0-47153 GCA_964344575.1 uncultured Rickettsiales bacterium | reverse complement strand
GAGACGTCGTCGTCGTCGGCCGCCGCGTCGTCGTCGTCCCCGGGCGGGTCGATGTCGCCCTCCTCCGGGCAGCCGAGGAGGAAGGCGAGGGCGAGCAGGAGGGGGAGCCGGCGCATGGGGCCATCTTGCCAGGGGACGGTTGCCGTACACTGAGGTCATGGCACCGCGTCGCGACGAGGTCCTGGCACGTCTCCGCGAGTCCCGCGCGGAGTGGCTGTCGTGGGGGATCGCAGAGCTCGAGCTGTTCGGCTCGGTGGCGCGGGACGAAGCGACCGAGGACTCCGACGTCGACCTCCTCGTCCAGTTCTCCGAGCCGGTGGGTCTGTTCGGGTTCCAGGAGATCCGGGATCGGCTGACGGATCTGCTCGGACACCCGGTCGACCTGGTCCCGCGCGGGGCCGTGAAGGCAGCGATTCGGGACGCGGTCTACGCCGAGGCCATTCGTGCCGCGTAGCGACGAGCTGCGCCTACGCGACATCCTGGACGCCATCGCGAGGATCGAAGGCTTCATCGACGGCCTGAGCGCCGCGTCGTTCCGGGACGATCAGCGCACGCTGCGAGCGGTCGCGTTCGACTTCGTCGTGATCGGTGAGAGCGCCGCGAACCTGTCCGAGGAGGTGCGTGCCGCGACCCCCGAAGTGCCGTGGGCGAAGGTCGTCGGCATGCGGAACCTCCTCGCCCACCAGGACTTCGAGCTCGACCCGGACATCCTCTGGAGCACGGCGACGGTCGACCTCAGGCCGCTGGTCGACCGCCTCGAGGCCCTGCTGGGTTCCTTCCCCAAGGAGACGACGTGAGCCTCGCCGACAAGGTCTGCATCCCCTGCACGGGCGGCGTGCCGCCGCTGACCCCCGAGGAGCAGGCGCCGCTGCTGGAGCAGCTCGGCGGCGGGTGGACCATCGTGGACGACCACCACCTCCACAAGGAGTTCTACTTCGACGACTTCGCGGGGGCGCTGGCGTTCACGAACGTCATCGGCGCGATCGCCGAGGAGCAGTGGCACCACCCGGACATCAAGCTGACGTGGGCGATGGTGGGGGTGGACATCTGGACGCACAAGATCGACGGGCTGACGGAGTCGGACTTCGTGCTCGCGGCCAAGTTCGAGGAGGCGCGCGGCGCGGGGTCGTGACACCCTCGTTCAGGTGCGGTTCCTCGTCCCCGCGTTGCTCCTCGCGCTGAGCGGCTGCTCCCCCGACGGGTTCGCCTCCGGCGCGGGGTTGCCCGTCTGGGACGACGAGCTCTCCGACGACGCCGCGTGGAGCTGCACCGGCGCCCCCGGCGGGCCTCGCGTCGAGCTCATCGAGGACGACGAGGCCCACGTCCCCCTCGCCGACGGCGCCCTCCTCGAGATCGCCCGCCGGCCCCAGGGCGAGACCACCGTCTTCGCCCCCCTGTGGGTCGGCGGCCTCGACGGCGGCGACCTCGTGTACCGCTTCGAGATCACCTTCGCCGACGACTCCGGCGACACCATCGGCCTCCGCCGCAGCAACGCCCTCCGCCTCCCCTGCGAGGACGACGGTGAGGTCGCCGCCCACCACTTCGAGGTCTTCTTCGGCACGCCGGCCCAGCCCGTCGCCGACTTCGACGGTCTCTCCGGCGAACTCTCCGTCCGCTTCGAGACCGACGACGGCCTCCTCGTCCAGGACTCCGTCCACGTCGTCCTCGTCGCCGCCGCCGAGTAGCCCCCGCCGGCCCGGCCCGCGCCCGACTGACACGAACCGGACTCGCGGCTGCGGACGCCCGTGGGATCGGGCACACTCGCCCCGGAGGGGGGTCCCGAAGGGGGCCAGGGTGGAGACCGACCAGGACACCGTCGAAGGGCTCCGGCGTCGCGTCGCCGAGCTCGAGGCGGCGAACGCCGCCGCTGCCGAGGACCTCCGGTTCCTCGACGCGATGGAGCGGATCGGCCGCCGCATGCAGGGCGCGTCGGCCCTCGAGGAGCTCCTCGAGCAGACCCTCGACGACCTCCTCGAGCAGTTCGGCTGCGACCGGGCCTGGCTCCTCTACCCCGCCGACCCGTCCGCCCCCTCGTGGAGCGTCCCCATGGAGCGGACCGTCCCCGAGTGGCCCGGCGCCTTCGCCCTCGGCGTCACCGTCCCCATGGACGAGGGCGTGGCGGGGGCGTTCTCCACCGTCCTCGCCGCCGACGGACCCGTCGCCTTCGATCCCACCACCGACCACGACGTCCCCCCCGACGTGCGCGCCGCCTTCGGCGTCCGGTCCCAGCTCGTCGCCGTGATCCGACCCCACAGCAACAAGCCGTGGATGCTCGGCCTGCACCACTGCGCCGACGAGCACGTCTTCTCCGCCGAGGAGATCCGCATCTTCGACGGCCTCGGCCAGCGCATCGTCGAAGCCCTCGACGCCATGATTCTCCTCCGCGACCTCCGCGCCTCGGAGACCCAGGTCGCCGCCCTGCAGCGCATGCAGGCCATCGGCAGCCTCGCCGGCGGCGTCGCCCACGACTTCAACAACCAGCTCCTCGTCGTCCTCTGCTACGCCGACATGCTCCGCGACGAGCTCGCCCGCGAGCCCGGCCTCCCCGAGGTCGCCTACGTCGACCGCATCCTCGACGCCTGCGACAAGGCTGCCCGCCTCACCCGCCAGCTCCTCGCCATCAGCCGCCGCTCCGTCCTCGACCCCCGCCCCGTCGATCTCCGCGCCCTCGTCGGCGACAGCCTCGAGCTCCTCCGCCGCGCCGTCGGCGCAGGGGTCACCATCGTCCTCGACGGCGACCCCGACGCCGGCGCGGCCGTCGCCTACGTCGACGAGCACTCCTGCGAGCAGGTCCTCCTCAACCTCGTCACCAACGCCCGCGACGCCCTCCCCCGGGGCGGCACCATCGGGATCGGGATCGGGACCGAGACCGTCGCCGCCGGCACCCCCCACCCCGTCGAGCTGGAACCCGGCGACTACGTCGTCCTCGAGGTCGCCGACGACGGCGTGGGCATGGATGCCGAGACCGTCGCGAGCGTGTTCGAGCCCTTCTTCACCACCAAGGAGCGGGGCCGCGGCACCGGGCTCGGGCTGTCCACCGCGTACGGCGTCGCCCGCCAGTCCGGCGGCGTCCTCACCGCCGCGTCGGCCCCCGGCGAGGGGAGCACCTTCCGCCTCTGGCTCCCCGCCAGCGCCGAGCCCGCCGCCGCCCGCTCCTCCAGCAACCCCGCCCTCGGCAAGCCCGGCGGCGACGAGCGCGTCCTCTTCGTCGACGACCTCCCCGAGGCCGCCGACATCGCCCAGCGCGTGCTCGGCGGGGCCGGCTACCGGGTGACCACCGCCGCCGGCTCCGCGGAGGCCCTCGCGCTCCTCGACGGCGGGCCGTTCGATCTCCTCCTCACCGACGTCGAGATGGCCGGCGCCGACGGCGTCGAGCTCGCCACCCGCGCGATGGCGGCCCACCCCCAGCTGAGGATCACGTTCGCCACCGGCTACTCGGTCCACGCCATGGAGCGCCTCCGGGCCGCCGGCGCCGGACGCCGCGTCCTCCAGAAGCCGTACTCGCCGTCCGCTCTGCTCGCCCACGTCCGCGCCGTCCTCGACGCCTGACCGCAGGCGCCGTCAGAGCACGTCGGGGGGGCCCGGCTCCTCCAGGATCGACGACAGGTCCCACGCCGCCGACGGCTCCGTGTCGTCCGCCAGGACCTCGTTCAGGAGCAGCTTCCGGATCCGGTCCGCGGGCCGGGGCCGGCTGAAGTGGAAGCCCTGCCCGATGCGGCAGCCCAGCTCGCGCAGGATCCGGTAGTGCTCGCGGCTCTCCACCCCCTCCGCGACCGCGACGATGCGGAGCGTCTCCGCCATCGCGAGGATCGACGCGGGCAGCCGCCGCATCCGCTCGTCGTCCAGCTCCGCGATGAACGACCGGTCGATCTTCAGCGCCGAGATCGGGAACTTCGCCAGCGCCTGCAGCGACGACCAGCCCGTCCCGAAGTCGTCCACCATCAGCTGGATCCCGAGCTCGGCGAGCTGCTCCAGCGTCTCCCGGGCGCGTTCGTCGTCGGGGATCAGCGAGCGCTCCGTCAGCTCCAGCCGGAGCCGGTCCGGCGTCAGGCCCGCGTCCTCCAACGCGAACACCACCGCGGCGAGGAGGTCGTCCGTCTCGAACTGCTCTGCGCTCAGGTTCGTCGTGACGTAGAGCTTCTCCGTCCCGGGGATCGACCGCCAGCCGCCGAGGTCGTGGCACGCGCGGCGGAGGATCGCCCGGTCCAGCTCGACCATCAGGCCGGACTGCTCCGCGGTGGGGATGAACGCCCCCGGGGGGAGGACGCGGCCGTCGCCGGGGAGCCAGCGGGCCAGGGCCTCGAAGCCGACGAGGCGGCCGGTCTCGAGGTCCACCAGCGGCTGGTACCAGGGGACGATGTCGCCCGCCGCGAGCGCGTGCTCCAGCGCCGGTCCCGCCTCCATCGCGGACTGCGCCGCGGCGCGCTGGTCGGGGTGGAACGTCCGGTGCGCCCCCGGCCGGCTGCTGCGGGCGAGGGCGAGCGCGAGGCCGGCGTTGCCGACGAGCGAGTCCTCCGGGTCCGACGCGCCCCCGTGGACGGCGCCGACGCTGGCGGCGAGGCGGACGAAGCGACCGGGTGCGGGCTCGAACGTCCGCCCCAGCTCGGCCCGGATGCGGCCCGAGATCGCCTCCACGAGGGCCGCGTCACCGACCCCCTCGAGGAGCACGGCGAACCGGTTCGGCCCCAGCTGGGCGAGGAGGTCGCGGGGCCGGAGCATCCTCGTCAGGCGGCCCACGACGAGGTCGTGCAGCGCGCCGGCGGCGTCGTGACCGAGCGTCCCGTGAGCCTGGTCGAGGCCCTCGACGGCGAGGATCAGCAGCGCCGGGTCCTGCCCGTCGAGCGCCTTCAGCCGCGCCCGCAGCTCGTTCCCGTCGAGGAGCGTCCCGTCGGAGGGGACGTCGTCGGGCGGCGGCGCAGCGCCGTCCTGCCCGGATCCCCACCACCGCGACCACTTCCCCATCTGGACCTCCCTCCCCGCAGGTCTCCTCATCGGCGGTCAGCCCGCTTCCTGAAGGACCTCCTCGGCCGCGCGCTCGCCCGACTCGACGGCGCCCTCCATGAACCCGGTGAACTGCCGCGCCGTCTCCGTGCCGGCCCAGTGGACCCGGCCCACCGGCGCGCGGAGAGCCGCCCCGAACACCGACAGCGTCCCCGGGGGGAACGTCGCGATGGGGGCCCCCGCCGACCACTCGTCCGCCGCCCAGTCGGCCTCGTGGTACTCCGTCGGACGGAGCGCCTCGTCGCCGAACCAGCGGGCGAGCTGACCGAGGACGGCCTCGCGCCGCGCCGCCGGATCGCGCTCCGCCCAGCCCCGGGCCGCCCGCCCCACCACGAACGACAGCAGGCACGGCTGCCCGCCGCGGACGTCGTCGAAGCAGACCCCTACCGGCCCGTCCGTGGAGACGCCCTCGCCGGCGAACCCGCGGCCCCGCCAGAAGGGCTCGTCGTAGAGCGCGAAGATCTTGATCGTCCCCCCCATCCCGACCCGCTGGGTGAGCTGGTCGCGCAGGGTCGGTAGGGCCGGCGTCCAGCGGATCCGGTCCGCCAGGGGGATCGGGACGGCCACGATCGCGCGTCGCGCGCGGAACGTCCCCCGGTCGGTCTCCAGCGTGACCCCGTCCTCGTCCTGGGCCACCGCCCGGACCGGCGCCGACAGCTCCACGCGGAGCCCGTCGGCGAGCCGCTCGCAGATCGGCATGGCGCCGCCCACGATGAAGCTGTCCTGGTTGGCCCCCTTGCTCTCCACCAGCTGCATCAGGCCGCCGCTGCTGGCCGCGTACTGGAGGAAGTGGAGCAGGCTGAGCTCCCCCGGTTCGCTCCCGAAGATGACCCGCAGCGCGGCGGTGACGAGCCGGCGGGCGTCCGCGTTGGGGACCCGGCGACGCATCCAGTCGGCCACCGTCATGCTGTCCCACAGCTCCGCCTTCGGGGACGCCCACGGGGCCACGGGGTCGACCGCGCGGCAGAGCTTGTCGACCCGCGTCAGGCCGAGGTGGAGCGCGATCAGCTTCCACGGCGCGATGCGCGGGATCGTCCCCTTGAACGTCGACGTCCGCCCCCGCAGCTCCAGCACCTTGCGTCCGTCCTCGTGCATCGGCTCGGTGGTCAGGCCGAGCTCGGCGACGAGCCCCTGCATGCGCGCCTGGTTGGGGCCGATCCACTGGCCGCCGAAGTCGAACCGCCCGTCGCCGCCGCCCAGGGGGACCGTCCAGGTGCGGCCGCCGACGCGGTCCCGCGCCTCCACCACGACCACGTCGCGCCCCGCCCGGCTCAGCTCCCGCGCGGCGGTCAGGCCCGCCAGGCCCGCCCCCACGACGACGACGTCGGCGTCGGTCACCGGGTCGAGCAGACCTGCTGCACGTCGCTGACGATGGCGGCCATCGTCTTCGTCTGGATGCGCTTGAACACCGGCTGGTGGAGCGGCGACTTCGCCTCGATGACGTTCCGGAAGGTGACCACGCCGCGGCCGTCGTCGGTCGTCCGCACCTCCCACCAGCCGTCGTGCCGCTTCTGCTTCCCGGTGGTCAGCGTCCACTCCAGCCGCGCCGCGCCGTCGACGGTCCGGTCGTAGCGGGACTCGACGAGGCCGACGAGGAAGAACCGCTCGTGCAGCGTGATGTCCTGGCGGCGGCCGTCGTCCCGGTGGACGTCGACCCCCTCGAGGTGGGCCAGCGCCGCCTCCATCTGGTGCGGGTTCGCCATCGTCCAGTAGGCGCAGTTGGCGTCGGCGACGGGAAACGTCCCCTCGCGGACGTCGCCCTTGCCGTCGCGCGTGATCGCCCACTCCACGGTCGACCCGTCCGACGTCCCGGACGCCGGGAGCGTCGTGACGAGGAGGCAGCCGAGGGTGATCAGGACGGTCGCGGAGACGCGCATCTGGTGAGCATAGGCACTCAGGCCGTGTTCTTCTTCAACAACCCGAGCTTTTCCATCCGGTAGCGGAGCGCGTACCGGCCGATGCCGAGGAGCCGCGCCGCCGCGCTCTGGTTGCCCTCGGTCCGCTCCAGCGCCTGGAGGACGAGGTCGCGCTCCAGCTCGGCGAGGTCGATCCCCTCGTCGGGGAGCCGGAACGGGCCGCCGCCCAGGGCGCCGGTGGCCGCCGCCCGCGAACCGGCCACCTCGGGGGGGAGGTCCCCCAGTCCGATCGTCGTGCCGCGCGACAGGATGACCGCCCGCTCCACCACGTTCCGCAGCTCACGCACGTTGCCCGGCCACTCGTAGGCCTCGAGGCGTGTGATCGCGGAGTCGTCGACACCCTCGATGGGGCGCCCCAGATCGCGCCCCAGCTTCCGCACGAAGTGCTGCACCAGGAGCGCGATGTCGCCGCGGCGATCGCGCAGGGCGGGCACCTCGACGGGGATGACGGCGAGGCGGTAGTAGAGGTCCTGGCGGAAGCGGCCGGCCTCGACTTCGGCGGCGAGGTCGCGGTTCGTCGCTGCAACCACGCGGGCCTTCACCTCGATGTCCGTCGTCCCGCCGACCCGCTTGAACCGGCGGTTCTCCAGCGCGCGGAGCAGCCGCCCCTGCGTCTGGAGGCTCAGCTCGCCGATCTCGTCGAGGAAGATCGTGCCCTTGCCGGCCACCTCGAAGAGTCCGAGCTTCCGCTGCTTGGCGTCGGTGAAGGAGCCGCGCTCGTGGCCGAAGAGCTCGCTGTTCATCAGCGTGTCGGACAGGCCCGTGCAGTCGACCTCGAGGAACGGCTCGTCGCGCCGGCGGCTCCGGGCGTGGATGGCGCGCGCGACGAGGTCCTTGCCGGTCCCGCTCTCGCCGAGGATGAGGACGGTGGGGGCGTCGGTGTCCTCGAGGCGGCTCAGGAGGTCGAACATCCGGAGCATCGCGGGGGACTCGCCGACGATCTCGCCGTAGCCGCGCGCCGAGCGGGCCCGCAGCGCGCGCAGCTCCCGCGCCCGCTTGCTCGCCCGCGTGGCCCGCTCGACCGTCAGCATCATCTCGCGCAGGTCGAACGGCTTGGGGACGTAGTCGGTCGCGCCGAGCTTCGTCACCTCCACGGCGAGGCCGACGTTGCCGTGGCCCGTGATCATCACGATCGGCAGATCGGGGTCCTTCGCGCGGAACTCCCGGAGGAGGTCGACCCCGTCCCCGTCGGGGAGACGTACGTCGAAGATGCACAACTCCAGGTGCTCCTCCGCGGCGAGCCGGCGGGCGTCCGCCAGGCTGCCCGCCTCCACCGGCCGATACCCCGCCGAGCGGAGCTCCTCCGCCAGCGACCACCGGATGAGCTCCTCGTCGTCGACTACCAGGACTGCGGGTCCGTCGCTCATGCCGTCCTCTCTTCCTCGATCTCCTGGGGACGCGCCGGCAGGGTCAGCGCGAAGTGGGCGCCGGGGCGCCGGTCCAACACCTCGACGCGGCCGCCGTGGGCCTCGACGACCTTGCGGACGTTCGCGAGGCCGAGGCCGGAGCCGCGGGCGCGGGTGGTGAAGAAGGGCTCGAACACCTTGCTCGCCATCTCGGGCGGGATGCCGGGGCCGTCGTCGATCACGCGAAGCTCGACGCTCTCGCCGTCCAGCCGGCCGCAGAAGCGGACCGAGCCGCGCTCGCCGACCGCCTGGACCGCGTTGTTGCCGAGGTTGACGAGGGCGCCCTGGATGCCCACCGGGTCGAGCCACACCTTCAGCGTCGGGTCGTCCAGCTCGACGTCGACCTCGACGCCCTCGGGGGCGGCCGACCGCACCTGGTCGGCCGCCGCGCCGAGGACCATCCGGAGGGGGACGACCTTCAGGCGGGGCACCGTCGGGCGCGCGTAGGCGAGGAGGTCCGACATGACCTCCGCGGCCCGATCGACGCGCTGGGAGACGCGGTGGAGCAGGTCGGCCTCCTGCGAGTCGTCGTCGAACCGGCTCCCCAGGATCTCCAGCGAGCTGCCGATGCCCGCGAGCGCGTTCCGCATCTCGTGGGCGACCCCGGCGGCCGTCGCCCCGAGGACCCGCAGCGCCTCCTCGTGGCCCCGCCGGTCCTCCGCCCCCTCCAGCGTGACCGCGACCGCCGACCCCTGCTCGAGCAGCCGGACGAACCGCGCCCGGACGGGCCGCAGCGCCCCGCCGTGGATCCGGAGGCGGGTCTCCGCGGCCAGCTCGCCCGACCCGGCCTGGACCTCTCGCCAGGCGGCCACGAGGCCCTGGTCGTCGGTGGCCGGATCGTCGAGGAGGGCCAGCGGCTGGCCCCGGAGCTCGTCGGGGCGGAGCCCCACCAGCGCGACCAGCTCGCGGTTGACCCGCTCGATCGTGGGGGGATCGCCGGCGACGACCAGCAGGGGGTCGGCGCAGGCCTCGAACATCGCCCCCAGCAGCGCGGCCTCGCGGCTCGCCTCGCGGCGCTCCCGGGTGCGCTCGATCGCCCCCGCGACGAGGCTCGGTTCGGGGGTCGTGAGGACGCCGAGGTCGCGGTCCAGGGCCTTGAGGTCCTCGACCAGCTCGGCCCGGTCGGGGCTCGGCTCGCTCAGCACCAGCGCGGCGTCGTAGGGGTGCTCGGCGACGGCCTCGCGGAGGACGTCGGGGTCGGTGAAGCGGTCCAGTCCGCACACCAGCCCGGCCGGGTCCGCGGCCGCCTTGCGGATGAGCAGGGCGACGCGTGCCCGGAGGGGGACCGTCGCGCCGGGCGTGTCGCCGAGGCCGAGCCGCTGGAGGAGCTCGGGGACGGCGAACGGCTTGCGGAGCGGGGCGCCGATGCCGAGGTCGCGGAGGCGCTCCCGGTCGTGGGCCCGCTCGTACCCCGTCATCGCCAGGAGGACGCCGGGGCCCCCTCGCTCGCTGAGCTGCGCGAGGACGTCGACCCCGCCCGCCCCGGGGAGGAGCAGATCGACGACTGCGGCGTCGAACGGGCCGTTGTCGGCGGCGACCTGCAGCGCCGCCGCCCCGTCTCCCGTCACCACCGGATCGGCGCCGCGGCTCCGGAGCACCGAGGCCAG
Organism: uncultured Rickettsiales bacterium; assembly: GCA_964344575.1. GTDB lineage: Bacteria > Myxococcota_A > UBA796 > UBA9615 > UBA9615 > JAAESI01. Next base: position 37,223 of record CAYFOA010000033.1, on the reverse strand, counting down.
CGCGTCGGCGAGGTCGAGGTTGTCGTCGGCGATGAGGACGCGCATCGGACCGTCACACCACCAGGGTGAGGGTGGCGGTGGTGCCGTGACCGAGCTCGCTGGTGACGGCGATCTCTCCGCTGTTGGCCTGGACGAGGTGCCGGCTGAGCGACAGGCCGAGCCCCACGCCGTCCGGCTTGGTGCTGTACAGCGGCTCGAACACGCGCCGCAGCTCGGCGGCCTCGATGCCGTGCCCGTCGTCGTGCACCGCGAGCTGGACGGCGCCGTCCTGGCGTCGCCCCGTCACCCGGATCCGCCCGCTCCCCCGGCACGCGTCGATCGCGTTCTCGAGGAGGTTGACGAGGACCTGCTCGATCTGGGCGCCGTCGGCGTGGACCGGCGGGAGCTCGGGGTCGAGGTCGACGGTCAGCCGGCAGCCCCGGGGGAGGCGGACGCGCTGGGTCGCCCGGTCGACGAGGCGCTCCACCCCGATCGAGCCCGCGACCGGGTCGCGCAGGCGGGTGAAGGAGAGGAGGTCGCCGATGATCTCGGTCGACTTCTCCACGTTCCCCTGGACCGTGGCGATCATCTCCCGCGCGCGGGGGTCGGCCCGGACGGCGCGCCGCTCCGAGAGCGCGAACGTCGCCGCCGCGATCGCCGCCAGCGGGTTCTTGAGCTCGTGGTGGATGCCCGCGCTGAGCTCGCCGATCGTCGCCAGCCGCTCTTGCCGCTGCATCTTCGCGAGGAGATCGTCGCGGTACGTCGACAGCATCACCGCCAGCTCGATGTCCGCGATCCGATCGACGGCGCCGGCCGCGGTCCGGATCCGGTCGACGTTGTCGGCGTGGACCTCGAAGCAGAGGTCGAGCAGCCAGGTCCGGATCAGGTTCATCGCCGTCAGCATGTAGCGCTGCGGCAGCGAGACGCGGACGTGGGCGTGCCCGATGGCCGCGATCCGGGTCGCGTAGTCGTCGTCGTAGGGGCCGCGCAGCATCGCCGCGAGCCACGCCGCCAGCGTCTTGCGGAGCCGCGGGCGCTGCACGTCGGGATCGGCGAACACCGACCGCGCCCCCTCGTGCTCGTCCACGCGGGCGTAGAACAGGTCCAGCAGCTCGTCGACGCGGCCCCCCGCCGGCCCCTGCAGGGCCGCCAGCTCGATCTCGTCGGCCTCCGTGAAGCCCACATAGCGCTTCAGTTCGGCGAAGGTGGTCTCAGGTTGCGCCATCGGTCGGTACGTCCTCACAAGTGTGTGATATCACACACCAGCCTCCAGGCCGTCCGGTTCGAACACCCGGATGCCGTCCCGGGTCGTCTCCACGACCCGTGCCTTCTCCCACTTCCGCATCAGGCGGATGGTCGTCTCGACGGTCGTCCCGGCGGCGTCGGCGAGGTCCTGGCGCGTCAGCCGGATCGGGATCCAGCCGTCCTCGTCGCCGTAGAAGCGGAGCAGGTGGAGGAGCAGCCCGCCCAGCCGCGCGGGCACCGACGCAGCGCGGGTCTGGACGACCTGGTCCAGGAGCCGGCGCTGCTGCCCCGCGAGGTGCTGCGCGTAGGCCAGGGCGGTCGACACCTCGGCGCTGATGCAGTGCCGGACGGGGGTGATCGGCAGGCGCGCGATCCGCCCCTTCTGGAGCGCCGTCAGTGTCATCGGGAGGCGCGCGCCGTGAAGCACCTCGGGCCAGCAGGGGAGGTCGCCGGGGCCCTCGAAGGCGACGACGACCTCGCGCCCCGAGGGGGAGTTGACGACGCCCTTGAAGTACCCCTCGACCGCCACGGTGAGGTAGCGCGCGGGATCGCCCTGCCAGAACGCGACGGCGCCGCGTTCGACCGATCGGATGATCGCGCGGTCGAGGGCGGCGGCCCGCACGCGGGGCGGCAGGGCGGCGAGGACGGGGGACCCCTGCAGCGCCTCGGCGACGCGTTCGCGCTCGGTCGGGGCGGAGGAGGGGGCGACGGTGGTCCAGCGTGTGGCCATGCTTCTCATCTCGTCTCCAGGGGGTTCATGCGGCTTTCAGGGGGTGGAAGGGCGCGCACCCCCCAGCGCTCGACGAAGCGGAAGGCGACGGTGCCGCCGACGGCAAAGGAGGAGGAAGCCGCCGACAGCGACCGCCCCCTTCCGCAGGTCGAGACTGGGAGCCACACAGCCACGCTCAGGCGAGCGCCTGCCGCGCGCGCTTGAGGACGTCGACGTAGCTGACGATGCCGACGAGCGAGTCGTCGCCCTGCGCCAGGACGGGGACCGCCCCGACCCGCCACTCGACCATCAGGTCGATGATCTCGCGCAGGTCGCTGTCGGGGCGGACGTAGATGGGGTGGCTCTGCATCGCCGCGCTGACGGGATCGCCCCGCTTCTCGATGGCCTCGAGGTCGGGCACGCCGAACTGGCCGTCCCACGGGATGTAGGAGCGGAGGTCGCGGTCGCTGAGCATGCCGAGCAGGGTTCCGTCGTCGTCGAGCACCGGCAGGTGCCGCATGTCGTACTCGCGGAAGAGGTGCTCCGCTTCGCGGAGGGAGCGGTCGGACCGGATGTAGACGGGGTCTTCGGTCATCGCGTCACGAGCAAGCATCGGAAAGGTCTCCACAGGGTTCGGGGGGGGCATTCGCAAGAGTCGGGCCAGTTTTCGCAGCCTCGACGTACATCGATCAGGGAGAGGCGGGTGGGGCGGATGACCCAGGGGGTGTGTGGCATGACACAGGCGCGTCGCGCGAGCGCTCCTACCGCCCGCCGCCGAGGCCGTGCACGTAGGCGCTCACGTCCGCGACGCCCGAGGCCCCGATCAGCGGCTCCCAGGCGAGCATGCCCTTCTCCAGCACGCCGACCGCGACGGTGCGGCGGATGTCGTCGAGGGTGCCGCCGTGGACCCACACCGGGTCCGTCAGGTCCGGCCCGATCCCCCCCCGGGCGTCGACGCCGTGGCAGCTGAAGCACTTCTCGGCGTAGACCGCACGGCCCCTCGCGGCGTCGCCGGGGGGTGCCGCGGCGGCCGCGCCGGCCTGCCACCTCGCTTCGGCGGCGGCGACCCCCTCGTCGCCCTGCTTCGCCTGGCTCCAGGTCGTCGCATACAGCCAGGGGATGTAGACGAGGGTGAAGGCGATGGTGAGCCAGAAGATCCCCAGCCACCACGCGGGCAGCGGGTTGTCCTCGGGATCGAGGAGGGCGTCGGGGGGCGCGGGGGACGAGTCCATGGGAGGCTCCCGAGCAAAGGTCGCGCCAACTCGTGCTCGGTGTGCGTCGCCGCTGCTCGGGGCCCCCGGGGGGAGTTCGCACACGGCCTCGGGGGGGGGGATCGTGCGCGTTCGCACATGAGGGTCGTCACCCCGGTCGGGCCCCGGGCGGTCGAGGCTGGGGGCATGATGACCCGTCCCGAGGAGTGGTTTCACGAGCGCGCGACGCACTACGTCGAGGCGCAGATCCTGTTCCACTTGAACGAGGCGGGGCTGTTCGACCAGCTCGACCGGGACGGCCCGGCGACGGTGGGCGTGCTCAGCGAGGCGCTGGACCTCGACCCCGAGGTGCTCGCCTGCTGCCTCGACTACGTCCACGGCGTCGACCAGCTCTTCGACCGGGACGAGGAGGGGCGCTACGGGCTGAGCGAGTTCGGGCGGAAGGTCCTCACCCGCTACTCCCGGGACGACGTGGACCGCCGCAACTTCAACTTCTTCGACGTCCGCGTCGGCGCCTACGGGCCCGTGTGGGCGGGGCTGGGGCGGATGCTGTCCGGCGACGTCCACTACGGCGAGACGCTCCGCCGGGCGGGGTCGTACGCCGCCCAGGGCGTCTACAAGGTGGCGGCCCAGCTCGCCCCCGCGGTGCGCGCCGCGGTCGAGGAGCTGGGCATCGCGGGGCTGATCGAGGTCGGGGTCCCGACGGGGCTGCTGGCCCGCCTCCTCCCGTCGGCGCCGGGGCTCCAGGGGGTCGGCCTGGACCGCGACGGGAGCGCGCTGCGGGAGGCCAAGGAGCGGGCGGCGCAGCTCGGCGTCAACGGGATCGAGTGGGTTCACGGGGACTTCTTCCGGCCGGACGACTGGGTCGGCCGCGTGCCCGACGTCGAGCCCCAGGCGCTGGCCTCGATCCACTTCCACGAGTTCGTCGCGGACGGCGGGGAGAAGCTGAAGGCGCTGATCGGGGAGCTCCGCGAGCGGCTGCCGGGGCTCTACCTCGTGGTCGTCGAGCAGGACCGCCTGCCGCCCTCGGCGGAGGACGACGTCTCCCGGACGGTGTGGCTGTACTCCCACTCCAACGTCCTCATCCACCACCTGATCAAGAACGCCCGCATCCTCTCGCGCGACGAGTGGGTCTCCCTCTTCACGGACGCCGGCTGCCGCGTCGAGCGCGTCCAGCCGCTGCACTACCTCGGGTACCACCTCTATGTCTTCCAGGTCTGACGCGTACGACGTCATCGTCATCGGCGGGGGGCCGGCGGGGGCGACGTGCGCGTCGTACATGGCGATGCACGGCCACTCGGTGCTGCTGCTCGAGAAGTCGAAGTTCCCGCGGTACCGGCTGGGGGAGTCGCTGCTGCCGTCGATGATGCCGATCCTCGAGGACTTCGGGCTGATCGAGAAGATGGAGGCGCTGGAGTTCCCCCACAAGACGGGCGGCAGCTTCAGCTGGGGCAAGGACGACGAGCCGTGGTCGGTGATCTTCGCGGAGAACCCGTTCCTGCCGTACCAGTACGCCTACCACGTGGACCGGGGGGTGTTCGACGCGGTGCTCCTGGACCACGCCCGCGACGTCGGGGTCGAGGTGATCGTGGGCGGGATCGCGCGCGGTCCGCTGGTGGACTCGTCGGGTCGGGTGGTCGGCGTGTCGGCGAAGTTCCCCGGGGAGCGGACGAGCCGCGAGATCCGGTCCCGCTTCGTGGTCGACGGGAGCGGCCCGGCGTCGGTCATCGGCAAGCAGCTGACGACCCGCACCTACGACGACCGGATGCAGCAGACGTCGCTGCACACCTACTACCAGGGCGTCGCCGGTGAGCCGGCCGGGCAGGAAGGGCACGTCATCGTGACGTCGTGCCCGCGCGGGTGGTTCTGGTACATCCCGATGAACTCGGGGGAGCTGGGCGAGGCGAGCGTCGGCCTGGTGACAGGGCAGGAGTTCCGCGACGAGATCGCGCGGGTCGGCAACCAGGCGTTCTACGACGCGGCGCTGGCGGAGTGCCCGCGGCTGCAGGCGATGCTGGGACCGAAGGCCGAGCAGATGGGCCGCATGCGCTCGATCCGGGACTGGGCGTTCGCGTGCGACCGGATGGCCGGCCCGGGCTTCTTCCTCGCCGGGGACTCGGCCGCCTTCGTCGACCCGCTGCTGTCGACGGGCGTGTCGCTGGCGATGCTGGCCGGCTACAGCGCCGCGGTCTGCATGCACACGGTCCTGCGGGACCCGTCGATGGAGGGGGACGCGATCCGCTTCTACGACGGCAACTACAAGCGGATGTACTCGGTCACCCGCGACTGCCTGCTGTACTTCTACTCGGGGAACGTCGTGCACTCCGAGGACGTCTTCTGGAAGGCCCGCAAGCTGATGCGGTTCGGCGACAACGCCGGCGCGAAGCAGGCGTTCAGCTTCCTCGTGAACACGGTGGCGGCGAACCCGCACCCGGCGGCGCGGAAGCAGATCCACATGTTCGCCCAGTTCATGGACAAGCTGTCCCACCCCGACCCCGAGGAGATGGTCGAGGAGGAGGAGATCGCGGCGCTGCAGGAGCGGGCCCCCGCCGAGGGCGAGGTGGCGGCGATCCGGCCGGGGGTGAAGGTCCAGGTCAACGGGTACCTGTCGACGACGTGCGTGATCGACGACGAGGCGTTCGAGCTGAGGCGCGTCCGCGGCATCGCCTACGACGACGAGCGGCCGGTGTTCTCGTCGACGGCGTCGTGGCTCCTGGGGCGGAACTTCGCCCCCCTGGAGGGGCTGGCGCTGCAGCTCGTGGACCTCCTCGACAGCGGCTGGAGCTGGGCCGAGGCGGTGGACCTCGTCGCCGAGCAGCACGGCCTCCTCGGCGGCCCCGGCGCGAGCGAGCAGCTCATGCCGATCCTCAACCGCCTCCGCGACGAGCGCCTCGTCGTCCTCCGTCAGCCCGCCTGACGGACCCTCCGGCCGAGGGCGAGGGCGCCCTGGAGGCCGGCCCAGCCGATCGCCGCCGCCGTCCTCGGGTGCCTCGCGGCGTGGGCGGCGAGCCTCGCGAACGTCTTCGGGCGCAGCCAGAAGCGGCGCTGGAGCGTGCGCTGGGCGAGGACCGCCTCGCTCGCCGTCATCGCCCCGTTGTCGAACACCGCCTCCCGGAGGAACCGGAACCGCGAGAAGTCCTCCGTCCGGAGCGTCCCCGACGCGCGGGCCTCGTCGTACAGCCGCGTCCCCGGGAACGGCGTGCAGATCGAGACCTGGAGCTGGTCGGGGTCCAGCCGCTCGATCAGGCGCCACGTCTCCTCGACGTCCGTCGGGGTCTCCCCCGGCGCGTTCACCATCGACAGCGCCATCGTCTGCAGCCCCGCCCGGTGGGCCGTGTCGAACGCGTCGACCACCTGCCGCCGCCGTACCCCCTTGCGCAGCGCCTTCAGCCCGTGCTCGCTCGCGCACTCGATCCCCAGCTCCACCCGGAGGCACCCCGCCGCCGCCATCCGCGCCGCCAGCTCGCCGTCGAAGCGGTCCACCCGGGTCAGGCACTGCCACCGGATCCGGCGGTGCAGCCCCCGCCGGACGAACGCGTCGCACAGGTCGAACACCCACTGCCGGTCCCACGTGAACGTGTCGTCCACGAAGTTGACGTGGTCGCACCGCCAGTGCCGGATCAGGTCCTCGATCTCGTCCGCCACCGACTCCGGATCGCGGCGACGCACGGCCTTTCCGAACATCTCCGGGACCGCGCAGTAGGAGCACGGCGCGGGGCAGCCGCGGGTCGCCACCACCGTCTGCGCGCGGCGGCTGTCCGGGGACCGGTAGGCCCGCATCGGCAGGAGGTCCCGCGCCGGGCGGGGGAGCGTCGCCACGTCCGGCGGCTCGGGGAGGTCGAGCTCGACGCGGATCTCTCCGTCCTCCCGCCACGCCACGCCGCCGACGCCCGCCAGGTCCAGCCCCCCCTCGCGCCACCCCGTGTCGCCCGCGGCCACCGCCGCCGGACTCACACGCGCGCGCGCGCGACTAACGAGATCGGCGATCCGGCCTTCCGCCTCGCCGGCGACCGCGACGTCCAGGGTGGGGTGTCGGAGCAGGGTCTCCGCGGGGAGCGCCGAGGGGTGGGGGCCACCCACCAGCGCCGCCCCCGCGAAGCCCTTCGCTCGTGCCCGAGCGACGATGGCAGCGCAGAGGTCGATCGTCGGCGTGGTCGCCGTGAGGCCCACCACGGTGGCGCCCGAGTTCACGATCCTCCGCGCGGTCTCCTCGACGCCCAACCGGAGGGCATTCGCGTCGAGGACGGAGACCTCGTGGCCGGACTCCCTCAGCGCCCCCGCGAGGTACGCCAGCCCCATCGGTGCCCCGACCGTGGTCTGGGCGACGGCTCTGACGTGCCGTTGGTACGGCGGTGCGACGAGGAGCGTCCGGTGCACGCGACCTCCGGCAGCCAACTTGGTCGGTTGGACGAACCCCCGCCATGACGGCTGTCAGGTGCGCCCCCGCACACGCCGGTTGGGGGAGATCCCACGGAATCATGATCTCGATCAACTCACCAAATCGACGTACGTCGCCCCGATTCGCCAGGTTGGCACGCCCTTTGGACTGCGCGGGGTCGGAGGTTCCCATGCGCCTGTCCCCTTTGTTGATCGCCCTCTCCCTCGTGTTCGCCCCCGTCGCCCTCGCGGCGGATGAGGCGGCCGAGGAGCCGGCTCCCCGCAAGACGCTGTTCGTCCCGAAGGCGGACGCGCCCGCACCCACGGTCTCCCTCAAGGGCAAGTACGCCCTCTGGGTCCTCAACCAGCACGGCTTCATGCTCGGCGCGGACCACCCGCTCAACGACGCCGACTACATCGTGCAGATGCTCCGCCTCAACCTGAAGGCGGGCGTCCCCGCGTTCGGCATCGTCGCCCGCGTCGACGCCGCCCAGGGGTGGTGGGGCGCCGACAACAGCCCCGACGTCCAGACCGGCGTCACCACCGACGCCGACGGCAACGTGTCCGCCCTCGCGAGCTACAACACCTACAAGCTCTTCGGGAACAAGGACACCAACTACACCGTCCACTTCGACCACGCGTACGCGTACTTCAAGGTCCCGACGGCGTTCGAGTGGAAGTTCCAGATCGGACGCCAGTACTACGGCGCCGGCCACAAGCTGGTCCTCGACGAGGACTACGACGGCATCACGATGCAGATCGCGCCCCACGAGGCGCTGAAGTTCAACTTCATGTACGCGCTGATCTCCGAGGGCGTCGGCTCCTACAAGGGCCCCGTCGGCCTCCTCATGTCCGACGACGGCGCGTACGCGGACGCCAACCTGCTCGGCGGCACGGTCGCCGTCACCGCCGGCCCGATGACCATCGGCGCGTTCGGCTTCTACTACTGGGACAACACCGACGACGGGGACTCCACCTTCCTGCCCCAGGGGTACGGCTACCTCGTCGCCCGGCACCAGCCCAACAAGAGCCGCGTCGGCGCCATCGGCGTCACCCTCGACGGGACCCTCCCCATCGCCGCGGGGCTGAAGCTCCAGCTCGAGGTCGACGGCCTGTTCGGCAAGGACAACGTCGACAACACCGACCACGCCGGCGGCCTCCTCGACATCAACAACGGCGACCTCAACGGCTTCAACGCCTACGTCCGCGCCGACCAGGCGATCGCGGCCGGCCCCGTCGGCCTCCGCGGCGGCCTGACCTTCGGCGTGGGCTCCGGCGACGCCGACAAGACCAGCGGGCGCGGCAACATCAACAAGATCCAGACGATGGGCTTCTTCCCCCTGACGAACGTCTGGGAGGACTCGGTGATGCCCGACATCGGCGGCATCTCCCCGCAGGGGCTCGGCTCGCCGGTCAGCCGCGGCTACCGCGAGTTCGAGAACACGATGGCGCTCCAGGCCCGCTTCGGCATCACCCCCTGGAACCCCATCAGCCTCGACCTCTCCTACACCTACCTGCGCGCCGTGACCCCCATCCACGGGTGGGACGCGACGGGCACGCCGACCGACGACGAGAGCAGCGACATCGGCCACGAGGTCGACGCGAACCTCGTCGTGAAGATCTGGCCCGGCGTCACCTACAAGGCCCTGTTCGGCGTGTTCCTCCCCGGGGACGGCGCCGGCTACCTCATGCTCGGGCACGCCGACGACCTCGCGCCCGCGTGGGAGGTCAAGCAGGTCCTCGCGGTCGCCTTCTAGGGAGGGGGGACGTCATGGACGTCTCAGGAGTCGTGGTCGCCTGCCGGCCCGAGCACATGGACGCCCTGGCAGCTTCGCTCGCGGAGCTGCCATGGGCGGACCTCCACTTCACCGAACCCGTCGGTCGGATGGTCGTGACCATCGAGGCGGACGATCACCACCAGAGCATGGATCGCCTCCAGGCGCTCCAACGCCTCCCCCGCGTCCTCAGCGCCGACCTCGCCGAGTACCGGGCCCACGCCACCCAGGAGTAGCCCCATGACCATCGACCTGAACCGCCGTGACTTCGTCAAGACCGCCGTCGCCGCCTCGGTGGCCGGAACGGTCGGCATCGGAGTCCCCGAGACCGCCAAGGCGGCGCTGACCGAGTCCGAGTCGGGGTGGCGCTGGGACAAGTCCGTCTGCCGCTTCTGCGGCGTCGGTTGCGGCGTCATGGTCGCGACCAAGGACGGGAAGATCCGCGCGATCAAGGGGGACCCCGAGAACCCCGTCAACCGCGGGATCACCTGCGTGAAGGGGTACTTCAACGCGAAGATCCAGTACGGCGAGGATCGCTTGACCAAGCCGCTGCTGAGGAAGCGCGACGGCAAGTACCACAAGGACGGCCGCTTCGAGGCCGTCTCCTGGGACGAGGCCTTCGACGTGATGGCGGGCAAGTTCAAGGAGTACTACGCCGCCAAGGGGCCCGGCTCCGTCGCCATCTTCGGCTCGGGGCAGTACACGATCGACGAGGGGTACGCCGCCGCCAAGCTGATGAAGGCCGGCTTCCGGTCGAACAACATCGACCCCAACGCCCGCCACTGCATGGCGTCCGCCGTCGCCGCGTTCATCCAGACGTTCGGCATCGACGAGCCGTCCGGTTGCTACGACGACATCGAGGAGACCGACGCGGTCGTCACGTGGGGCGCCAACATGGCCGAGTGCCACCCGATCCTGTGGAGCCGGGTGACCGACGTGAAGCTCAAGCGGCCGTCGACGGACATCATCAACCTGACGACGTACACCAACCGGACGTCCGACCTGGCCGACCTGGAGCTCGTCTTCAAGCCCCAGACCGACCTCGCCATCCTCAACTACATCGGGCGCGAGATCGTCACCCGGGGCGTGCAGGACGACGACTTCCTCGCCAAGCACTGCATCTTCGCCACGGGCCCGACCGACATCGGCTACGGCCTCGACGACGACCACCCCGCGGAGCAGGGCCAGAAGATGCGCGGCAAGGCCGGCGCGCACTGGTCGATCCCGTTCGACGAGTTCAAGAAGAACCTCGAGCCCTACACGCTCGAGTACACCGCCGAGCTGTCGGGCGTGCCCGCCGAGAAGCTGAAGGCGCTGGCGGACCTGTACTGCGACCCGAAGAAGAAGATCCTCAGCTTCTGGACCATGGGGTTCAACCAGCACACCCGCGGGACCTGGGTGAACGAGAACATGTACATGGTCCACCTGCTGATGGGGAAGATGTCGACCCCCGGCAACGGGGCCTTCTCCCTCACCGGCCAGCCCTCGGCGTGCGGCACGGCCCGCGAGGTCGGCACCTTCGCGCACCGGCTCCCGGCGGACATGGTCGTCAAGCTGGCGCCGCACCGGGCGAAGTCCGAGGAGCTGTGGAAGCTCCCCGCGAAGACGCTCAACCCGAAGGTCGGCACCCACGCGGTCAAGATGATGCGGTCGCTGCGGAGCGGCTCCGTGAACTTCCTGTGGGCGATGGTGACGAACCCGTTCCAGGACTTCGCCAACGCCAACGAGTGGATCAACGCGGCCCGCACCGGCGACAACTTCATCGTCGTCAGCGACTGCTACCCCACGGTGTCCGCCAAGGTCGCCGACCTCGTCCTCCCCGTCGCGATGATCTACGAGAAGTGGGGCGCGTACGGGAACGCCGAGCGGCGCACCCAGCACTGGCGCCAGCAGACGATGCCGCCGGGCGACTCCAAGGGCGACCTGTGGCAGCTCCTGGAGTTCAGCAAGCGGTTCACGCTGGCCGAGTGCTGGAAGGAGCAGCCGCTGCCCGGGCTCAAGGCCGAGGGGTTCGAGGACGGCAAGCTCCCCGACGTCCTCGCCGCCGCGTCCAAGATGGGCTACCAGCCCGACCAGACGCTGTACGAGGTGCTCTTCGCGCACGACGGCATGACGTCGGTGAAGTGGCCCGACCCCATCGCCGAGGGCCACCCCAACGACATCGCCGAGCACTTCGGCTTCTTCGTCCACAAGGCGCTCTGGAAGGAGTACCGCCAGTTCGGGCTCGGCAACGGCCACGACCTCGCCGACTTCGACACCTACCACCGCGTCCGCGGGCTGCGCTGGCCGGTCATCGACGGCCAGGAGACCCGGTGGCGCTTCAGCGAGGGGCACGACCCCTACGTCGAGGCGGGCGCCGGGTTCAGCTTCTACGGCAAGGCGCTGAAGGCCATCCCCGAGGGGAAGGGCGGCGCCAAGAAGAAGCACGCGGGCAAGGCGAAGGTCTTCTTCCGGCCGTACGCCGAGCCGGCCGAGGCCCCCGACAACGAGTACGACCTGTGGCTCTGCACGGGCCGCGTGCTCGAGCACTGGCACTCCGGCTCGATGACGAAGCGCGTCGCCGAGCTGGAGAAGGCGGTGCCGTACGCGCTGCTCTACATGCACCCGTCGGACGCCAAGGCGCGCGGGCTCAAGCGGGGCGACATCGCCCTGATGGAGTCCCGCCGCGGCGAGTGCCAGGCGCGGGTCGAGACCCAGGGCCGCAACCGCGTCCCCCGCGGCCTCGTCTTCGTCCCCTGGTTCGACGAGAACGTGCTCATCAACAAGCTGACCCTGGACGCCACGTGCCCGATCTCGAAGGAGACGGACTACAAGAAGTGCGCGATCAAGATCAGCAAGGCGGCGTCTGCGTAGGGCCATGACGACCAAACGCCCCGACGCGGTCAGCCGCCGAGCGCTCCTGCGGGGAGCGTTCACTCCGCGGGAGTGCGGAGGCGGCGGAGCTCCACGGGTCGACCGTGCGGGCTCCGTCGCGCCGCCTCCGGTGGAGCCGGACTGGGACGCCGCCCTCCCCGACGTCCTCGCCGCCCTCGACGACCTCACCGGCATCTTCGATCCCCCTCCCCCGACCTCCGGAGACGACCATGCGCTTCCCTAGCCTGCGAACCTGGATCCTCGCGGCCGCCGTGCCGCTGGGCTTCGCCGCGACCATCGCCCTCGGCGGCGACAAGGAGACCGACGACGGCCTCGACGTCTGGTACCGCGACGCCGACCTGTCGGCGCTGTCCGACGCGCCGGCGACCGTGTACGTCGCCGACGAGGCGGGCGAGAGCACGCTGGTGGACCGGGCCTTCCCCGGGGCGCCGCCGTCCATCCCCCACACCACCGACGGCATGCTCCCGATCTTCGGCGACGAGAACGAGTGCCTCGAGTGCCACCACCCCGACAACACGATGTCCAAGAAGGACGCGCCCGTGCCCGAGAGCCACTTCCACGAGGCGGTGCTCGGGGTCGGGGAGGGCTCCTCGCAGGAGGGGATGCTGTGGACCGTCAAGGGCTACTCCAAGGCCGATGACGTCAGCGGCGCCCGCTACAACTGCGTGATGTGCCACACGCCCCTGGCGACCGGGGTGCCCGTGATGGACACGACCTTCGAGGTCGTCCTGCTCGCCCACGACGCCCCCGCGCCCGTCGAGGAGCCCGCGCCGAAGAAGAAGAAGAAGAAGAAGAAGAAGCGGTAGGGCGGTGTACGAACCACCTCCATACCAGGCGACCACCTGGGGGCTGCTCGGCAGCGGCGCGATCCTGGTCGTCGTCCTCATGACGGTGCGCTTGTCGCAGAACCCGGACACCCCGCGGGACGGCGATCTCGCCGCGATGCCGCACGCGGGGGAGGTGACGCTCGGCGACGAGCCGGAGATGGACGACGAGTACTGGCCCTGCTCGGACTGCCACGACGACGAGCTGCCGACCAACTTCGAAGTCCGGGCCATGGACGAGGAGCACGACGAGCTCGAGTTCGCCCACGGGTCGACGTGGTGCATGGACTGCCACGACGACGCCAAGCGCAACCGGCTCGCGCTCGCCGGCGGCACGCGGATCAGGTTCAGCAAGACGCACGAGTTGTGCGCGCAGTGCCACGGCAAGCGGTACCGCGACTGGGAGGCGGGCGTCCACGGCAAGCGGACCGGCCACTGGCGCGGCGACGCCGAGTCCCGCCCCTGCATCGCCTGCCACGACCCCCACGTGCCCGGCTTCGAGAAGCTGAAGCCCAAGCCGCCGCCCGTCCCCCCCGACGAGATCGTCGCCCGCGCGGGAGGTGAGCCGTGAGCAGCCGACGCGACTTCTTCAAGATCCTGGGGTCCGGCGCGGTGGCCGCCGCCGCGGCGACGTCCCCCGCTCAGGCGCTGGGTTTCGACTTCGAGTCGTTCTTCCAGAAGCACTTCCGCCAGCTGTCCGACGAGGAGCTCGCGCGGGTCCTCCGGAACAAGGAGCTGGAGTACGAGGCGAAGTTCGGCAAGCCGTTCACCGTCTCCGGCGAGCCCGCCATCGAGGGGGTGCTGTTCGGGTACGGGCTCGACGTCAGCCGCTGCATCGGGTGCCGCCGCTGCGTCTACGCGTGCGTCGACGAGAACAACCAGTCCCGCGACCCCCAGGTCCACTGGATCCGCGTCCTCGAGTTCGAGCGGAGCGCCGCCCTGCGCGGGTTCGACCTCCTCGAGGGGGAGGCCTACTACGACCACGAGGAGGTCCCCGCGGACGGGAAGATCTACCTCCCCGTGGCCTGCATGATGTGCGAGGACTCGCCGTGCACGAACGTCTGCCCGACCGGGGCGACGTGGCGGAGCAACGACGGGATCGTCGTCATCGACTACGACTGGTGCATCGGCTGCCGCTACTGCATGGCGGCCTGCCCGTACGGGGCGCGGCACTTCAACTGGACGGAGCCGTCGATCCCCGACGACGAGCTGAAGACCGACGTCCACTACCTCGGCAACCGGCCCCGCCCCAAGGGCGTCGTCGAGAAGTGCCACTGGTGCGTCCACCGGACCCGCAAGGGGGAGTTCCCCGCGTGCCACGAGGCCTGCCCCGTGGGCGCCCGCAAGTTCGGCAACCTGCTCGACCCCGAGTCCGAGATCCGGAAGGTCATGGCGACCAAGCGGACGTTCGTCCTCAAGTCCGAGCTCGGGACCCGCCCGAAGTTCTTCTACTTCCTCGGCGGCGAGGAGCGCGGCGGCGACATCGACTACGGCGAGGCCGGCCACGGAGGGCACCACGGATGAGCCGGCTCCGCTCCTTCGCCAACTTCACCGTCGGCAGCGCCCGCGTCGTGACCCGGGGGACCGCCGTCTACTACGCCTGGATCGGGCTCCTGCTCGTCCTCATCGCCGCCGGCGGGGCCGCCTACCTGCGCCAGCTCGACGACGGGATGATCGTCACGAACCTCCGCGACCAGCTGTCGTGGGGCTTCTACATCGGCAACTTCGCGTTCCTCGTCGGCGTCGCCGCGGCCGCCGTGGTGCTCGTCATCCCCGCCTACGTCTACCAGTGGAAGCCGGTCAAGGAGGTCGTCCTCCTCGGCGAGCTGATGGCCGTCGCCGCGATCGTGATGTGCATCCTGTTCGTCACCGTCGACGTCGGCCGCCCCCACCTGGTGTGGCACATGATGCCGATCGTCGGCACGCCGAACTTCCCCTACTCGATGCTGACGTGGGACGTGCTGGTGCTGACGCTGTACCTGCTCGTCAACCTGTTCGTCGTCACCTACCTCGTCTTCCGGTCGTACGAGGGGAAGCCCTACAACCAGGGGCTGGTGATGCCGATCGTGTTCCTCTCGATCCCGCTCGCCATCGCCATCCACACGGTCACGGCGTTCCTGTTCGTGGCGCTCCCCGCCCGCCCCTTCTGGCACGGCGCCATCCTCGCCCCGCGGTTCATCGCGTCGGCGTTCACGGCGGGGCCGGCGCTGCTGCTGGTGATCTTCGTGATCCTCCGCAAGACGGGGGCCTTCAAGATCCGGGACGAGGCGCTGTTGAAGATCGGTGAGCTGCTCGCCTACGCGATGGCGGTGAACCTGTTCCTGCTGGGGACCGAGGTCTTCAAGGAGTTCTACTACCCGACCCACCACGCCATCCACGCGGAGTTCCAGTGGTTCGGCGTCAACGACCACGCCACCGGCGCGACCTTCGGGGTGGCGACGTGGGCGTGGATGGCGCTCGTCTGCAACGTCGCCGCGTTCATCATCTTCATCGTCCCCGCCCTGCGGCACCGCATGCCGCTGCTGCTGACGGCGTGCGGGCTGGCGTTCGCGGGCGTCTACATCGAGAAGGGGATGGGGCTGCTCCTGCCGGGCATGACCCCCGACGTCCTCGGCGAGATCTACGCCTACGTCCCCAGCGGCACCGAGCTCGCCGTCGGCGCCGGGATCTGGGGGACGGGGGCGCTGCTCTACACCTGGATGGTCAAGGTCACGATGGCCATCAACGACGGTCGCTTCGCGGCCGCGAAGCTCACGAACCAGGAGGTGCCGACATGACCAGGAAGTTCCAACTGTTCTGCGCGCTGGTGGCGATGTCGCTGCTCGGCGCCCCCGCCCAGGCCGGCGACCACGAGTTCGTCGGCGCGGCGAAGTGCAAGACCTGCCACGCCAAGGAGGACATCGGCGACCAGTACAACAAGTGGCTGTCGTCGAAGCACGCCAAGGCGATGGACTCGCTGTCCACCGAGCAGGCGAAGAAGTGGGCCACCGAGGCCGGCGTCGCGGACCCCACCACCGACGAGGCGTGCGTCAAGTGCCACACGACGGCGTACGGCGTCTCCGACGACCTCAAGGGGAGCAAGTTCACCCACACCGAGGGCGTCTCCTGCGAGGCGTGCCACGGCCCGGGGAGCGACTACCGCAAGAAGAAGGTGATGGTCGATCCCGACGAGTCCCGCGAGAAGGGGCTGATCGACCCGACCGAGAAGGTCTGTACGACGTGCCACAACCCGGACAGCCCCGCCTACGAGGGGTTCGACTACAAGTCCGCCGTCAAGAAGCTCGCCCACCCCGTGCCCGAGGGGTACGACCCGTTCGCCGACGACGAAGACGAGGAGTGACGCCGTGACCGCCCGCGCCCATGTCCGCCTCCTGCTGCCCCTGGCCGCCGTCGCCGCCGCCCTGCTCGCGCTCCCCGCCCTGGCCCAGGAGCCGATCCGGTCCAACCTGCCCGCCGAGCTGACCGAGGAGTCCGAGGACTGCCTCGCCTGCCACCAGTCCGACAACCCGTCGCTGTACCAGCAGTGGGGCGCGTCGAAGCACTACGGCGCCAACGTCGGCTGCTACGAGTGCCACGCCGCGGAGAAGGGCGACCCCGACGTCCTCCGCGACGAGGACCACGAGGACTTCACGATCTCGACGATCGTCAGCCCCAAGGACTGCGCGCGGTGCCACGAGAAGGAGGCGGAGGAGTTCCTCGGCAGCCACCACAGCAAGGCCGGCCGCATCATGGGGTCGCTGGACAACCTGCTCGCGGAGGTGGTCGAGGGGGACAACGGGTTCGTGACGCCGGGCTTCCCCGACGGCATCAGCGCGGCGGCGGTCAACGGCTGCTGGCAGTGCCACGGCAGCGTGGTCAAGGTCCTCGACGACGGCACCCTGGACGCGGCGACGTGGCCCAACACCGGCATGGGGCGGGTCAACCCCGACGGCTCGGAGGGGTCCTGCACCGCGTGCCACCAGCGGCACGAGTTCGAGGCCGCCCAGGCGCGCCGCCCCGACAACTGCGGAAAAGTGCCACATGGGGCCGGACCACCCGCAGCTCGAGATCTACCAGGAGTCCAAGCACGGCATCGCGTTCGGCGGCGAACGAGGACGAGATGAACCTCGACTCCCCGAAGTGGGTCGTGGGCGAGGACTACTCGGCGGCGCCGACGTGCGCGACCTGCCACATGAGCGCGACGCCGAACCAGCCGATCACCCACAACGTCGGGCTCCGGATCGCGTGGAACAACCGGCCGCCGCACAGCAAGCCGGCCCACGAGACGGACGCCAAGTGGGGGCTGGAGTCGGCGAAGATCACGTCCGACGAGCGGCGGAAGAACATGGAGGACGTCTGCGAGGCGTGCCACCAGGACAACTTCGTCGACAACTTCTTCATCCAGTACGAGGGGCTGCTGGCGCTGTACGAGCGGAAGTACGCCGAGCCCGGGGAGCGGCTCTACGAGGCGGCCGTCGCGGTGCTCGAGACGAACCCGCGGTACGTGAAGTTCAGCGAACCCATCGACTTCACCTGGTTCGAGCTGTGGCACCACGAGGGCCGGCGGGCGCGCCACGCGGCGTCGATGCAGGCGCCGGACTGGACGCACTGGCACGGCACCTACGACCTCGCGAAGCACTGGATGGCGAAGTTCATCCCCGAGATCGAGGACATCATCCACGAGTACCGGGAGTCGGCGCCGACCGAGGTCGCGCACCTCGAGGCGGTGCTCGACGAGGTCCAGAACAGCGAGCAGTGGCGCTGGTCGATCAACAAGGAGGACAAGAAGACCAAGCGCGAGCGGGAGCGGCGCCGGAAGGAGTTCCTCGAGCGCTACGAGTGAGGGGTGTGCCAAAAGGCACGGTTTAGCTGTGTGATTTCGCACAATACGCGCGCCGCACAGGGGCGACGTGCGTCGAATTCGACGCTGGCCCGGCCGTTGCACACCGGCGGGGCATGAGCCGCCCGATTGTTCTGCTGCTCGCCTCGTTGCTGCTCGGGGCGTGCGCCCGGCCGGGGTTCGCGGACCCGTCGCGCGAGTTCGGTCCGCCCGTCCCCGCCGACGCCCCGCTGCACCACGTCGACATCCACGTCCCCCCCGCGCTGGGGGCGTTGGACACGCACCTCGACGACGTCCGCGGCCGCCCCGTGGGGGTCAGCTGCGACACCTGCCACGGCCCCGCCGCCGACGGCGAGCCGATGGCGGATCGGGCCGGCGCCCCCGACGAGCCGCTCCACGCCGACCTGGAGCTGGCCCACGGCGACCTGTCCTGCGACAGCTGCCACGACCCCACCGACCGGACCCACCTCCGCCTCGCCGACGGCACGCTCGTCGACTACGCCGACGCGATGGACCTCTGCACCCAGTGCCACGGTCCCCAGGCGCGCGACTACCGCGGGGGGAGCCACGGCGGGATGACCGGCTACTGGGACCTCCGGCGCGGCCCCCGGAGCCGGAACCACTGCGTCGACTGCCACGCCCCCCACGACCCCGCCTACCGCGCCGCGCTCCCGGTGTTCCCCCCGCGCGACCGCTACTTCGGCAGCCACGAAGAACGGGAGACCCACTGATGGCGCTCAAGGGACGCATCGACCGGCGCGGCGCGCTGAAGATCCTCGGGGCCTCGGTCGGCGCCGGCGCGGTCGCGCACGCGGTCGCCCCGCTCGCCGCGCTGGAGACGCCGGACGCGCGCGAGGTCTTCCAGAAGCACTACAAGGAGCTGACCCGCGAGGAGATGGCGCAGGTCCTCCAGCGGATCGAGGACAAGGTCTGGGACGAGCGCGGCGTCGCGGTGACGGTCGAGGACGTCCGCCCCACCCCCGACGTCCAGTTCGCCTACGCCCTGAACCTGTCGATCTGCACCGGCAACCGCCGCTGCGTCGAGGCCTGCCACCTCGAGAACAACCACGACCGGTCCACGAACAACTCCTACATCCGCGTCCTCGAGATGAAGAAGGGGTCGCTCAACCTGTCGAACGGCAACCCCGACTACACCCACCCCGTCCCCGCCGAGGACAGCTTCTACCTGCCGGTCCAGTGCCAGCAGTGCGACAACCCGCCCTGCGTGAGGGTCTGCCCCGTCGAGGCGACGTGGAAGGAGGCCGACGGCATCGTGGTCGTGGACTACGACTGGTGCATCGGCTGCCGCTACTGCGAGGCGGCGTGCCCGTACCACGCGCGCCGGTTCAACTGGCGGGCGCCGACCGTGCCGCCCGACGAGATCAACCCCGATCAGTCGTACCTGTCCAACCGCATCCGCCCCGTCGGCGTCATGGAGAAGTGCCACTGGTGCCTCCACCGGACCCGCAAGGGGCTGCTGCCGGCGTGCGTGGAGGCCTGCCCCACGGGGGCCCGCGTCTTCGGCAACGTCCTCGACCCGAACTCCGAGATCCGCCGCGTGCTCGACACCAAGCGCGTGTTCGTCCTCAAGGAGGAGCTCGGCACGCTCCCCCGCTTCTTCTACTTCTTCGATGAATAAGCCCACCTCCTACGCCTACCCCCGCTTCCTGTGGAAGGCCGCCGGCGTCGCCACCGACGGGCGCCTGCCGTTCTACGCGTGGATGACGTTCCTGACCGGCGTCGCGCTCGTCGGGTTGCACGCCTGGGTCGGCCAGGTCACGCACGGCATGGACGTCACCGGGATGACCGACCAGGTCTCCTGGGGGCTCTACATCGCCAACTTCACGTTCATGGTCGGCCTGGCCGCGGGCGCGGCGGCGATGGTCATCCCCGCGTACCTCTATCACGACCGGGATCTGCACGACCTCACCATCGTCGGCGAGGTCCTCGCGGTCGCGGCGATCGTGATGGCGCTCTGCTTCGTCAACGCCGACATCGGCCGCCCCGACCGGATCTGGCACGTGCTCCCCATCGTCGGCCGGTTCAACTGGCCGATGTCGATGCTGACGTGGGACATCATCGCGCTGAGCGGCTACCTGCTGCTGAACGCCCACATCGTCGGGTACCTCATCTACATGCGCTACCTCGGGCGGAAGCCGGAGAAGCGCTGGTACCTCCCGTTCGTCTTCGTCGCCATCGTGTGGGCCGTCTCGATCCACACGGTCACGGCGTTCCTGTACAGCGGCCTCGGCGGGCGCCCGTTCTGGAACACCGCGCTGCTGGCCCCCCGGTTCATCGCGTCGGCGTTCGTGACCGGGCCGGCGTTCCTCATCGGGACGCTGTACGTGGTCAAGCGGCTCCGCATCTACCGGGTCGCGGACGGCGCCATCGCGACGATGGTCGACATCATCCGGGTCGCCGCGCTGGTGAACCTCTTCATGCTCCTGTCCGAGGTCTTCACCGCCTTCTACAGCGGCGGCAGCCACGGCGAGTCGGTGCAGTACCTGTTCTTCGGGCTGCACGGCCACGACGGCCTCGTCCCCTGGATCTGGACGGCGATCGTCCTGAACGTCGTCGGCGCGGGGGTGCTGGTGTTCACCCGGCCGGACGAGCACCTCGGCTGGATCGTGGCGGCCTGCGCGATGACGTTCGTGGGCGTCTGGATCGAGAAGGGGATGGGGCTCATCGTCCCCGGCTTCATCCCGTCGACACTGCACGAGATCGTCGAGTACGTGCCGACCGTCACGGAGTGGCGGGTGACCGCCGGGATCTGGGCGTTCGGGCTGGGGATCTTCACCCTCGGGCTCAAGCTCGCGGCCGCCGTGTTCAGCGGCGAGATGGTCGACGAGGAGTCCCCCGACGCCGACCTGCCGGCGCGCGTCCCCGACGCCGAAGACGACTACGAGGAGACCGCCTGATGTCCACCGACAAGAGCCTGCGCCGCCGGACCTTCCTGCAGCTGAGCGCCGCCGCCGCGGCCGCCGCGTCCGTCGCCGAGGCCACGGGCAAGGTCGCGCTGGCGGCCCCGTCCCCGACCGGCCGCGTCACCGAGGACGGCGTCCGCTGGGACAAGGCGCCGTGCCGCTTCTGCGGGACCGGCTGCCACGTCCAGGTGGGCGTCAAGAACGGCCGCGTGGTCGGCATCGAGGGCGACCGCAAGGCCGACGTCAACAAGGGCCTGCTGTGCGTCAAGGGCTACCACGTGGGGCTCGCCCTGTACGGCGAGGATCGGCTCACGCAGCCGCTGCTGAAGAAGAACGGCAGGCACGTCCCGATCAGCTGGGAGGAGGCGATCGGGGTCATCGCCGACCGGATCGAGGCGGACCCCGCGAAGTTCGCGATCTACGGCTCCGGGCAGTGGACGATCCCCGAGGGCTACGCCGCCCAGAAGTTCATCAAGGGCGGGCTCAGCAACAACAACATCGACCCCAACGCGCGGCTCTGCATGGCGTCGGCGGTGACCGGCTTCATCGCGACGTACGGGGTCGACGAGCCGGCCGGCGTCTACGACGACCTCGACGCCGCCGACGTGGTCATCTGCTGGGGGAACAACCCCGCCGAGATGCACCCGGTGCTCTTCTCCCGGATCGTCGACCGGCGCGCGTTCGGGGAGACGGTCACGCTGATCGACATCGGCACGCGGCGGACCCGGACGACGGCCCACGCGGACCACTACCTCAACTTCCGCCCCCACACCGACCTCGCGATCGCCAACGGCATCCTCCACCTGCTCCTGAAGAACGGCACGTGGAGCGAGGAGTTCGTCGAGAAGCACTGCGCGTTCCGGATCGACAGCGACCCGCCGGGGCTCAAGGGGCAGGCGTCGACGTTCGAGGAGTTCAGCGCGCGGCTCGAGGAGTACACCCCGGAGCACTGCGCGCAGCTGTCCGGCGTCAGCGCCGACGACATCCGCATGCTCGCGGACCTCTTCGGGGACCCCGACCGGCGCATCGTCAGCCTCTGGTGCATGGGCGCGAACCAGCACACGCAGGGGACGGCGATGAACACGCTGATCCACGCCCTGCACCTCTTCTCGGGCCACTTCGGGCGGCCCGGCGACGCGCCGACGTCGCTCACCGGGCAGCCGAGCGCGTGCGGCACGGCGCGCGAGGTCGGCACCCTCGCCCACGCCCTCCCCGGCGGCCGGCTCGTCGCCAAGGAGCCGCACCGGCAGCAGTGCGAGGAGCTGTGGAACCTGCCCGCGGGGCGGATCAACCCGAAGCCCGGGACCCACACCGTCAAGATGTGGGACGAGTGGTCCAACGGGGAGCTCATCGACACCATCTGGGTGCAGGTCACGAACCCCGGCCAGACGCTGCCGAACCGGCCCAAGCTGTTCGACCCCGGGATCGCCAACCCCGACAAGTTCCTGATCGTCTCGGAGGTGTATCCGACCGCGACCACGTGGGAGGCCGACCTGGTCCTCCCGTCGTCGATGTGGGTGGAGAAGAACGGCGTCTACGGCAACAGCGAACGGCGGACCCAGCAGTGGTTCAAGATGGTCGACCCGCCGGGCGACGCCCGGGACGACGTCTGGCAGATCATCGCCGTCGCCCGCGAGCTGCACGACCGCGGCTTCGCGGGGATGAAGGACAAGGACGGCGACTTCCTCTTCGCGATGGCGGACGAGACCGGCCGCGAGCACCCCGCGTGGAACTGGGACCGGTTCTACGAGGGGTTCAACGTCGACCGCGCCCTGTACGAGGAGTACCGCCCGTTCACGCACCTCAAGCACAAGCACGTGGCGCCGTACGACGTGCTCGTGGAGGCGCGCGGCCTGCGCTGGCCGGTGGTCGAGACCGAGGACGGGACGTGGCGGGAGACGCGGTGGCGGTTCGCCGAGTTCGACGACCCCTTCGTCCCCGACGGCGAGGGCTTCGACTTCTACCACTCGACCAGCGGCGACGGCCGCGCCCAGATCTGGTTCCGCCCCTACGTCGAGCCGCCCGAGATGCCCGACGACGAGTACCCGCTGTGGCTCTGCACGGGTCGGGTGCTGGAGCACTGGCACAGCGGCACGATGACGGGCCGGGTGCCGCAGCTGAAGCGGGCGATGCCGCAGGCCTACCTGGAGATGAACCGGGCCGACGCGCGGGAGCTCGGGGTGGCCGACGGCGAGCAGGTGCTGCTGCAGACGCGGCGCGGTGAGCTGCTCCTGCCGGTCTGGCTCGGCGGCCGCGGCGAGCCGCCCCCGGGCACGGTCTTCGTCCCCTTCTTCGACGAGCGGCTCCTCATCAACGAGGTGACGCTGGACGCCCACGACCGGTTCAGCAAGCAGCCGGACTTCAAGAAGTGCGCGGCCCGGGTCAAGCGGGTCGCGGCGGCGAAGCAGGCGGAGCGGGCGGGGCGATGATGAACGGCGACGGCCAGGTCCGGCCCCTCTGGGTGCTGCTGACGGTGGTGATCGCCGTCACGTTCCTGGGGTTCGCGATCGGGACGTCCGACGAGATCGTCACCCGCGCGCCGATCCGGACGGTGGAGCCGCCCCCGCCGGCGGCCGAGGGGCTGGCCCCCGCGCCCGCGTACCTCGGGATGCGGGCGGGGCCGCCGTCGCGGACGGGAGCGTGGGAGGCGGACCGGGAGGTCCTCGCGGCGCTGCTCCCCGCGACCACCGACGAGGTCTCCTTCGACGGGACCGACAAGGCCGCGGACCTGGCCCGGCGGGCGGCCCGGCGGGCGTACGACGGGGCTCCTCCGACGGTCCCCCACCCGGTGCGCCAGGACACGGCGATGGAGTGTGCGGCCTGCCACGAGGCGGGCCTCCGGATCCGCGGCCGGACGGCGCCGGCGGTGCCCCACGCGACGTACACGTCGTGCATGCAGTGCCACGTGGTGGAGCGCGCGCCGATGGGCGCGGTCGACTGGCTGCCGGAGCCCTGGCCGGCGGCGGACACCAACGCGTTCGCGGGCCGGACGTCCCCCGAGCAGGGGGACCAGTGGGGCACGTCGGCGCCGGAGATCCCGCACCGCACGTTCATGCGGGAGCGCTGCGACAGCTGCCACGGCCCCGCAGCACGCGACGCGATCCGGAGCAGCCACCCCTACCGGCAGAGCTGCGAGCAGTGCCACGCGTCCAGCGCCGCCTACGACCAGCGCTGATCGATCGGCCCTCGGGGCCCGTCCTGGCACACGGAGTGCACGCGATCGGGGCGTGCTGGAGGCCCGCCGGATCGGGATCGACACCTACCGCGCGCCGGTGGCGTACATGCGCGCGGACTGCCCCGTCTGCCGGTCGGAGGGGTTCGAGGCGCTGACCCGGGTGCTGCTCCAGGCGAACGGCGAGGCGGTCGTGGCGACGCTCAACGTCGTCACCTCGGACATCCTCGCCGCGGGCGAGGTCGGGCTCAGCGACGAGGCGTGGCGACTGCTCCGGGTGGAGCGCGGCCACCGCGTCGCCGTGGCCCACGCGCCGACGCTGGAGTCGTTCGGGCACGTCCGCGCGAAGATGTACGGGGAGCGGCTCGACGCGGCGGCGTTCGACGAGGTCGTCGGGGACGTCGCCGCGGGCCGGTACCCCGACGTCCACCTCGCGGCGTTCGTGACGGCGTGCTCGGCGAGCCGCCTGGACACGGCCGAGATCGTCGCCCTGACGCGGTCGATGATCAGCGTCGGCAGCCGCCTGACGTGGCCGGGCGACGTGATCATGGACAAGCACTGCGTCGGCGGCCTCCCGGGCAACCGGACGACCCCGATCGTCGTCGCCGTCGCGGCCGCGGCGGGGTTGACGATCCCGAAGACGTCGTCCCGGGCGATCACCTCGCCGGCGGGGACGGCGGACGTCATGGAGACGCTGACGGAGGTCGACCTGGACCTCACCACGGTGCGCGCCGTGGTCGAGCGGGAGGGGGGCTGCGTGGTGTGGGGCGGGGCCGCCCACCTGTCGCCGGTGGACGACGTGTTGATCCGGATCGAGCGGGCGCTGGACGTGGACAGCGAGGGGCAGCTGGTCGCCTCGGTGCTCTCGAAGAAGGCCGCGGCGGGCTCGACCCACGTCGTGATCGACATCCCCGTGGGGCCGACGGCGAAGGTCCGGAGCGCGGCCGCGGGCGCGACCCTGGCGCGGGACCTCGTGGAGGTCGGCCGGGCGGTGGGGCTGGAGGTCCAGGCGCTGATCACCGAGGGCCGCGAGCCGGTGGGCCGGGGCATCGGGCCGGCGCTGGAGGCGCGGGACGTCGTCGCGGTCCTGCGCCGTGATCCGGACGCCCCCCGCGACCTCCGCGAGCGGGCGCTCGCCCTGGCCGCGCGGGTGCTCGAAATCGGGGGCGCGGCCGCCGAGGGGGACGGCGAGGCGGAGGCCCGCGAGTTCCTCGACACGGGCGCCGCGGAGGCGAAGTTCGAGGCGATCTGCGAGGCCCAGGGGGGCCGCCGGGAGCCTCCCACGGCGCCTCAGTCGCGGCCGGTGCGAGCGTCCATGGCGGGCCGCGTGGCCCGGATCGACAGCCGCCGCCTGTCGCGCGCGGCGAAGCTCGCGGGGGCCCCCGCGGACCCTGCGGCGGGGCTGGAGATCGGCGTCCGCCTCGGGCAGGTCGTCGAGCGCGGCCAGCCGCTCTTCACGCTCCACGCCGAGAACACCGGCGAGCTGGCGTACGCCTCCGCCTACGTCGAGTCCCACCCCGACCTCATCTCCATCGCCCCGGAGTCGTCATGACCTCGTCTCCCCTCGTGATCCCCCTCCCCGGCAACGAATCGCTGGCGTCGGCGCTGCCCCGCGTCATCGGCGGCGAGCGCGGCGAAGCGACCGTGCGGCGGTTCCCCGACGGGGAGTCGTACGTCCGCCTCCTCGCCGATCCGTTCGGCCGGGACGTGGTCGTCGTCGCCGCCCTGGACCGCCCCGACGACAAGATCCTCTCCCTGCTGCTGCTGGTGGAGACCGCCCGCGAGCTGGGGGCGGCGAGCGTCGGGCTGTGCGCGCCGTACCTCCCCTACATGCGCCAGGACAAGCGCTTCAACGAGGGGGAGGCGGTGAGCGCGCGGCTGTTCCCGAGGTTCCTCGGCCGTTCGGTGGACTGGCTGGTGACGGTGGACCCCCACCTGCACCGGATCCACGACCTCGCGGAGGTCTGGTCCATCCCCGCCACGGCGGCGCACGCGGCGCCCGCGATCGCGACCTGGCTGACGCGCCACGTGGACCGGCCGTTGCTGATCGGGCCGGACGAGGAGAGCGCGCAGTGGGCCGAGGAGGTCGCTCGTCGGGCGGAGGCGCCGTGCGTCGTGCTGAACAAGATCCGGCACGGCGACCGGGACGTCGCGGTGACGGTGCCCGACGTCGAGAAGCACGCGGATCGCACGCCGGTCCTGATCGACGACATCATCTCCACCGGCCGGACGATGGCGGAGACCCTCGGCCACCTCCGCCGGGCGGGCATGCGGGCGGGGGTCTGCATCGGGGTGCACGCCCTCTTCGCGCCGGGCGCGATGGACGACCTCAAGGCGGCGGGGGCGGCCCGGATCGTGACCTGCGACTCGGTCCCCCACACGACCAACGGGATCGCGATCGCGCCGGCGCTGGCGCACGCGATCAACGAGCACCTGGCGGCGCGGTGAGGGAAGCTCGCGGAGGGGGGCGGGAGGCCGCGTGAACGACGGCGGACGGACGGCGACGGGCATGGACGCGGGGGCGAGGGCGCGCCGGGCGGCGGCGATCTCGCTGGCCGTGGCGGGGGCCGTGCTCCTCGCGAAGTGGGCGGCGTGGCGGCTGACCGGGTCGGTCGCGCTGATGGCCGACGGGATGGAGTCGGCGGTGAACATCCTCGCCGCGGGGGTGGCCTACGTCGCGCTGGAGATCGCGCGCCAGCCGGCGGACGAGGGGCACCCTTGGGGGCACGGCAAGGCGGAGTACTTCGCCGCGGGGCTCGAGGGGGGGCTCGTGGCGATGGCGGCGGCGGCGATCGTGTGGGAGGCGTCGGGCCGCTTCGGCGAGGTCCAGGCGCTCGACGGGCTGACCCCGGGGCTGGCGATCGCGGCGGTCGCGGCGGCGGTGAACCTGGCGCTCGGGCTGTGGCTCCGCGCGCAGGGGCGGAAGCTCCGCTCGCCGGCGGTGGCGGCGGACGGGGCGCACGTGCTGGCGGACGTGTGGACGACGGTCGGCGCCCTCGGAGGCCTCGCGGTGGCGTGGGCGACGGGCTGGTGGTGGCTGGACCCGGTGATCGCGCTCGGCGTGGCGCTGCACGTCGCCTGGATCGGCTTCGGCATCGTCCGCGAGGCGGTGGACGGGCTCATGGACGCGGCGCTCGACCCGGCGGAGCTCGACGCTCTCCGCGGGATCCTCGACGCGAACCGCGGCGACGCCCTGGAGACCCACGACCTCCGCACCCGCCGCGCCGGCCGCCACGTCTTCATCGAGTTCCACCTCGTCGTCCGCGGCGAGGAGACGGTCCGCCGCAGCCACGACCTCTGCGACGCCCTCGAGGCCGCGATCCACGAGCACTGGCCCGACGCCCTCGTCACCATCCACGTCGAGCCCGAGGACGAAGCCCACCACCGCGTGTGATCCGGCACAGCCAATGCATGCGGCTTGGGGCATGCTGCACACGCTCGTGAGCTTCACCAACCTGGAAGAGCGCCTCGACGAGGTCGAGCGGCAGCTGGAGACGCTGATCGGGAACCTCCCCGGGCTGGTCTACCGGTGCCGCAACGACGCCGATTGGACGATGATCCTGCTCGGGGGCGCCGTGGAGGCCATCACCGGGCACCCGTCGTCCGCGTTCCTGAACGACGGGCTCCAGTACGGCGAGCTCATCCACCCCGACGACCGGCAGCGCGTGTGGGACGAAGTCCAGGCCGCCCTCGACGCGCGGCGGCGGTTCGAGCTCGACTACCGGGTCGTGGCCCGATCGGGCGACGTCGTCCACGTCTGGGAGCAGGGCGTCGGCGTCCACGATCGCGACGGCACGCTCCGCTTCCTCGAGGGCTACGTCGTCGACGTCACCGCCCGCCGCCGCTTCGAGCGGCGCGCCGTGCAGACCCAGAAGCTCGAGGCCGTCGGT
Organism: uncultured Rickettsiales bacterium; assembly: GCA_964344575.1. Classification (GTDB taxonomy): domain Bacteria; phylum Myxococcota_A; class UBA796; order UBA9615; family UBA9615; genus JAAESI01. The sequence continues at coordinate 9,424 of CAYFOA010000033.1, read as the reverse complement.
CGCCTCGCGGGGGGCGTTGCCCACGACTTCAAGAACGTCCTCACCGGCATCATGGGATGCGCCGACCTCGCGCTGCAGGACGTCCCCGACGACGGCCGCGTGGCGAAGTCCCTGGAGATGATCCTCGACGCGTCCGAGCGCGGCGCCGCCATGGTCCGCCGCCTCCTCGACCTGTCCCGCCCCCGCGAGCTCAACCTCCGCCCCGTCGGGCTCGACGGAACGGTCCGCTCCGCCGAGCCCCTCCTCCGCCAGCAGCTCGGCCGCGAGGTCCGCCTCACCTTCGCCCTCGCCGCGGGCGACGCCGCCGTCCTCGCCGACCCCCCCGAGGTCGACCGCCTCCTCCTCAACCTCGTCGTCAACGCCCGCGACGCGATGCCCGCCGACGGCGGCGAGGTCCGGGTCGCGTCGCACCGGCGCCCCGGGAGCGTCGAGCTCGTCGTCGCCGACAACGGCTCCGGCATGGACGAGACCACGCGCCAGCGCGTGTTCGAGCCCTTCTTCACCACCAAGGACGAAGGGCAGGGGACCGGCCTCGGCCTCGCCGCGGTCCACACCATCGTCCGCCAGATGAACGGCTCCGTGGACGTCGAGTCCGCCCCCGGTCAGGGGACCGCGTTCCACCTCCACTTCCCCCTGTGGCATCCCCCACACTGACGAAATCGGCCCCTGTGTGAGGCGGCACCGCCGCCGCCCCCGTCTCCGTCTCGCGATCGTCTGACGTCCCCCGATCCGCGGGTTGGTACGCGTCTTGCCCCGTCCCCCCGTGGACGGGAGTGCCGATGGACATCGTGCGGTGGCTGATGACGGAGCCGGGGGCTCCCCTGGAACGACGGACGGAGGCGGCGCCGAGCCTGCGCGACGACCAGGTGCTGGTGGAGATCGCGGGGTGTGGGGTCTGCCACACCGACGTCGGCTTCTGGAAGGACGGCGTCCCCACCCGGGGCGAGCTGCCGCTGGCGCTCGGCCACGAGATCAGCGGCTTCGTGATCGAGGCCGGCGCCGAGGCCCAGCACCTGCTCGGCAAGGCCGTCGTCGTCCCCGCGGTGGTCCCCTGCGGCGTCTGCCTCGCGTGCGCCAACGACCAGGCCGGCGTCTGCCGCCACCAGTTCATGCCCGGCAACGACGGCCACGGCGGCTTCGCGTCGCACGTCGTCGTCCCCGCCGTGGGCCTGTGCGAGGTCCCCGACTGCACCGACCCCGACCAGCCCCTCGGCGACGCCGGCGTCACCCTGCGTCACCTCTCGGTGCTCGCCGACGCCGCCTCGACCGCGTGGCAGGCGGTCCTCCGCTCCGGACTCCGGGGCGACGACGACCTCGCCGTCATCGTCGGGTGCGGGGGGGTGGGCGCGTTCGCCCTCCAGCTCGCCGCCGCGGCGGGCGCCCGCACCATCGCCGTCGACGTCGACGAGCGCCGGCGCGCCGCCGCCCTGGAGCTCGGCGCCGACGCCGTCATCGACGGGACCGACGCGCGGGAGGCCCGCCGCGCCGTCAAGGCGGCCGCGCGCGAGCTCCACGCGCGCAAGTTCGGCACCCGCGTGTTCGAGTGCTCCGGCCACCCCGCCGGCCAGGAGCTCGCGTGGTCGCTCGTCGGCCCCGCGTCCGTCCTCATGGTCGTCGGGTTCACCGCCGACAAGGTGCCGCTCCACCTGTCCCGCCTGATGGCGCTGGACGCCCGCGCGATCGGCACGTGGGGGTGCGCGCCGAAGTACTACGCGGGCCTCCTCGACATGGTCCTCGACGGCGACGTCGTCGTCTCCCCCCTCGTCGAGGAGCACCCCCTCGACGACGTCCCCCGCATCCTCGAAGCCGTCCACCACCACGAGCTCGCGCGCCGCGCCGTGCTCGTCCCCTGACCCCGGATCGACCCCATGAACCACGGCACCGTCCACCTCAAGGAGACGCACAACGGCGCTGTCCTGCGTCTCACGTTCGGGTTGCCCCCCGGCAACATCATCGACCGGGACGTCATCCGCGACTTCCGCCGCGCGCTCAAGGAGCTCCCCGACATCTCCACCGGCTTCCGGCTCCTCGTCGTCGAGGGGACGGGGCGGCACTTCAGCTTCGGCGCGTCCGTCCCCGAGCACCTGCCGGACGAGGTCCGGGCGATGCTCCCGTCGTTCCACGGGCTCCTCCGCGAGCTGCTCGACGTCCCCGTCCCCACCGTCGCGCTCGTTCGCGGCCGCTGCCTGGGCGGCGGGCTCGAGGTGGCGGCGGCGTGCGACGTCCTCATCGCCGAGGCCGACGCGCAGCTCGGCCAGCCCGAGGTCAAGCTCGGCGTGTTCGCCCCCGCGGCGTCCGTCCTGCTGCCGCTGCGGATGGCCCCCGCGGCCGCCGCCGAGATGCTCCTCACGGGGCGGGCGGTGGACGGGGCGCGGGCGCACCAGCTCGGCCTCGTCGCCGAGGTCGCCGACCCCGCGACCCTGGAGGAGCACTTCTGCCTCTGGGTCGACGCCCACGTCATCCCCCGCAGCGCGGTGGCGCTGTCGTTCGCCGCGCGCGCCTCCCGGGCCGGCCTCGTGCAGGCGGTCGGGCCGCTGCTCCAGCGGGTCGAGCGGCTCTACCTCGACGAGCTCGTCCCCACCGCGGACGGCGCCGAGGGCATCCGCGCGTTCATGGAGCGGCGCGAGCCCGTGTGGAGGCACGCGTGACGGCGGCCCCCGACCCCGCGGCCGCGATCGTCGAGCGCTGCGAGGCCCTCGTCGAGGACCTCGGCCACGGCTCCGTCCAGCGCTGGAAGGACGCCGCCGACGGCACCACCCGGAAGGCGATCGGCTTCCTCCCGGTGTACGTCCCCCGCGAGGTCATCCACGCCGCCGGGTTCCTCCCCGTGGGCGTGGTCGGCGGCGGCGACGCCCTCGAGATCATCCGCGGCGACGCCTACTTCCAGTCCTACATCTGCCACCTCCCGCGGTCGGTCATCGAGCTCGGCCTGGGGGGCCACCTCGACGCGCTGGACGGGATGATCTTCCCGTCGACCTGCGACGTGATCCGGAACCTGTCGGGCATGTGGCAGCTGCTGTTCGAGGACAAGTGGACCTGGTACCTCGACGTCCCCCAGAACCTCAGCCCCCGCCTCGGCGGCCGCTTCTACGCCCACGACCTCCGGACGATGGCGAAGGAGCTGGAAGGCCTCGGCGGGTTCGAGGTGACCGACGCGCGGCTCCGCGCCTCGATCGAGGTCTACGACGTCCACCGCTCGCTGATGGAGGACGTCTTCGCCCTGCGGCGCCGCGCCCCCGAGAAGGTGCCGACCTCGGAGCTGTACCTGATCGCGCGGGCCGGGCTGCTGCTCCCGGTGGAGGACCACAGCGAGCTCCTGGCGGACTTCCTGGAGGCCGCCGAACGCCGTACGTCGAAGCTGCGCGACAACCCCCGGGTGGTCGTCAGCGGGGCGTTCTGCGAGCAGCCCCCGATGGGCCTCATCAAGACCCTGGAGCGGGCCGGCTGCTACATCGTCGAGGACGACTTCAGCCTCGGGCAGCGGTGGCTCCGCGGTGAGCTGCACGTCGACGACACCGACGACCCCTTCGAGGCGCTGGCGAAGGCGTTTCTGACCCAGTCGGCGCAGGGCGCGACCCGGTTCCACCCCGACGGCGAGCCCAAGGGGGACGAGCTGATCCGGACCGTCCGCGAGTGCGACGCCGAGGGCGTCATCCTCGCCGCCCCGTCCTTCTGCGATCCGTCCCTGCTCGACCGCCCCATGATCACCGCCGCCCTCGACCGCGAGGGCATCCCCTGGACCGGCTTCAAGTACGCCGAGAACACCGGCCAGTTCCAGGGGATCCGCGAGCAGGCGGGCACCTTCTCCGACTCGATCCGCCTCTGGAGCGAAGCCTCATGAAAGACCGATCCATGCAGCTCCAGAAGGAGCTCATCGCCGGCCACTTCGACAAGCTGTCCACCGCCAAGGAGGACGGCCGCCCGGTCGTCTACACGTTCGTCCCGGGGAACCTGACGGAGCTGATGCTCAGCTTCGACGCGCTCCCCGTGCTGCCGGAGATCAACGCGCTCCAGTCGGGCATGCGGAAGAAGTCCGGCGGGTACATCACGGCGGCCGAGAAGGCGGGCCACAGCGAGGACGTCTGCAGCTACGTCAAGTGCGACCTCGGCATGTGGGAGCAGGGCAACATCGGCCCGACCGGCAAGAAGCTGCCGGAGCCGGACCTGCTGCTGCTGTCGTACACGGGCTGCTTCACGTTCATGAAGTGGTTCGCGCTGCTCCGGGAGAAGTACGACTGCCCCGTGGCGATGCTCCACGTGCCGTACCAGGCGCGGGGCGAGATCACGCCGGACATGCGCGACTACGTGACGAAGCAGCTCCGCGAGGAGGTCATCCCGAAGCTCGAGCAGGTCAGCGGCAAGTCGTTCGACGAGGACCGGCTGAAGGAGCTGCTGGGGCGGTCGGCGGCGGCGGAGGACGACCTCGTCGCTGTGCTCGAGTCGGCCAAGCACAAGCCGTCCCCGATCGACGGCTACTTCGGCGGCGTCTACTACATCGGGCCGCTCTTCACCGCCTTCCGGGGCACCGAGCACGCGGTCGAGTACTACAAGACGCTCCGCGCCGAGGTGGACGCCCGGGTGGCGGCGGGCCTCGGGCCGGTGACGCCGAGCGGGCCGCTGGAGAACGAGCGCTACCGCATCGTCGTCGAGGGGACCCCCAACTGGACCCACTTCCGCGACTTCTGGGGGATGTTCGCGGACGAGGGGGCGGTCTGCGTGGCGTCGACCTACACGAAGGTCGGCGGGCTCTACGACACCGGCTTCCGGCACGACCCCGCGCGGCCGCTGGAGTCGCTCGCCGAGTACTGCCTCGGCTGCTACACGAACCTGTCGCTGCCGGCGCGGGTGGACCTGATCGAGAAGTACGTCAACGAGTACGGCGCGGACGGGTTCCTCGTGAACTCGGTCAAGTCCTGCAACAGCTTCAGCGCGGGGCAGCTGCTCATCCTGCGCGAGCTGGAGCGGCGGACGGGCGTCCCGGGGGCGTTCATCGAGTCCGACCTCGTCGACCCCCGCTACTTCAGCCCGGCGAACATCAAGAACCGGCTGGAGTCGTACTTCCAGATGATCGAGCAGCGCCGCGGGGGGGCCGCGGCATGAGGACGGTCATCGGCATCGATCTCGGCTCGACGACCACCAAGGCGGTCATCCGCGACGAGGACGGTCGCATCATCGGGCGCGGGATCACGAACTCCCGCAGCAACTACGACGTCGCCTGCGACGTGGCCCGGACCGAGGCGCTCAACCAGGCCCGGATGCGGCTCCTCGCCGACGCGATCGCGGAGCAGCCGGTCCTGAAGGAGAAGGCCGAGCCGCTGGCGCGGAGCCTCGACCGGGCGTTCCGGCACGAGCAGCACAACGCCCAGCTCGACGAGCTGCGGCACCAGTGCACCAAGTCGGCGATGACGGGCAAGAACGCCCGCTACACCGAGCTCGGCCGCATCCTCGACCACGTCTTCGCCTCGCTGAAGGCGGACGCGGAGCGGCTCTTCTCGCCGCTGTCGGAGCCGCGGTCGGACTTCTTCCGGGACCTCGCGGGGTCGGGCTACCAGTCGCAGGCCGAGCTGATGGCGGACCCCGAGACGCTCCCCTTCGACGTGCTCCTGGGGCTGTACGACCAGGCGATCCTGGTGGTCGAGAACGCGCCCGGCGACCTGTCGCTGCGGGCGCTCGGCGGTCGCGCCCTCAAGCGGATGCTCGCCAAGCGGAAGGACGGCGCCGACATCCACCACCCGCTGTCGCAGGCGCTGCGGCGGGCGACGGAGACGGACATCGAGGTCTCCTGCGAGGTGGGGACGGGCTACGGCCGGGTCCGGCTGCCGTTCCCGAAGGAGCAGATCCGGTCGGAGATCCTCTGCCACGGCCTCGGCGCCCACATGATGTTCCCGGGGACGCGGACGGTGCTCGACATCGGGGGCCAGGACACCAAGGCGATCCAGGTCGACGACCAGGGGATCGTGACGTCCTTCCAGATGAACGACCGCTGCGCGGCGGGGTGCGGCCGCTACCTCGGCTACATCGCCGACGAGATGAACCTCGGGCTCCACGAGCTCGGGCCGATGGCGCTGCAGGGGACCAAGCAGATCCGGATCAACTCGACGTGCACGGTGTTCGCCGGCGCCGAGCTGCGGGACCGGCTGGCGCTGGGCGAGAAGCGGGAGGACATCCTCCTCGGCCTGCACCGGGCGATCGTGTTGCGGGCGATGTCGCTGATCGCGCGGAGCGGCGGGATCACCAACCAGTTCACGTGGACCGGCGGCGTCGCCAAGAACGGCGCGGCGGTGAAGGCGCTGAAGCAGCTGGTGGTCGAGAACTACGGCGAGGACGTCGACATCAACATCGACCCCTCGTCCATCTACACCGGGGCGTTGGGCGCGGCGGAGTTCGCGTGGCGCCTGGTGGGGGAGGCCTGATGACCCTCGCAGCAGGAATCGACGTCGGCACGGGCGCGGTCAAGGTGGCCGTGTTCGACGTGACCGACGGGGTCGAGACACGGCGGGCGCTGCACACGGAGCGCATCCGCCGGCGAGACCCGAACGTCGTCACCCAGGAGTGCTGGGACCTCGCCCTGAAGCGGGCGGAGGTCGGCGCGGGGGACCTCGACTACGTCGCCACGACGGGGGACGGCGAGGCGATCCCGTGGTCCACGGGGCACTTCTACGGGATGACCACGCACGCCCGCGGCGCGTTGCACCTGGACCCGGACGCGCGGGCGGTGCTGGACGTCGGCGCGCTGCACGCGCGGGCGCTGAAGATGGACCCGCGGTCCAAGGTGCTGAAGTACCAGATGACGTCGCAGTGCGCGTCGGGGACGGGGCAGTTCGTGGAGAACATCGCCCGCTACCTGGGGGTGGCGGCGGACGACGTGGGGCCGATGTCGCTGCGGGCGACGAACCCCGAGATGGTGTCGTCGATCTGCGCCGTGCTGGCGGAGACGGACGTCATCAACATGGTGAGCCGCGGCATCCCGACGGAGGACATCCTCAAGGGGATCCACAAGTCGATGGCGCTGCGGTTCGCGAAGCTGCTGAGGAGCGTGGACGCCGACGGCGTGGTGCTCATCACGGGGGGGCTGAGCAACGACGTGGGCCTGCTCGCGGCGCTGCGCGAGGCGCTGGCGAAGAAGGCGAAGCGGCTCCAGGTGGAGGTCCGGCAGCACGACCTCGGGATCTTCGCGGGCGCGATCGGCGCGGCCCTGTGGGGGGCCTGGCGCCACGACTACCTCCAGGCCCGAACCCAGAAGGAGGCCTCATGACGACGACCGAGCCCCTGGCGGGCGAGCTGTTGACCGACCGCGTGGTGGTCCGCGCGGCGGCCCCTGCGGACCTCGACGCGATCGTCCGGATCGACGCGGCGGCGGGCGGGCTGGCCCGACCCGAGTACCTCAAGCGGAGGCTGCAGCTGTCGCTGGACGGCGGCGGGATCCGGCTGGCCCTGGTGGCCGAGGTCGACGGCGACGTGGCCGGGTTCCTGCTCGGCGCGGTGGACTACGGCGAGTTCGGGAAGACGGTGCCGTCGGCGGTGATCGACGCGCTCGGGGTCCACCCCGAGGCGCGCGGCCGGCACGCGGGCGCGGCGCTGCTCCGCCAGGCGGAGATGCAGTTGCGCGCGCTGGGCATCGAGACGCTCCGCACGGAGGTGGACTGGAGCCAGCAGGAGCTGCTCGGGTTCTTCCACCACGCGGGGTTCGCCCCGGCGCCGCGGATCGCGCTGAGCAAGGCGCTCTGAGGGAGACGCCGGCGAGCGGGACGGCGCTCTACTCGGCGCTGTCGTACCACGGCGGGCTTCGCGCCGGCGCCGCGGATCGCGCTCAGCAAGGCGCTCTGAGGGAGTCGCCGGCGAGCGGGACGGCGCTCTACTCGGCGCTGTCGTCGTCGTCGTCGTCGGCGTCGTCGTCGTCGCCGGCGCTGTCGTCGTCGTCGCCGGTGGGGCTCTCGTCGCCTTCGAGGGCGGCGGCGTCCGACTCGCAGACGAAGGCGTGGGTCGACTCGCAGGCGACGTCGGCCCAGGTGCCGGTGGCGAGCTCGAGGACGGCGCAGTCGGCGTCGCCGGGCTCGTCGTCGGGCTCGACGCCGAACCAGTTGGTCCAGGTCGTCGTCGTGCCGTCGTCCCACACGAACGTCCCCTCGGCCTCGATGTCGTCGTAGCCGATGTACCAGTCGGGGGCGGCCTTGACGAAGCCGGCGTTGGCCTCGGCGACGATGAGGTTGTTCTGGGGTTCGTCGCCGATGGAGACGAGGTGGTACCCGAACGAGTCGCAGGTGTTGTAGGCGCCGGTGTGGTCCTGGGCCTGGCCGCAGAAGAGGAGGGAGCGGCCGTTGACGAACCACGCCTGGTGGACGTCGCCGGCGCTCAGTCCGCCGCAGTCGCAGCCGGCGCCGTCGTCGACCTGGCCGCTGCAGTCGTTGTCGAGGCCGTCGCAGGTGTCCTCGGCGTCGGGGTTGACGTCGGCGTCGAGGTCGTTGCAGTCCTCTCCGGACAGGTAGCCGTCGCCGTCTTCGTCGACCTCGGCGGAGTCGTCGTCGTCGTCGGTGGCGGCGTCGTCGTCGTCGGCGGCGCTGTCGTCGTCGTCGGTGGCGTCGTCGTCGTCGGCGAAGTCGTCGTCGTCGGTGGCGGAGTCGTCGTCGTCTTCGACCGGGCAGCCGGCGAGGGGCAGGCTCAGGGCGAGGAGCGTCGAGAGGGCGAAGAAGAGGAAGGCGCGCATGCGTCCCTCCGGGGCAACGAGCGTGCCAGCGTCGGGGAGGGGCTCCGTCGGTCGATCAGGCCGGATCTGCGGCGCGGTCGCGTGGGTGTGTTCGCCCGTCACCCTGTGTCATCGGGCACGGGCACGGGGACGGGCACGGGGACAAGGAGGAGCCTAGGGCTCCTCGTCGACGCACTCCGTGTAGGTGTCGAACCAGGCGTTCATGACGGGGTTGCTGACGCGGGCGGCGACGACGTTCCAGCCTTCGTGCAGGAGCGGGGCGATGTCGATGGGGTCGACGATGACGAACTCGGAGCAGTTGGCGTCGTCGTTGACGCAGCCCTCCTCCTGCCAGCCGTTGCCCCACTCGCCGACGAGCTCGCCGTTGACCCAGAAGGCCATGCCGTCGTCGGACTGCATGGAGAGGAAGAGGGCGGGCGGGTCGCCCCAGAGCTCGAACCAGGCGATGTAGACGCGGTCGGTGCCCGGGGGGGTGTGGCCGGAGTCGGGGAGTTCGACGGTGGAGTAGCCGACCATGTCGTAGTCGGGGTCGTAGAAGGGGAGGCCGCCGTCGTCGGTGGGGTGGTTGGCGTCCTCGAAGGGCTGGGAGCCCCACCACTGCCAGTCGGCCATGACGGTGTCCTCGCAGGCGGGGAGGTCCGGCGGGGGCTTCTCGTTGGTGGGGCCGCCGTCGTCCTCGGGGGGCTGGACGTCGTCCTCGGGCTCGTCCCCGGGCTCGGG
>CAYFOA010000032.1:0-48524 GCA_964344575.1 uncultured Rickettsiales bacterium | reverse complement strand
ACGACGACGACGACTCCGGAGACGACGACGACTCCGCGGACGACGACGACGACGACGCGACCGACGACGACGACGCGACGGGCGACGACGACGACTCGGCGGACCCGCGGTGCACGACCTGCGGGGTCTTCGGGTGGGTCGTGTGCGGGATGACCCCGGGCGTGGATCCGCGGACGTCGGCGCTGCTGCTGGTGGTCGCGCTCGCGGCGATCCGCGTGCGTCGCCGGTGAGCCGCGACCTCCTTCCGGAGCAACTCCGGGCCTACCTCTTGCTTCGGGGGACGGCGGACCCGCACGCGCTCCGGGCGAAGCGGGGGGAGCTCCTGCCGGGGCTGCGGGAGGCGGCGGGGGCGCTGACGTCGCGAGCGGACCTGACGGCGGCGGGGGCGGTGCTGGACGACGTCGTCGCCGGCGCGATCGGGGAGCCGACCCCCGCCGACGTCGCCCTCCGGGACGAGCTCCGGGCCCGCCTCGACGCGCTCCTCGCGGGCGGCGGCGCGGCGGCGCTGGCGGTGCCGATCGTGCTCGTGGACGAGGCGGCGGGCGGGGCCGTGGTGGACGAGCTGTCGGTGGAGATCCTCCGGACGCCCGGGGCGGGGCGCGTGTGGACGGCGCAGGCGGTGGGCGGGGACGCGGAGGCGGCGGCGACGCACGCGGTCCAGGCGGCGACGGCGCTCCTGCGGCGGATCGGGTACGCGGCGGAGCCTCGGGATCTGGACGTGGCGTGGTCCACGTCGCGGCCGGGGACGCGGATCGACGGCCCCAGCCTCGGCCTCGCCCTCGCCATCGCCGTCCTCGCCCGGGGCACGGACACGCCGCTGCCGGGGGACGTCGCCGTCACGGGAGCGATCGGCGTCGACGGCCGGGTGGGCGCGGTGGCCGGCATCGCGGCGAAGATCGAGGCCGCCCGCGCCGCCGGCCTCGCCCGCCTCATCGCGCCCCCCGGCGCCTCGTCCGCGGCGGACGCCGGGGCGCTCGCGGTCGCCGAGGCCGCGACCCTCGCCGACGCCGCCCACGCCGTCCTCGACCTCTCGGTCCCGGGGCGGCGGCGCCGGCTCCTCCGCCTCGGCGACGCGCTGCTCGCGACGGCGCTGGTCGCGGCCACCCTGCTCGGCCTGTTCGACGCGCTCGCGGTCGCCACCTACCCCCTCGTCCACGAACCGCTCCCCACGTCATCGATCTCGGACCGCGTGGTCGTGGTGACCTGGGACCGCACCAACGGCACGGGCGACGCGACGCGCGGCGTGGACTTCACGACGTTCGCCGACCACCGCTCGTACCGCGCGACACACCCGCGCGTGATCGGGAACCTCGCCGCGGCGGGGGCGCGGGCGATCGCGCTGGACGCATGGATCGCGGGCGGCGACCGGGCAGCGACGGCGCGGATCGCGGAGGCGGTGGCGGCCGCGGTCGCCTCCGGCACCGACGTCTTCGTCCCCGCCCGTCCCCCGGGGGACCGGTGGGATCCGCCCGACCCCGCCCTCGCGCAGGCCGCGACCGCGGTCGGCTTCGCGCGGGCGCGGGGCGAGGGTCCGTCCCGCCTCGTCCGCGGCGCGAGGATCGGCGTGCCGGCCCCGAGCGACGGAGAGCCGTCGTGGTCGCTGGCGCTCCTGCTCGCGGGCGCCCTCGGCCGGCCCCCGTCGGCGACCGCGGGGGGCGCGTCCGGCCCCGCCGCCCCGACCTGGACCGACGCAGGGGTGGTGGCGGCAGGCGACCTCCGGCTCGCCACCCACGGCGACGGCGTCCGCTGGTTCCCGTTCCCGGAGCGGCCCGACTTCCGGCGCTACGCCTACGCCGACGTCCACGCCGGCCGCTTCGACCCCGCCCACGTGGACGGCCGCGTCGTCCTGATCGGCGCGGCCCTCGGCGACGACGACCGCCACACCACCCCGGTCGGCGACTGGTGGGGGGTCGAGGTCCAGGCGGCGCTGACCGAGTCGCTCCTCGACGACGAGCGCGTGGTCCCCCTCCCCCACCTCGAGCGCGCCGGCCTGGTCGGCCTGGTCGGCCTGGTCCTCGCGCTCCTGCTCGCCCCCCGCGCCGGCCGGCGTCGCAGCCTCCCCCGCGCCGCCGTCGCGCTCCTCGCCGTCGCCGCCCTCGCGGTCGTGGCCAGCCGCCTCGCCTGGTCCACCGGCCAGGTCCTCCCCTGGTCCGACGCCCTCGTCGCCGTCGTCGCCTTCGGCGGCGTCACCGCCTGGCGCACCCGCGCCGCCCGGGACCTCAGCGCCGCCTGAGCCCGCCCCCTCGCCCTCAGAACGCGGGCGCGGCCTCCGGCGCCTCATCGTCCGCCCTCACCGGACACCTCAGCGCCCCGATCCCCTCGACCGCGGCCGTCACCACGTCCCCCTCCACCAGCGGCCCCACCCCCTCGGGCCTCCCCGTCGCGATCACGTCCCCCGGCAGCAGCGTCATCACCCGCGACACCGTCGCCACCAGCGCCGGGACATCGAAGATCATCGCCGTCGTCCGCCCGTCCTGCCGCAGCTCGTCCCCCACCCGGCACGTCACCCGCACGTCCCGCGGATCCAGCGCCGTCTCCACCCACGGCCCGATCGGGCAGAACGTGTCGAACCCCTTCCCCCGGGCGAACTGGCCGTCGCTCCGCTGGAGGTCCCGCGCCGTCACGTCCAGCACCACCGTGTAGCCCGCCACGACCTCCGCGAACCGCTCCGGATCCACATGCCGGCACCGCGCCCCGATCACCACCCCCAGCTCCGCCTCGTGCTCGACGCGGTCGCTGTCCGGCGGCAGCAGGATCGGCTCCCCGGGCCCGATGACCGACGACGGCGCCTTCAGGAGGACCAACGGACGCGACGGCACCCGGTTCCCCAGCTCCGCCGCGTGCGCCGCGTAGTTCCGGCCGATCGCCACCACCTTCGAAGGCACCACCGGCGCCAGCAGCCGCGCCCCCGCGACCACCTCCTCCAGCGGCGGGTCCTCCACGCCCGGCAGACGCGCCGCCCCCGGCGGACGCGCCGTCACCCCGTCGTCGTCGATGACCGCCTGCCGCGGCCCCGCCCCGGTCGCGACGCGAGCGAGCCGCACGCTACTGGCAGAACCCGTCGCTGTTGCCCCCGTCCACGTGCTCGCCCAGCGGGCACCAGTCCGGCGGCACCACCATCACGCGCGTCTCCACCTCGCCGAGCAGGTTGTGCTCGATCGTCAGGCTCGCGTCGCCCGCGTCCGCGCCCGCCGTGACCAGGCCGTCGCTGCCCACCGACGGCGGATCGTCCTCCGGGATGTGCTGGCTGGGGTAGTCCGGCGGGAAGATGTCCTCCTCGATCGTCGGCTCCCAGCTCCCGAACGAGACCTCCACGTCCGCGAACGACACGTCCCCGATGCGGACGTCGTCGCAGCCCAGGTTGCACGCCGCGAGCCCGTCGCTCATCCCCCGCTCGGGGACCCCGTTGTCGCCGGGCAGGTAGATGCCGAGGTCGATCTGGTACTCCGACATCACCGACTTGCCCGTCCCCGCCACGCGGACCCAGATGTCCCGCTGAAGGTCGAACCGCTCGGTCATGTTCGTCAGCTGGTCGTGCTCGTACCCCAGGAACGCCTCCGCCGGCGCCTCGATGTAGATCGTCACCTCCCCCTGGAAGTCCTCGATCCGCTTCATGTCCGACGCCAGCACCGTGAAGCGATGCACCCCCGCCGACTCCGCCGTCCCCGACACCGCGCCGACCTCGTTCATCTCCAGCCCCGCCGGGAACCCGGTCCCGATCAGCGCGAACGACACCGGCCCGTCGTAGTCCGCGATGGCCAGCTGCCCCTCGTACGGCTCGTCGTAGACGCCGTCGGGCAGATCGCTCAGATCGAAGGCGCCGGGGAGAGGCGGGCAGCCGGTCAACAGGACCGCGCCGATCGTCAGCGTGACGACAGACCAGATTCGCTTCACGGGGAGTCTCCGAAGGGGGGGATCTCGGGGGTACGGAAGATACCACGTGGTAGCGTACCGAGCCGTGTCGGGGACCACCCTTCAGCTCCGCGTCGGGGTGACGCGCGACAAGGGCTTCCTGTACCGCGCGTGCCTCCGGCCCCCCTTCAGCGCCACCATGGGCCGCGGCGACGACGTCCTCCTCCCGCTGGACGAGCCGTCCGCCCCCCTCCGGCACACCCTCTTCAGCATCGGCGAGGCCAACTGCCTCCTCGACTTCCGCCCCGAGTGGAACCTCCGCGTCTTCCGCGACGGCCTCGCCGTCACCGGCAACCAGCTCATGGAGGAGGGGCTCGCGTTCCGCCGCGGCCGCCGCGTCCTCCTCCGCATGGCGCCCGGCACCCGCGGCTCCCTCCGCATCGGCGACGTCCGCCTCCTCTTCAAGTGGGAGGCCGTCCCCGACACCCCGCCCGGCGAGGTCCCGCTCCAGGACGTCGGCCACGTCCCCCGCTGCCACGCGTGCGGCCTCGCCTTGCGAGACGCCCTCGCCCGCGAGGGGCTCTTCGCCCGCTGCGACTCCTGCCGCGCCGTCTGCCGGTTCGTCGACCCCGACTCGATCTACCGGACCGCCCCCGAGCGCGCCCCGGTCGCCGCGCCCGCGCCGCGGGACCCCATCGACAACAGCATCCACCCCGGCGCGCACCGGGGCCTGGACGAAGCGGAGCCCGTCAGCTCCCAGGTCGTCCCCCAGCTCCAGGAGGAGGCCGACACCCTCCTCGGCGTCCCGATCTTCGCCCCCATGACCGGCGCCCACCTCGACCCCCTCCCCGAACACCTCCGCCCCGCCGGCCTCGGCGGACGACCCAAGACCCCCCTCGACCTCAAGGCCGCCCGCGCCCCCCTCAAGGCCCTCGAGGGGATGAAGACCGTCTTCGCCCGGTCCCCCTTCCTCGGACCCCGCCCGCGCGCCCGCGCCGCGGCCCCCGACCCGCCGCCGCCGCCTGCCCACGTCGAGCTCCCCGCGGCCCGGAAGCCGCCGTCCGTCGCCGACGCGCCGACCCCCGCGGACGACGTCGTCACCCTCGCCGACGAGCCCGCCCCCGTGGCCCCCGACGAAGACGACGCGGTCGAGGAGCAGGCGATGGACGAGGCCTTCTGGACGGCCGAGCTCGAGGCCCTCGCCGTGCCCGCGACCGTCCACGTGCCCGCGATCAAGCCCGCCCCGGCACCCGACCTCGCCGCCGCCGGCCCGGCGCCCCCCGCGCCCGCGGCCGGCGACGACGAGTCCGTCCCCTGGGGCACGTTCTCCGTCCTCACCGCCGACGCCCACTACGCCGGCGGCGCGGGGCGCATCCCCCAGCAGCTCGTCGCTGACGCCCTCGACGACGACGAGTGGCGCCAGCGCCGGTCCCCCCTCGTGTGGGCGATCCCGATCCTCGCCGTCGGCTTCCTCGCGGCCCTGGGGATCGGCGCCCTGCTGCTCCGGCCCCCGCCCGAACCGACCGTGCTCGGCGGCCCCGTCGCCCGGGTCGACCGCAGCGCGCCCGCGGCCGACCCCGCCTCCGAGCCCCTGCTGCCGAAGCCCGCGGACACCGACATCCCCGCGGACGCAGGCGGCCGCCCGGACGCGTCGGGCGCCCCCACCCTCGACCTCGACCGCGTCGACCACGGACCCGCCTCGTACGTCCGCCCCTCGGCCGACGACGCCGCCCCCACCGCCGTCAAGACCGGCCGCTTCGCGATCGACCGGACCGAGGTCACCCTCGGCGACTACCGCGCCTTCCTCGCCGCCACCGGCCGCGCCGCCCCCGCCGCCTGGTCGCTGTCCGCTCCGCCAACCGGCTCCGGCACCGCCCGCCTCCCCGTCACCGGCGTCTCGGTGGCCGACGCCTCCGCCTTCTGCGCCTGGGCCGGGGGACGCCTCCCCACCGAGCACGAGTGGGAGCGCGCCGCCGCCGGCATCAACGGCCGGACCTTCCCCTGGGGCGACGAGTACGACCCCGACCGCGTCGCCGGCGACCGCTCCCGGCACCCCGTCGGCGCCCACCCCCGGGGCGCGTCCGAGACCGGCGTCCTCGACCTCCTCGGCAACGTCCCCGAGTGGGTCCTCCCCGACGACGGCGGCGAGCCCGTCCTCAAGGGCGGCGGCGCGGCCCCCTGGAACCTGCCCGCGTACCTGACGATCTTCGGCCGCATCCCCGCCGGCGCCGAGCGCTGGGACCCCGGCCCCGGCTTCCGCTGCGTCGCCGCTTGATCCCCGCCTCCATCGAGGCTAAATGGTTCAACCAATCCGCAATTCTGTTGAACGTTGCGCGCTTCGATCCGACCCTGATCGGTAGGAGTCCCGTGTCCCCCCGCCGCCCCGACGCCAAGCCCCGCCTGAGCCGCCGCACCCTGCTGCGCCGGGGAGCCGTCGCGGGCGCCGCCTGCGCCGCCGCGGGATCCGGCCTCGTGGCCGTCCACTCCCGCCGCTACGACGACCCCCAGCCGGCCTGCGCGCTCCACTACCTGGCGCCCGGCGAGTACGCGATCCTCGCCGCCCTCGCCAACGCCCTGTTCCCCCCCGGCAACCCCATCGGCCTCGCCGGGACCGACGCCCGCGTCCCCGAGTACATCGACCGGATGCTCGCGGGGATGCGCGCCGACAAGGCCGCCGAGTTCAAGACGATGCTGCTCCTGTTCGAGCACGGGACGACCGCCTTCGGCCTCCGCGTCAAGCGGTTCACCGACCTCGACCGGCACGCCCGGGAGCGCTACCTCCGCCGCTGGGAGCGGGCCCGCGTCTACTCCCGCCGGATGCTCGCGGCGGGGCTCAAGACCATGCTCGGCATCGCCTACTTCGCCTACCCCGGGGTCCAGGAGCGGCTCGGCATCGAGCGGACGTGCGGGACCGCGGCGGACGCCCTCGCCCGCGAGGAATGGAGCTGACCCCGTGATCATCGGCCCCCAGCAGGCGCGCGGCGGACGCATCGACTGCGACGTGGTCGTCGTCGGCAGCGGCGCGGGCGGCGCCGCAGCGGCGTGGCAGCTCAGCCGGGCGGGCCGGTCGGTCGTCGTCCTCGAAGCGGGCGGCCACTACACCGAGCAGCACTTCAGCCAGGACTTCGGCGTCGCCGCCCGCCAGCTCTACGAGGACGACGGCCAGCGGATGATGATGGGGAACCTCTACGTCCCCCTCCCCGGCGGCCGCTGCCTCGGCGGCTCCACGGTCGTCAACTCCGGCATCTGCTTCCGCATCCCCGAGAAGCGGTTCGGCGAGTGGCAGGAGTCGAACGCCCTGACGTTCGAGTTCGGCGATCTCGTCCCCCACCTCCACACCACCGAGCAGACCATCGGCGTCTCCCCCTCGCGGACGGACGTGTGGGGGGGCAACAACGCCTTCGCGATGGAGGGGCTGCAGCGCCTCGGCTGGTCGGGCGGACCGATGCCCCGCAACGCCCCCGGCTGCGTCGGCTGCGGCGCCTGCAACACCGGCTGCCCCAGCGGCGGGAAGCTGTCGGTGGCCAAGACCTTCATCCCCCAGTCCGAGACGACCGGCGCGATCTACTACACGTTCGCGCGGGCGGACGGCTTCCTGCGGCGCGGCAACCGCATCGAGGGCGTGACGGCGTCGCTGATGGACCCCGCCACCGAGCAGCCCGCGGGCCGCATGGAGGTCCGGGCGAAGGCGGTGGTCCTGAGCTGCGGCGCCGTCCGAACCCCCGAGATCCTCCAGCGCAACGGCCTCGGCAACGAGCACGTCGGCAAGCACCTCCACGTCCACGCCGCGACCGGCGTCATCGGCGTCACCGACCGCGACATCGAGGGCTGGAAGGGCATCCCCCAGGGCTTCTACAGCGACGAGTTCCACGCCGCCGACAAGATGCTCCTGGAGTCCTTCTGGGCGACCCCCGAGGTCTACTGGCTGAGCTTCCCGTTCGGCTTCGAGGGGACGTCCAAGATGATGGACTACCGCCGCATGGTGGCCCTCGGGGGGACCATCGCGGACACGTCGGAGGGCGAGGTCAGGGCGCGCCCCAAGGGGGGGAAGGTCCGGATCTCGTGGTCGCTCAACGAGGAGGACAAGGCGCGCCTGATCCGGCTCCAGCAGCGGGTCTGCGAGCTGCTGCTGGCGGCCGGCGCGAAGGAGCTCCACACCGGCATCTACGGCGTCCCCCCGATCACGTCGATGGACGACGTCCGGACGTGGCTCGTCCCGGAGTCGATCCGGCCGAAGCAGATGATGGCGGTCTACGCGTCGCACCCCCAGGGGACGTGCCGGATGGCGTCCGACCCGACGGTCGGGGCGGTCGACTGCGACGGTCGCCTGCACGGCACCGAAGGGCTGTACGTGATGGACGCCTCCATCTTCCCGGACGTCCTCGGGGTCAACCCCCAGGTCACCATCATGAGCCTCAGCCTCATGCTCTCGGAGAAGCTCGCGCGTTCCTTGTAGGGTGCCCCGCATGAACGCGCCGGCACGCTTCGACCCCGACGGATCCATCCACTCGATCGACCCCCGCACGTGGGAGGTCCTCGAGACGTTCACGCCCGCGGGGACGGACGACGTCGCCGCCGCGATCGCCGCGGCGCGCGAGGCTCAGCCGCGGTGGGGACGGACGCCGCTGAAGGAGCGGATCGCGGCCGTCTCGAAGGTCCTCGACCGCATCGCCGCCCGCGGCGACGAGCTGGCCGGGGTCATCCACCGCGAGCACGGCAAGTCGGTGACGGAGGCGATGTTCAGCGAGGTCCTCGGCGCCGCCGACGTCGTCCGCCTCCACGCGAAGTTCGACCCGAAGTGGCTGAAGCCCGAGCCCGTCGCCATCGACCCCCTCAGCTACCCCGGCAAGAAGGGCCGCGTCGAGCACCGGCCGCGCGGGGTGATCGCCGCGATCATGCCGTGGAACTACCCCCTCGCCCTGCCGATGCGGACGATCGTGCCGGCGCTGATCGCGGGCAACGCCGTCGTCTTCAAGCCGTCCGAGTACGCCCTCCGCGCGGGGCGCGAGGTGGGGCGGCTGTTCGAGGGGCTGATCCCCGACGGCGTGCTGCAGGTGGTCCTCGGGGGGGCCGAGGCGGGGGCCGCGCTGACGTCCTCCCCCGACGTCGACGCCATCGCCTTCGTGGGGTCCGTCGCCACCGGCAGGAAGGTGGCGAAGGCGGCCGCGGAGCACCTGATCCCGGTCTCCCTGGAGCTCGGCGGCAAGGACGCCGCCATCGTCTGCACCGACGCCGATCTCGACCGCGCCGCCGCCGGCATCGCCTGGGGCGCGTTCCACAACACCGGCCAGAACTGCGCCGCCATCGAGCGCGTCTACGTCGAGGACCTCGTCTACGACGCGTTCGTGGGGAAGCTGAAGGACGCGACGGAGACCCTCCGGACCGGCGGCGACGGCGACGACGTCGAGGTCGGGCCGCTGTGCAACGCGAACCAGCTGCGGATCGTCGAGCAGCAGCTCGCCGAGGCGGTGGACGCCGGCGCGAGCGTGGTCACCGGCGGCGAGGCGACCGGCCAGGGGTGGGGGTTCCCGCCGACGATCCTGACCGACGTCCCCGACGACGCCGCGGTGTGGCGGTCCGAGACGTTCGGCCCGCTCCTCCCCGTCCGGAAGGTCCACTCGGTGTACGAGGCGGTGGACGACGTCAACGCCTCCCCCTACGGACTGAGCTGCTCGGTGTGGGGGCAGGAGACCGGCCGGGCCGCCGCCGTGGCCCGCCGCTGCGACGTCGGCATGGCGCTGGTCAACAACCACGCCTTCACGGGGTCGATCCCGAACTCCCCCTGGGTGGGGACGAAGGACAGCGGCTACGGCGTCACCGGCAGCCACCTCGCGATGAAGTTCCTCACCCGCCCGCAGCTGGTCGTCGTCGACAAGAACAAGGCGCTGGAGGTGTGGTGGTTCCCGCTCAACGCGACGGCCCTGCAGATGGCGCGCACCGTGCTCGCCTCGCTGGTCGCGCCGGTGGGCCGCCGGATCGCGCTCACCCTGCGTCTGCTCGGCCTCCTCGGGAAGCGCTGGAAGGGCGCGTGATCAGGACGGATCCGTCCATCGCGCCAACATCGGCATTTTTCCCCTGAATGTCGCTTGCTCGGCTGCGTCTGGTGTTCTAGAAACTCTGTTGAGGAGACGCACCCGCAGATGTCGATGTTCAAGCTGATCGTTGTTTTCGCCGCCGCCACCTTCCTGCTCGGTTGTCCGCCCAAGCAGCCCAACACCGCGACCACGTCGGGGGACCTCTCCGGTTCGGCCGACGCGGGCGCTGACGAGGGCTCGCAGACGGTCGGTGACAGCACCATCACGCAGCGCGAGCTGGACACGCTCCGGGCGAACTTCGAGCGGGTCCACTTCGACTTCGACAGCAGCGTGCTGGAGGAGGCGAGCCGGGGGATCCTGGCGGCCAACGCCGAGATCCTCGTCAAGCACCCCGACGTCGTCGTCCGCGTGGAGGGCCACGCCGACCACTGGGGGAGCGACATCTACAACCTCGCCCTCGGCCAGCGCCGCGCCGACGCGGTCCGCAAGTACCTCGTCGACCTGGGCGTGGCGACGGGCCAGCTCGAGGTCATCAGCTACGGCGAGGAGCGGCCGCTCATCGGCGACCAGGGCGACAAGGACGCCGAGGCGCCGAACCGCCGCGCCGAGTTCCTGGTCATCGTCAGCGGTGAGCAGGGCCAGGTCGGCAGCAGCTACTAGCCTCGGCGAGCCTTCGCGGTCGCCACAGGTCCTAGCCCCCGTCCTTCCCGTCCCGGCGGACGAGCCGTCCGTCGTCCCCCAGCCACGCATCGTCCGGAATCGCCGGCGCCTCCGCGGGCAGCCGCGCGCCGAGGTCCGCGACCGCCGTCGCGCTGATGTACCCGCACACCGCCAGGGCGAGGTGCGGGTGCGCGACGCGGACGCAGTTGTCGCCATCCCGGAGCCACCGCACGGGGTACGCGTCGGACCACGGCCGGAGCTCCTCGAGGCGGTCTATGGTGGGGCGCGGATCGACGTACGCGGCCGGCTCGGCGAGCTCCACGTCCTCGGCTCCCACCACCTCCACGCGCGCCAGATGACGCGCCCGGACCTCGCCGTCGGCGCGGAGCAGGGCCGCCGTCCGGACCGCCCGGTCCAGCGCGCCGCCGGGCGCCGTCGCGTCGCCCCCGAGCGCGAGGATCCCCCCGGTCCGCGGGTCGAGCGCCGCCCACGCCCCGTCCTGCGCGATCGCCTCCAGCCGCCCCTGCAGGCTCGGCCGCAGGTGAGTCCACGCGACGACCGGCGCCGGCTCGACGTGCCCGGCCCGGCGGCGGGTCTCGGCGAGCGCCTCGCGCAGCCACGCGTCGGTCCCCCGGGGCGCGACGCGCGGCTTCGGCGCGGGGAGGCGGACGGCCTCGACGGGGTCCAGCCCCCCCTGGACGATCATCCGGTCGACCACCGCGTCCCGGCGCGCGACGAGCACGTCCGAGGGATCGGCGAGGTCCAGCCCCCCCGCCGCGGCCGCCGCCACCGCCGCGATCTCGCCCGTCCCCCACGCCTCCACGGGGACCCCGAGGCAGTCGGCCGCGGCCCGCTGCAGCCCCCGGTGGCCGTCGCACAGGGGGACCCACTCCAGCCACGCCAGGGACCGCGCCGCGGCCGTCTCCTCGGCGTCGAGGCGGGTGGCCAGGATCTCCTCCCGGATGCGGCGACGCAGCCCCGGGGGCTCGTCCTCGAGGAGGAGCCGGGCGAGCTCCGTGGAGAGGCGCGAGGCCGACGGGGCGGCCCCCGCGGCGGCGCGCCGGAGCGCCTCCACCAGGGGCGTCGCCCGGGACGCGCGGGCCTCGTAGAATGACGGCTCGGCGGCGGACAGGAACGCCTCCACCAGCTCCGGGGGGACGACCTCGGCGGGCTCGATCGCTTCGACGAGCGCGAACGAGGTCACCTCGGAGCCGTCCGCGGCGAGGAGTCGCGACGGCTCCGGAGAGGCGTGGGCGAACACCGCGGCGGTGCCCCGGGGGAGGTCCCCCGTCAGGCTCGTCGCCAGCATGGAGGCGACGACGAGGCCCGTGAGCGCCACCCCCGAGGCGAGCCCGACGACGAAGCGGGAGGGCAGGTTCCTGATCGGGTTCCTCCTCGGCTGCGCCCTGGCCCTGGCGATCGGCCTGGTCGGGGGGTTCGCCACGCAACCGCAGCCGCCGCCCTCGGACGACGGCGCCAGCGCCGTCCGCGCGCTCCGAGTCTATCCCTCCGGGCGCCAACTGAGCACGCCCGCCGAGCTCGAGGAGCCGGTCCGCGTCCGCTTCCTGAACGGCATCGTCGGCGAGGGGGGGAGCCGCGCCGAGGGGCTGGAGGCGATCCTCCGGCTGCACGGCTACCTCGCGCTGCGGGACGTCCACGCAGGGCCCGCGGAGCTACTCTGGGCCCCCGCCGTCCACGTCCTCGGCGAGGTGGAGCCGGACGCGCTGTGCGGGGTCGGGCTCGAGTCGCCCGACGCCTTCGAGCCGTCGTCCCTGCTCGTCAGCGGGTCCCGGCCCGACCCCCTGGGCCGCCCCTTCGGCGGGGGCGACGACCTCCGCGTCCGCATGCGGGTGACGATGCGGGACGGGCGCGAGCAGGTGGAGGCGTGGGTGTGCGCCGTGCAGGGGGCCCGCCGGACCGAGGTCTTCGTCAGCCGGCCGGGCGCCGAGGGGACGCTGCTGCGGGAGCTCGGGACGTGGCTCGCCCTGACGGTGGGGACCCCCGACCCGGGCGAGTTCCCGGCCTCCTGGGCCCGCGATCCGGCGCCCCGCGGGCCCGCCCTGTCGACCTACGGGGGGCTCCTCATCGAGTCGATGCGGACGGACGACCTGAGCGGGCGGCGGGGGACGGCGTCGCTGGCCGAGGCGACGCTGATCGTCCCCGAGGCGGCGTGGCTGGCGGCGTGGCGCCCGCACCCGCCGGCCGCCCCCGCGGACCTCCTGCGCCGGGCCGCGACGCTGAGGGTCGGGTTCACGGCGGCGCTGGAGGACCTCGCCGCGGTGCGGTTCGCGGCGGGCGAGGTCGACCTCGGGCTGGCGGCCCTGGCCCGGCTCGCCCCGGAGCGGGAGCGGCGGCGCCCCGTGGAGCTGCTGGTGGCCGCCTCGCTGGTCGAGGACGGGCGGCCCGCGGACGCCCTCGCGGTGCTGCAGGAGCTGCCGCCGACGTGGCGGGCGACGACCGCCGCGGCCCGGCTGCACGCGCTGGCCCGGCTCGACCTGGACGACGCGGCGGTGGCGACGCGGTGGACCGGGGCGTGGGTCGAGGCCGACCGGGAGTCGGCGGAGGCGCTGGTCGTCCACGCCCGCGCGCTGCGGGACGACGGGAGGCGCGGGGCCGCCGGCCAGGCCTGGCGGAAGGCCGCGAAGATGGACGTCCGGTGGCGGCGGGCGGCCATCCGGGAGTGGGCCGCGGTGGCCGCGGCGGACGGGGACGAGGCCGACGTCGTCGTCTTCCTGGACGAGCTGGAGGAGACGGACGGGGTCGCGCTGGAGCCGGCGCTGGTGGAGCTGCGGGGGTGGGCGGCGCTCCGGGCCGGCGATCCGGTCCGGGCAATGGAGGAGTACGGCGCGCTGCTCGCCGCGACCCCCCCGGCGGAGGCGGCCGGCGGAGGCGAGGCGGACGACCGCCGCGACCGCGACCGCGACCCCGACCGGGCGCGGTGGCGGCTGGCGCGCTGCGTCGCGGCGATGAGCGCGGGGCAGGCGGGCGACGGGGTGGAGACCTGCGTGGACCTGGACGTCCCCGGGCTGCGCGGCGCCCAGCTCGCGGCGGCGGTGGCGTCCCGCTCGACGGGGCTCCTCCCCGGCTGGCGGAAGGACCCGAAGGAGGACGTGGAGGCGGCGCTGGTCGCCGGTCCGCGCGATCCGGAGGTCGCGGTGGCGGCGCTGCACGCGCTCGGCGCCCGCGACGACGTGACCACCGCCCAGCAGCAGGCGATCCTCGCCCGGTGGCGGGTCGCGGCCGGCCCCGACATCCCCGCCCCGGCCCTCCCCGAGCCGGTCGACGCGGAGCCCGGCGGCCCGGACGCGAGCCACCACCGCCCCTCCCCCTGGCTCCTCCCGCACTGACGGCCCCGGCGGCCGTCCGCCCTCAGCGCAGGTCGTAGGCCGACCCCATGGCGGCGTCGACGGTGTAGCCCCCCTCGCAGGACGCCCGCTCGGGCGGCGCGGCGCAGAGGCGGCGCTCTCCGGGGGCGAGCACGAGGACCGCCCAGCCGCCATCGTCCGTGACCGTCGCGGGACGCCCGTCGACCCACACCACCAGGTCCCGCGTCGCCGCCTGCACGTAGACCGCGACGAGCCCCTCGTGAGGCTCGAGGTCCGCGCCCCCGAGGTACACCGCCGGCGACGACGGGGTCCCCTCGCAGGGGGCGGCCGCGGCCTTGGCGTCGGCCAGGATCCCGGCGAGGTGCTCGGTCCGCGCCTCCGCCGCGTCCAGGCGCGACCGGAGCTCCGCCGCAGCGGAGACCCCGTCGAGCATCGCGGTCGCGGTCCGGACGTGGAGGACCGCCTCGGCGTGGACGAGGCCGAGCCCCCACCACGCCGCCGGCGCCTGCGCGCAGTCCGTCGTCAGCTGCCGCCCGACGCGGACGCCCAGGGTGTCGAGGACCTCCGCCACCCGGGTGTGGGCCAGCGCCCGCCCTCCCGGCGTGTCGGGGACGAGCTCGAGCCCGGGAGGCGGATCGGGCAGCGGCGGCGGCAGCGCCACGGCGGGCGCGCCGGTCACGCCGACGTCGCCCTTGGGGGGGTTGGCGTCCCCCTCGGGCGGCGCCTGCGCCAGCGCGACGGACACGGCCGCGCCCCACAGCGCGAGCGCCAGGAGCGGGCCGCGCACTAGACGGAGATCGCGTCCTTGCGGAAGTCCGACCCGCCGATCTTCACGTTCACCAGCGCGGGGAGCGACTCCTCGCGCGCGACGCGGAGCGCCTCGGCCAGCGCCGCGGGCAGGTCGGCCGGGTCCTCGACCCAGAACCCGCGACCGCCCAGCGCCTCGACCATCTGGTCGTAGCGCGTGTAGTCGAGCTTCGTGGCGACGGTGCGCTCCCTCCCGTACAGCGCCCGCTGGCCGCGGAGGATCTGCATCCACGCGGCGTCGTTCCCGATGACGCCGACGATGCCGATCTTCTGCCGCGCCGCCGCCTCGAACTCCATGCCGTTCAGCCCGAAGCTTCCGTCGCCGTACAGGATGATGACGTCCCGCGAGGGGTCCGCGAGCTTCGCCGCCATCGCGAACGCCGGTCCCACGCCGAGCGTCCCCAGCGGCCCCGGGTCCATCCACTGGCCCATGCCGCCGACCAGCAGGATCTTCGCCCCCGTGCCGACGATGTCGCCGCCGTCGCCGATGACGACGGCCCGCTCGTCCACCACCTGCGCGAGCTCGTGGCACATCCGCAGGGGGTTGACGGGGACGCTGTCCGACGCGATCTCCGGCCCCATCGCGTCGATCTTCGCCTGCTCCCACCCGGCGACCTCCGCCAGCCAGTCGGCGCGCGACGGCACCTCGAAGCCGCCCCGCTTGAGCGCCTCGACCATCTGGAGCATGACCAGCCCCGTGTCGCCGGGGATGCCGACGTGGCAGGCGCGGTTGCGGCCGAGCTCCTGGGGGTCGAGGTCGACCTGGATGAGCTTGGCCTCGGGGTTGACCTTGGGCGCCCGCCCGTAGCCGATCCGGAAGTCCAGCGGGGTGCCGAACACGACGATGACGTCGGCCTCCTTGAGCGCCTTGCTGCGGCACAGCCGGAACCCGTGGGGGTCGCCCGGCTGGAGGCTGCCCCGGGCCATGCCGTTGACGAAGCAGGGGAGCTGGAACGCCGCCCGCCACGCGGCGAACGCGTCCTGCCGGTCCGACCACCACAGCTGGCTGCCGACGATGGCCATCGGCTTGGACGCCCCCGCGAGCATCCGCGTCGCGCGGAGGACGAACTCGGGGTCGCCGCCCGGCGCCGACGTCGTCAGGTAGTCGGTCGGGTAGTCGACCGTGGACTCGTCGAGGAAGTCGATGGTGACGTCCAGCGGGACCTCGAGGAACACCGGCCCGGGGACGCCCGTCCGCGCCTTCCGGAAGGCGATCGAGAGGAAGTCGGGGATGCGCCGCGCCTCGGGGATGGTCGCGGACCACTTCGTGATGGGCCGCATCAGCGTGACGTGGTCCATCTCCTGGAGCGCGCCCATCTCGACGAACGGCTTCGGCCCCTGCCCCCCGAGGACGACCATGGGGACGCCGGAGCGGTGCGCGTTGGCGACGGCGGTGACCGCGTCGGTGACCCCGGGGCCGGCGGTGACGGCGGCCACGCCCACCTCCCCCGTCGCCCGCGCCCAGCCCTCCGCGGCGTGCGCGGCGGACTGCTCGTGGCGGAAGTCGACGACCCGGATCCCCTCGTCGATGCAGCCGTCGTAGATCGACTGGATGTGCCCTCCGCAGAGCGTGAAGAGGTGGCTGACGCCCTCGTTCTTGAGGGCGCGAGCGGTGATGCGTCCGGCGTGCATGTAGGCCATGGGACGCGAAGTCTGCCACAGGCAGATTGTCCTTGACATTATCTACCGATCAGTAGAATCAGCGCCGCCATGAAGCGAATCATCCTCCTCGTCCTCGCCCTGCTGTGCGCGCCCCCCGCGTTCGCGCTCGAGCCGATCTCCTCGGCCCCCGCCCCGCTCGAGCTCACCGAGTCCGAGCAGGCGCGCGTCGACAAGGGCAAGACGGCCCAGCGCTACGTCCGCGGCGAGGACGAGGGGTGGGGCATCGCGGTGAACCTCGTCGAGGCCCCCGCGGACGTCGTCTGGGACACCATCCTGAACTACGACCGCTACCCCGACTGGGTGAACAACGTGACCTCCTGCACGGTCTACGAGACCCGCGGCGACGACCTCTACGTCGACATGCAGATGTCGATCCTCGGCATCAAGAAGGCGCTGTACACGGTCAACACGGTCCGGCGGGACGACGGCTGGATGGCGTGGACGCTGGACGAGCGGCACGAGTCGGCGGTGGAGGAGATGATCGGCTACTGGCGCGTCGAACAGATCCAGGCCGACCCGCCGGTGACGCGGCTCGACTACCTGACGCAGATGAAGGCCCGGGGCGTGCCCGAGTGGCTGGTCAAGATCCTGACGAAGGAGTCGCTCAAGGACGGGACGCGCTGGGTCAAGGAGCGCGCCGAGGAGGCCTACTCCGGCTGAGCCGCGGGCTCGGGCTCGGGCGCCGGCGCCGGATTCGCCTCGGCGGGGCAGTGGACCGGGACCTCGGGCGGCGGGGGGTTGCCGAAGACGGCGCAGACGCACTGCTCGCCTTGCGCGTCCGTGTAGATCGAGCCGCCGTAGCACTGGGACCAGAGGAAGTCGGCCATCGCCTCGGTGCAGGCCACCTCGAGGCTCGGCCCCATCGCGCCGGGGGGCCGCGGCGGCCCGTCGTCCAGCGACGGCGGGTAGGTGATGCAGTGGCCCGCCCCGCGGTACATCATCCCGTACTCGGGGTGGGACGCGTTCAGCATCCGCGCCCCGTCGTAGGAGAAGGCGGACGCGTCGGCGAGCGGGGCGGCGGGGAGCTCGCCCTCGTCGACCACGGGGAACTTCTGCGCCTCCGGAGTCGGCGGCGGCGGCGGCGGCGGCGGGTTGAAGCAGCAGAGCTCGTCGTCGCCGGGTCCGTCGCCGATGCCCAGCGCGTCGCCGATCCGGTCGCACCCGGTCAGCCCGAGCGTGCCCAGCCCCCCCGCGACGACGGTGACGACCACGGTGCGCGCGCGCTTCCTCATCCCGCTCCTCCCGACCACCGCGCCGGCAGCGCGATGCCCCGCCGGGCGAACCGGTCGGCGAGGTCGCCGCGGACGGTGGCCCAGAAGATCCGATGATACTCGGCCGGGCCGATGAGTCCGGCGGCGGCTTCGGACGGCGACGGCTCGGGGCCGACCGGCGCGAAGGCGTAGGCGGTCTCGGCGGCGTCGAGGTGCTCGGGGAGGCGGGCGGCGCAGAACGCGGCCACCCCGGGGTCGCGGGCGAGGAGCTCGTCGAGGACGTCCCACCCGAGCTGCCGGTGGCGGGCCTCGTCCTTGAGCACGCGCTGGACGACGGCGCGGGCCACGTCGTCGCGGACCGTCTTCCACATCGCCTGGAAGAGCGGCACCGCGAGCGTCTCCCCGAGGCAGAAGTTGCGGAGCAGGGAGTCGACCAGCGAGGCGAGCAGGCCCTCGGGGCGGGCCGGCCAGACGAGGGTCGACGGGTGCAGCGCGGGCGGGTCGGCGCCGCCGTAGTGGAGCATCGCCTCGGTCGACAGGGCGGCGTGGTCGAGCTCGTCCCGGACGACGTCCAGCGCCGCGACGACGAGCTCGTGCGGCATCCCCACGACGGTCATCCAGTGGGCGATCTGAGCCGTCAGCGCGGCCGAGCGGTACTCGGCGGCGACGCGGCGCTGCCACTCGTAGGCGATGGGTCCGGGCACGGCGTCGGAGTGTACCGCTAGGCTTCCCGCGATGACCCGCGCGCTGCTGCTGCTCTCGACCCTCCTGCTCACCTCCTGCGGATCCTCGCCCGCCCCCCCCACCGACGACGACGACGACGACGTCACGGCCGGCGACGACGACGACGCGGACCCCGGAGGGACCCCGATCGTCTACTTCGTCGTCCACGCGGACCCCGCGTCGACCGACGCGATCAAGGACACGTCGGACTGCTCGACGTTCGCCTCGGGGACCGGCCGGTGGGACCGCCTGGTGGCGCTGACGGACGCGATCGCGGCGCGCAACGCGGGGCGTCCTGCCGACGCGCAGCACCGCATCACGCTGATGTTCACGCCGGGGTGGGCGTGGGTGATGGCGTCGAGCCCGTGCGCGGCCGAGGCGCAGGCGCAGCTGGCGGCGTGGGTCGACGCGGGGCACGAGATCGCGCTCCACTCGCACAGCACGACCCACAAGTTCCGGGACGGCTACAGCAACGAGATCGGCTGGGTGAGGGACGACGTGGACGAGGACGACGCGGCCACGCTCTGCGCCGAGGCCCCGCCCGCCTCCGCCCCGGACGGCGCCTGGCAGACGCAGTGCTCCGTCGACCGCGGCCTCCTCGACCTGGGCGCCGCGCTGGAGGAGGCGACGGGGTCGGCGTACGACGTCCGGTGGGCGCGCATCGGGCCGCTCGGCAACGGCGATCCGTCGTCGAACCCGCAGGCGGACGACTGCGTGCTCCCCGGCGGGGGCGACGCGGACGACGCGATCGCCTGCATCGACCGCGAGTGGACCGGCGAGGTGGCCGCCTCGATCGAGCACACCACGCTCGCGTACGACGTCGACCACTGCGGCCGCGACGCGCCGGGCGCAGTGCGCGGAGGCAGCGAGTGCTCGACGTGGGGCGACGCCCCGGGCCCCCTGTACGGCGTCCCGCACGCGCCCCTGCGAACCGAGAGCGGGGAGCTCCGCGTCTCGATCGAGCGCCTCGCCGAGGACCTCCGCGCCGCCGCGGACGGGGATCTTGTGGGCGTCGTCGTGCACCCCGCCAGCTACACCTCGGTCGCGGCGCAGTACAGCGATCGGACGTTCTGTGACGACGCCTACTCGATCGCCGATCCGGCCGCCTACATCGACGCCGTCTTCGACCTGCTGGACGGCGAGCCGGTCGCGCTCGGCGCGGGCGTCCTCACCGACAACCCCACCCACGGCGCGGGGGGCTGCGACTGCGACGTCGCCCCGGCGGCGACGGCGGTGGAGATCGACGCCCTGCCCGCCGCCGTCCCCTCGGTGACCCTCAGCGAAGCCCGCGCCGCCGACCTCGCCGGCACCGGCGACGACTGCGACTGACGCCGGCGCCCGTCAGCCCTCGAACCGCGGCTCGGGGAGGCCCCGCCCGCAGCCGTCGATCGCGAGGAGCGCGCCGTCGGGGGAGGCCAGCCCGCGGCCCGCGGAGGTGACGTAGAGGGTGGTCAGGTCGGGACCGCCGAACGCGCACGAGGTCGGACGCTGCACGGGGACCTCGACGGTCCCCAGGAGGGCGCCGCTGCGGCCGTCGCGGTGCTCGATCCGAGCGCCGTCCCAGATGCAGGTCCAGAGGTTCCCGTCCGCGTCGATCGTCGACCCGTCGGGGCAGGCGTCGCCCTCGGGGAGCTCGAAGAGCGTCGTCCCCCCGGGCCAGGTGCGGACCGCTCGGTCGAGCGAGTCGCCGAAGTACATGCGGCCGTCCGCCCACGCGAACGTGTTGGGGATGCCGAGCCCGGTCTGCTCGCAGTCCACGGTCCCGTCGGGACGGACGCGGTACAGCGCCCCCGTCCGGCCGGCGACGTCCGCGTGCATGGTCCCCACCCAGAAGCTCCCGTCGGGGTCGCACTTGCCGTCGTTGGTCCGGTTGTGGGGGCGCGCGGCGGGGTCCTCCAACCGGAGCCAGTCGCGCCACGCCCCGGTCGCCGGATCGAAGAAGCCGACGCCGTGCTCCGACGCGACGAGGAGGCTGTCGTGGCGGGCGCGCACCGCGAGCGCGCTGGGTCGGCCGGGGGTCTCCCAGGCGTCGTGGGCGCCGGTCGCGGGGACGTATCGGTGGACGCGGCGGGCGTCGATGTCGACCCACCAGAGGCACCGCCGGCCGACGTCCCACACCGGACCTTCGCCGAGGAGATCCCCCTCGTCGAGGACGACCCGGATCGTCACGCGGCGGCCCCGGGGGCGACGGCGGCGACGAGCGCGCGCGCCGCGGCGGCGACGGACCCGACGGACCGGCCCGGCCGGTAGAGCGTGCCGCCCACGCCGAACCCGTCCGCGCCCGCCTCGCGCCACGCGGCGAAGTCGTCGGCGCCGATCCCGCCCACGGGCAGCACCGGCAGCGACGCGGGGAGCAGCTTCCGGACCGCCGCGAGGGCGGCCGGCGACGACGCCGACGCAGGGAACAGCTTCAGCGCGGCGGCGCCCGCGTCCGCGGCGGCGAACATCTCCGTGGGGGTGAGCACGCCGGGGACCCACGCGGCCCCCTCCTCGGCGGCGGCGGCGCCCACGGCGGGGTCGAGGTTCGGCGCCACGATCAGCTGCCCCCCGACCTCCGCGATGGCCGGCACCTGGTACGCCTCCAGCACCGTCCCCGCCCCGACGAGCGCGCGGTCGCCGACGCGGTCCACGATCGCGGCGATCGACTCCAGCGGCGCGGGCGAGTTGAGCGGAACCTCGACCACGCGGAACCCGGCGTCCACGACGGCCTCGGCCACATCGGCGGCCTCGTCCGGGCGGACGCCCCGGAGGATCGCGACGAGGGGGACGGCGTCGAGGGCAAAGGCGAGGGCGGTAGCGGCGGCAGCGGGGTCGGTCATGGCGTGGTCCTGCGGGGAGCGGCGGCGGCCGGGGCCGCCGCGGGGGTTGGGTTCGGGGTCATCGGTCGAGGGAGCCGGGGAGGGTGGGCCGGGCGGTCATCGCTCGAACACTCCGGCGGCGCGGGCGACGCGCATCAGGCCGGCGGCGGTCGCGCGACCGACGTCGACGAGCTCGACGGCCACGTCCTTCCGGGCGAGGGCGGCGGCGTAGCGGGCGGAGACGTCCGGCGCGCCGACGACGCGGACGGGCGCCCCGCCCCCGGCGAGGTCCAGCGCGTCCGTCATCGCGGCGACCTCGGCGCCGATCAGCAGGCCCGAGGCGTACGACCACGCCGCGTCCGACGCCACGTCCCCGCGCAGGGTGCGGCTCCGGACCGTGAAGAGGTGGTGCGCGAGGCCGCCGTCCAGCGCCTCCCCGTCGGCCGCGCCGCGCGCGAAGGCCGCCTCGTCCAGCGTCCGGCTCGTCACCACGGCCCCGACCAGCCCGGGGTCGAGGATCAGCCCGAACAGCTCCCCCGTCATGCACGTCGTGAAGCTCGCGATCGCGCCGTCGCGGAGCTCGGCCCACTTCGTGTGGGTGCCCGGCAGGACGACGATCCCGTCGCCGTCGAGGCCGAACAGCTGGGTCTCCTCGCCCCGCATGACGTCCGGCGCTCCGGAGACGGCGACGCCGGACACCCCGGGGACGATCCAGGTCCCGGGGCGGGGCGCCGGCACCAGCGCGGCGGCGACATCCTCCAGCCGCGCGGGGCACGGCACGTACGGCGCGTCCACCCAGCCCTGGGCGCTGCCCACCATGCCCGTCAGCAGCGCGGGGAGCGCGTCCCGCTGGGCCATCCACTCGGCGGTGACGAGGTCCAGCACCTGCGCGCACGCCTCGCCCCGCGCCGAGCGGACCCCGGCCTCGAGGGAGTCGGTCGCGAGCGCCGCGCCGTCGGCGTCCAGCAGCGCGGCGCGCACGTGGGTGCTCCCCCAGTCCACGCCGAGCAGCGCCGCCCCGGGCACGGGCACGGCCGAGACCTCGCTCGCGTCCTCGCCCGCGTCGTCGCCCCCGCGCGCGGACGCGGGCACCTCCTCGAGGGAGAGGTCCGCCGGCGCCTCGCGTCGTCGCACCGAGCTCACGTGATGCCTCCGTCCACGTGCCACGACTGGCCGCTGATCGCGCGCGCCTGGTCGCTGGCGAGGAACAGCACGATGGGGGCGACGTCCTCGGGTCGCAGCTCGATCGGGAGGATCTGGCGGCGCTTCGTCTCGGCCAGCGCCTCGGGGGTGACCCACTTCTGCAGCTGGCGCTCGGTCATGACCCACCCGGGGAGGACGCAGTTGACGCGGATGCCGTCGCCGCCGAGGTCGCGGGCGAGGCCGCGGCTGAGCCCCTCGATGCCTGCCTTCGCCGCCGTGTAGCCGGGCATGCCGCCGATGGCGAGCTTCCACGACGTCGACCCGAGGTTGACGATCGCGCCGCCGCCGCGCGCCTTCATCGAGGTCGCGACGGCCTGCGCGGTGAAGAAGTAGGGCCGCAGGTTGACCGCCTGGACCTCGTCCCAGAGCTCGGGGGTGACGTCGCCGATCGCGTGGCGCTCGTCCCAGCCGGCGTTGTTGACGAGGACGTCGACGGGGCCGAGGCTCTCCTCGACCGCCGCGACGGCGGCCCGGATCGCGCCGACGTCCCGCAGATCGCAGCGGACGAAGGTCGCCCCCGTCCCCTCCGCTACCGCCTCGGACGGACCGACCGCGACGTCCAGGAACGCCACGCGCGACCCCTGCGCCGCGAACGCCTCGACCAGCGCGGCCCCGATCCCGCCGCCGCCGCCGGTCACGAGCACGACCTTGCCCCGCAGGCTCGGGTACGTCGCCGCGCCCATCAGTGCGACTCCCGGGGGACGTCCGCGCCCGAGGCGCCGACGAGGAAGTCGAGGTCGCAGCCCCGGTCGGCCTGCTGGACGTGGTCGACGTACAGCTTCTGCCAGCCCCGCGTGGGCCGATCTGCGGCCGGCCGCCACGCCTCGCGCCGCGCCGCCAGTTCGTCGTCGTCGACGTGCAGGTGCAGCGTCCCGGCGTCGGCGTCGACCGTGATGAGGTCCCCGTCCCGCACCAGCGCGAGCGGCCCGCCGACGGACGACTCCGGCGCCACGTGCAGCACCACCGTCCCGAACGCGGTCCCGCTCATGCGCGCGTCGCTGATCCGGACCATGTCCCTCACCCCCGCCTCGAGCAGCCGCTTCGGCAGCCCCAGGTTCCCCACCTCCGGCATCCCCGGATACCCCCGCGGCCCGCACCCCTGGAGGACGAGCACCGAATCCGCGTCGCACTCCGCGACATCGATCCGCGCCTTGAAATCCTCGATCGACGAGAACACGACGGCCGGCCCGGTGTGGGTGAGAAGGTGGGAGGACGCCGCCGCCGGCTTCAAGATCGCGCCATCAGGAGCCAGGTTCCCCCGCAAAACCCTCAACCCGCCCTCCCTGCAAACAGGATCGTGCCTCGGCCTGACAATGATCTTCCTTCCCCCCTTCCCCGCTTCCCCCCTTCCCACTCGGGAACTGTGCTCGGCAGTGATCTCCTCGCCCATTCCTTCATTGGGAAGGTGGGAATTGGGGAAGGGGGGAATGAGGGTGTCTTGGACGGCGAAGACCTGCCCCGCCGCGGCGATCTCCCCGAGGTTCTTGGACTCGATCGTCCTCGCTTCCAACTCGAAAACGCCCTCCAGGGTCTTGAGCACGGCCGGCATCCCGCCTGCGTAGTGGAAGTCCTCCATCAGGTACCGCCCGGCGGGCATGAGGTCGACGACCGTCGGCACGCCCCTTCCCACTTCGGCCCAGTCGTCCAGCGACAGCTCGACCCCGCACCGGCCCGCGATCGCCAGCAGGTGGAGCACCGCGTTCGTCGATCCGCCCAGCGCGGCCACCGCCCGGATCCCGTTCCGGAACGCCGCGTCGGTCAGCACGTCCCCCATGTCGAACCCGTCCCGCACCATCTCCACGATCCGCCGCCCCGTCCGGTGCGCCAGCTCGCCCCGCCCCGCGTCCACCGCCGGGATCGTGCCGTTGCCCGGCAACGCCAGCCCCATCGCCTCGACCACGCACGCCATCGTCGACGCCGTCCCCATCGTCATGCACGTCCCCGCGCTGCGCGACATGCACCGCTCCGCCGCGTTGAACTCCGCCTCCGACATGGCCCCCGCCCGGACCGCGTCGGCGAACCTCCAGACGTCCGTGCCCGAGCCGATCGCCCGCCCCCGGTACCGCCCGCTCAGCATCGGTCCGCTGCACACCACCGCGAACGGCAGCCCCACGCTGCAAGCCCCCATCACCTGCCCCGGCGTCGTCTTGTCGCAGCCGCCGAGCAGCACCACCCCGTCCAGCGGGTTGCCCCGGATCGACTCCTCGACCTCCATCGCGAGCAGGTTCCGCCACAACATCGCCGTCGGCCGCATCTGCGTCTCGCCGAGCGACATGGCGGGGAACTCGACCGGCAGCCCGCCCCGCTCCCACACCCCCCGCGCGACGTGCTCCGCGAGCGTCCGGAGGTGCGCGTTGCACGGCGTCAGCTGCGACCACGTGTTGCAGATCCCGATGACCGGCCGGCCGTCGAACACGTCGTCCGGCAGCCCCTGGGACTTCATCCACGAGCGGTGGATGAACCCGTCCTTGTCGGCCTTGCCGTACCAGGCCGCGCTACGAAGCGACGGCTTCTTCTTCGTCGTCTCGTCGCTCACCGCGCTTCGCCTTCGTGTCCGCGACCAGCTTCACGAACGGCTTCGCCCCGTCCCGCAGCGTCCGCTCCATCGTCTCGTAGTCGACCTCGTACAGCCCGAACCGGGGCACCCAGCCCTCGGCCCACTCGAAGTTGTCGAGCAGCGACCAGTAGTGGAAGCCCCGCACGTCGACGCCGTCCTGCATCGCCCGGTGCATCGCGTAGGCGTACCGCCGGATCCAGTCCGCCCGCCGGTCGTCCCGGTCGTCCGGCAGCCCGTTCTCGGTGACGTAGATCGGCTTCCCCACCTCCCCGAGCTGCTTCAGCGCGCGCCAGAACCCCTCGGGGTAGACGCAGTAGGGCATGTCCACGGGGACGTCGCCGGGGCGGGCGAACGTCTCGAAGGGCGGCTCGAACCGCGTGAACGGCGTCGTCAGGAGGTGGCTGTAGTAGTTCAGCCCCACGAAGTCGCCGGGGGCGGGGCCGTCGTCGATCCGCTCGACGTACCGCGCGCCGGGGACGCGCACGCGGAACGTCCCCGTCTTCAGGTACCCCAGGATCGAGTCGTTGTAGGCGTCCTCCAGCGCCCGCGCGAGCGCCCAGTGGATCGGGTTCCAGCGCCGCCACGGGTCGAACTGGAAGATGTTCTTCACCAGCCCGATCTCGACCTCGTCGCCGTGCGGCATCGCCTTGATCGCCCGCGTCACCCGGGAGTGGGAGTGCATCAGGTTGGCGAGCACCCGGACCATCCGCCGCGGCGACCGCACCCCCGGCGGGAACGCGCCCAGCCCCCACCCCATCACCGCGAACGGCCCCGGCTCGTTGTGCGTGCACCACCTCGGCACCCGGTCGCCGTACGCGCCGAAGACCTTCTCGGAGAACCGGACGAACAGGTCCAGGTTCGCGCGCTCCTCGAAGCTCCCCTTGTCGTGGAACCAGAGCGGGTGGCTGAAGTGGTGGAGCGTCACCATCGGGGCGACGTCGTTCTCGAGGCAGGCGTCGATCACCCGCGCGTAGTGGTCGAGCGCCGCCTGGTCGAAGCGCCCCTCCTCCGGCTCGATGCGGGACCACGCGACGCTGAAGCGGTAGCTCTCGGCGCCCAGCTCGTCGCGCATGCGCTCGAGGTCGTCGCCGAACCGGCTGAAGTGCTCGACCGCCCGCCCGGACTTGTGGCCTTCGTGGATCCGCGGCCGGCCGCGCTTGTCGACCTGCTCCTCCCACCACGTCCAGTTGCACGGCGGCATGTCGCCCTCGACCTGGAACGCGGCGGTCGCCGTGCCCCACACGAAGTCGGGGGGGAAGGAGACGTCGTCGGGGTCGATCGCCGACCAGTCCCAGCGCACCTCGGGGTGGCGGCGGTGGAGGACGAGGAGGACGACCGCCGTCGCGAGCACGACGACGCCGAGGCCGGCGAGCAGCCAGGTCACGGCGCGTTCTCGTCGAGGTACTCGTCCAGCGTCTCGCTGTTCGTCCGGTAGTTGTCGCCCACCGCCCGCGCGGCGGCGACGTCGTTGACCGCGTCCTGCGTCACGATCATCCAGGCGGCCTGCAGCCGCACGAAGCCGCCGTCCGCCGACTCCAGGAACAGGTTCAGGTGGTACTGCTCGTCCACCTCCAGGAGCGGCGAGTTCGTCTCCGGCGGCGAGATCAGCCAGTTCCGCTGGATCATCGCCGTGCGCTCGGTCCCCTCGACCCAGACGTACTCGTTCTGCAGCTCGCTGATCGTGTGCAGGCCGAACGCGAAGTCGGCCTGGTAGTGCTCGTAGGCCGACGCGCGGGTGCAGGAGTGGTCGAGGAAGCAGTCGGGGTCGCTGTCCCAGGTGCGCTCGTACTCGCTGAACGTGTTCGGGTAGACCTCGTCGATCTCGCTGCCGACCATGGCGAACGCGGCGTCGTCGACGCTGTGCAGCGACTCGGTGAAGACGGCGATCGTCACGATCTCCTCGGTCGCGCGGTCGACGTCGTCGAGGCTGTCGACCGTCTCCTCGGTCAGGGTGCCGATCTCCCAATCCTCGCCCAGCGTCTCCTCGAGCTGCTCGTCGACGAACTCCGCGAGCCGGTCGACCCCCGAGATCATCGCGGCCGGATCCTCGTCGGCGTGGTGGGAGAACAGCCACACGGCGAGCTCGTCCAGCTCCGCCGGCGCCTCGGGCGGAGGCACGCAGCCGATCAGCAGAAGAAGGGGCAGGAACCGATGCATGGGCGGCTATCTACTCCTTGGTAGATTTTTGTCAACGCCAAACCGGCGCGTCCCCCGACTCTTAGCAGGGCCACAACATCTGACCAGGGCTCGGCCTACGGTTCGAAGGACGTCCCGAGGTCGTCGCCGGCCAGCGCCTTCTTGGTGGAGTCGCGCTGCGCGTCGGGGCCGAAGGAGTAGATGAAGACGGTCTTGTCCCGCCGCTTCTTGCACGTCGAGCGGACCCAGTAGGGGTTGTTCCACGGGTCGAGGAAGAACTCGCGGCGGGTCTCGTCGATGTCCAGCGCGGCGAACGCGCCCTTCCGGAACTCGTCGTAGTCGTGCTTGCGGACCCACGTGAAGATCCGGATGTGGGTCTTGCAGCCGGACGGCTCGTCGTCGTCCGCCTCCGCCTGCGCGTGCCAGTCGGCGGCCAGCGCGGCGACCTCCCGCTCCACCATCGCGGCGCGCTCGGCGTCGGAGCCGTGCAGGAGCACCCCGAGGACGGGCGGCACGGCGGCCCCCACCAGCACCGCGCCGACGGCCGTCGCCCCCAGCCGCACCGCCAGCGGACGGTCCTCCCCGTCCCGGTAGCTCTCGACCGCGACCGTCATCAGCAGCACCAGCGCGAACGCCGCCTCGGCCACCTCGCCGGTGTATTTCCAGGGATACTCATGCAGCACCAGCGCGATGGCGGCGAACGCCGGGCCCAGACCCACGGGGGGGACGACCACGCGGAGCTTCTCTCCGGCCCTGCACACCGGCGGCACGAACCGATCCAGCAGCGGCAGCGCCACCCCCCACCCCCACAGGATCAGCAGCAGCAGGTACTTCGTCCGGACGTACTGCTTGAACAGGTTGTGGACGTTGAGCTCCTGCTGGGAGTTGTGCTCCAGGAAGTACTCGGGGGGCTGGTAGGCCATCAGGCGCTGCCCCCAGGAGATCTCCTCCCCCGCGAAGAACACGCAGAACGCGCCCAGCCCCCACCAGAACCAGCCCCCGCCCCGACGCGCCGCGCGGACGCACATCCACGCCGCCGGCAGGAGCAGCACGACCGTCGCCCACTCCAGCGGGCCGTCCTCCTGGACGAGCCGGTAGTAGGCGGTCCCGTCCTTCGCCTCGAGCAGCCCGATGGCCGCGAGCGCGCCGATCACGGCGACGTTGCAGCCGACGAACAAGGGTGTGCGGCGCCCCTCCGACACGCGCCCAGCCTACCCGTCTGCTACAGATGCCGCCCCGATGCTGATGAAGCTGCTCGAGAACGCCCGCCAGGAGGGCCGCGACTTCAAGGCGGCGCTGGACGAGGCGCCGGACTTCGGGCTGTCGTGGGACTTCTTCGGCGTCCGCCGCGTCCTCCACGCGACGTGGTGGCGGCTCCTCCGCGAGCACGTCGAGCCGAAGGAGCTGGCGTGGGCCGTCTTCCTCGGCGTCTTCATCGGCCTGTCCCCCTTCTACGGGACGCACGTGATCGCGGCCCTGATCTGCGCGTTCCTCTTCCGGCTCAACAAGCTCGCGATCTGGCTCGCGACCAACGTCTCCTTCCCCGTCATCTCACCGTTCTTCGCCTTCATCAGCTGCCAGCTCGGCCACATCGCGCTCGAGGGCGAGCCGCTGTACCTCGGCCTCGACGACTTCGTGCAGGGCGACAAGATCGAGCTCGTCAAGGAGCTCTTCCTGTACTGGACGGTCGGCTTCCCGCTGCAGGGGCTCGTCCTCGGACCCATCCTCGCGGCCGTCACGTACCGCGTCGCGAGCAATAGACAGAAGAAGTCTTCGTAAACCCGCTTGACTCGCGGATCGGGCGCATTAGATTCGGCTCGTCGCGAGTGACTGAATACTCATTCATTCGCAGGAACCCCGGAGAATCCCATGCAGAACCCGTTCATTGAGCGCCTCGAGAAGACCCGCCAGCAGATCGTCGACTGGAGCAACGAGCGCATCGACGAGCTCAAGACCCAGTCCGAGAGCTTCGCCAGCCGCCGCGAGGAGCTGGTCTCCAAGGGCAACACGAAGTTCGACCAGGCCGCCGGCGCGGTCCGCGGCGCCGAGGCGACCGTCCTCGAGACCGCGCGCGACCTCCTCCGCAAGGCCGACGAGACCTTCGACGGCAAGGCCGCCTTCCTCCGCCGCGGGGCCGACGCGCTGGACAGCGCCCTGGTCGACCTCCGCGCCGGCCACAGCGCGACGCTGCCCATCGAGGGCTACGACGAGCTGTCGATCAAGAAGATCCTCCCGCACCTCGACGGCTTCGAGCTGGCGCAGCTGAAGACGGTCCACGCCTACGAGACCGCCAACAAGGCGCGCAAGACGCTGCTCAAGGAGCTGGACGAGCGCATCGCCGCGCTGGCCGCGGAGTAAGGCCGCCGCTACAGTCCGCCGATGGATCTGGGCCTGGCCTTCCATCGGCTGATCAGCAAGGAGCTGCCGCCGGACCTGTACTACCGGGTGCCGCCGGCCGCCGCGATCCCCCACAAGGGGGACGTCTGCTTCCGCTGGATGGGGGCCGCGGGCTTCGAGATCGAGGCCCGCGGCCGCCGCATGCTGATCGACCCGTTCGTCAGCCGGCCGGGCATGCGGGACACGCTCTTCCGCGATCTCGTCCCCGATCTGGACGCGGTCCGCCACCACGTCCACACCGCCGACGTCATCTGCGCGGGGCACTCCCACCACGACCACGCGATGGACATCGGCGCCATCTGCGCCCACACCGGGGCGCGGGTGTTCGGCAGCGAGTCGGCGCTCCACGCGGCCCGCGTCACCGGCGCCCCGGACGACAAGCTGTCCCACATCGCCGCCGGCGACGTCGTCGACCACGGCCCCTTCCGGATCCGCGTGCTGAGGAGCATCCACGGCAAGGTGTTCGCGGGACGCATCCCCAGCCCCGGCGTGATGGGGGACCCCGCGGGCCCGTTCCGCCTCAAGCAGTTCCGCGTGGGCGCGACCTTCGGGCTGCACGTGACGGTGGGGTCGGTGACGTTCCTGCACCTCGGGAGCGCGGACTTCGTCGAGGCGGCGATGCACGGCATGACGTGCGACGTCCTCCTCCTCTGCATCGTCGGCCGCCAGGGCTCCCCGAACTTCACCCACCGCATCCTGAGGACGCTCCGCCCGAAGGTCGTCCTCCCCTGCCACTGGGACAACTTCTTCCTCCCCTTCGACCAGACCGCCCGCGTCATCCCGCGGTGCGACGTCGAGGGGTTCCTGGAGGAGGTCGAGACGAGCGGCGTGCCTTGCGAAGTCGCGATGCTGGACTTCTTCTCGACGTACCGCTACCGGGCCCAGGGATAGACTGAGACCGATGAAGAAGCTCGACGCCTCCGTGTTCGCCGCCCGCCGCAAGGCGCTGCTGGACGCCATGCCGGACGACTCGGCGCTGCTGCTGCCGACGAACCCCGAGCGGACGCGGAGCAACGACACCGAGTACCCGTTCCGGCCCGCGAGCGACTTCTGGTACGTCACCGGCTACGACGAGCCGGAGGCGTGGGCGGTCCTCAAGAACAACGGGACGGACACGCCCTACACGCTCTTCGTGCTCCCCAAGGACCCCGAGAAGGAGGTCTGGACGGGCATCCGCCACGGCCCCGAGGGGGCGGTCGAGCGGTTCGGCGCGGACCAGGCGTTCGAGGTGACCGAGTTCGACAGCAAGCTGGGGGAGCTGCTGGAGGACGTCCGCGAGCTGTACTTCGGCTTCGGCCGCCACCCAGAGGTGGAGCCGGCGGTCCTGAGCGTGCTCAACCGCGTCCGCAAGGGGCGCAAGCCGGGGCTGGGGCCGGCCACCATCCGCGACTCGCACGACTTCCTCGCCGAGTTCCGGATCCGCAAGACCGACGAAGAGCTGGCGCTGATGCGGGAGGGGGCGCGGGTCACCGCGGAGGCCCACGTCGAGGCGATGCAGCAGGTCCGGCCGGGGATGCGGGAGTACGAGATCCAGGCGCTGATCGAGTACGTCTTCCGGCGCAACGGGGCGTGGGGGTGGGCGTACCAGTCGATCGTGGCGGCAGGCGCGAACGCCTGCATCCTCCACTACGTCAAGAACGAGACGGAGTTCGCGGACGGCGACCTGATGCTGATCGACGCGGGCGCGGAGATCGACGGCTACGCGACGGACGTGACGCGGACGTCGCCGGTCAACGGGAAGTTCACGGGCCCCCAGCGCGCCCTGTACGAGCTGGTGCTCCAGGCCCAGACGGACGCCTGCGCGGCGACGGTCACGGGCGCGACGATCGACGGCATCCACGAGGGCGTGGTGAAGACCCTGACGCAGGGGATGATCGACCTGAAGCTGCTCAAGGGGAGCCTCGACGAGAACCTCGAGGAGGAGCACTACAAGCGGTACTACATGCACCGCACGTCCCACTGGCTCGGCCTCGACGTCCACGACGTCGGCCGCTACACGCTCCACACCGGCGACGCCCGCGAGCTCGCCCCCGGCATGGTCATCACGATCGAGCCGGGCCTGTACGTCCCCCCCGGCGACACCAAGGCCCCCAAGCGCTTCCGCGGCCTCGGCATCCGGATCGAGGACGACGTGCTCGTGACCAAGAAGGGCAACGAGAACCTCACCGCCGCCATCCCCAAGACGATCGACGACATCGAAGCGCTGCGGAGCTGAGCAGAACGCCGGAACGCAGGGACAAGCCAGAACCCGAGGCAGGACGCCGAAGGGTCGCCGCCCGCCAGGGCGGTCCGAAGGATGGGGTCCTGGACGGACCCCACAACGAGAAAAAGGAAGGTGACGCCCTTCCTTCTTCTCGAATCACTGGGGATGTGGTTGCCGGTGCTCGGCGCCCCCGGAAGGAGGTGCTTCGCGGCGCTCGGCGCCCCCGAGGGGGTGCTCTGCTCCGGCAGGGGTGGTCGCCTCCCCCGGGCCGGGTGGCAAGCCACTCGGTCCGAGTTCGGCGACCTTCCACCGGCATCGCCCGGTCGCTCTCCCGCCGGGCCCTCCGCCCTTCCGCTCCAGCCGGCAAGCCGACCTTCGCGTCCGGGCCTCGGCCCCGGCTCGTCCACCGCGCCTCCACCAGCTCGTCCCACCGAGGTGGGCCTCGCTCGCTTCGCCGCGCCGGAACGTCCAGGCTCCGTCGGCGGGGGACGCCGCCTGCGCTTCACGGGGCAAGCCCCGATCCGCGCTTGCGGCATGTCGCTGCCCAGCAACCGGCAAGCCGGCCGCCGCGCCGCGACGGGGTGGGCCGCCGTCCGCGCCGCCGGCCGAAGCCGCCCGCGCGTCCCGCGTCCCGAGGGCCGCCTCGGGCCCGGCCGCCGCCGCGCTGCCCGCCGAAGCAGGCCTTGCCGCGTCTGCCGTGCCGTCGCGCCGGTCCCCGCCGAAGCGAGGTCCGTGGCGTCCGCCCCGGCCTTCCGCCGCGCCGCCAGCCGAAGCAAGCGCCGCCGCATCCGCCCGGGCCTTTCGCCGCGCCGCCCGCCGAAGCAGGCCGCGCCGCCAGCCGCCCAGGTTGCCGCTCCCGCAACCGCCGGCAAGCCGGCCGCCTCGGGTGCAGCGTCCCCAGTCCCTTCGACCCGCCCCCGCCGCCGCCGAAGCAGCTGCCGGAGCAGGTCCCAGCCGTTCCGCGCCTCACCCCCGAGGGGGCGCGCCGCCGTTCGGCCGGCCAGGATGCAGGTTCGTTGGTCTCTCCAGGGGGTTGCGCCCGTCGGGGTCTGCGGCGGCCGAAGCCGTCGCGCGCCTCACTGGAGTTGGGATGTCCTTCAGAGCATCAGCGGCTCGGTACCGGCTCGGTGTGGCCTTCGCCGGTCCACCTTCGGCCTTCAGCGTCCGCAGCAAGCTGCAGGCACCTGGCCCCTGGCGTCTTCCCGAGGCCGCCTTGGACGCCTCCGAAACGGAAGCGACACGAGCGTCTCTCGTGGACTTACCCTCTCCCTCTGAGACTCACCGTTCCGAGCGGCTCGCCGAAGCGAGCTCCCCTCATGAGGTTCGTCGGCCCCTTCAGCACATCAAGCAAGTCAGGTCCACCTACGCGGGGTTCCACGCCCGCTGCGTTCCGCCTTCGCCGTTGGTCCGACCTTGGCGGCTTACTCCCTGACAGGCCCTGCCGGCTTGTTTCATCCGGCGGCACTCGTGGGGTTCCTCGGGTCCGTCGCCCCGGGTCCAGCGCGCCTCCGAGGAGGTGCGGCGAACCGGCCGGGCGGGGACCCACGAAGTCCTGTGACTTCCTGGAAGGGTCATCAAGTTTTCAAAAGAGCGTCACCTTCTTCGAGAAGATTAGAAGTCCAACTCCCGACCGCGAAGTCGCCCGTTGCAGGGTTGTTGAGGCGGGGCTGAAAGCGGTGTCAGAACAAGAACTTCCGCGCTTTTTTTCCGCCAATGAAAACGCGGTCCCGGATCACAATTGCGTGCGGCCTGCAATCGACGCCGGGATCCCGGGACCCCCGATCGGCAAAGGCCCGATCGGATACCGATCGGGCCTCTGCGGAACGTTCGCGAGTAATCGCTAACTGTGCGGGATCAGGGCGAGCAGGAGTACTCGATCTGGAGGGTGGCGGTGTCGGTCGCTCCGTTGCAGTCGTGGACCTCCACGTCGACCTCGTACACGCCCGCGCTGAACCCCGTGCAGCCGACCGACATCGAGAACGTGACGTCCGCGAAGCCGTCGCCCGTGACCGTGACCTCGGGGGGGCCGCCGTCGCCGC
Organism: uncultured Rickettsiales bacterium; assembly: GCA_964344575.1. Taxonomy (GTDB): domain Bacteria; phylum Myxococcota_A; class UBA796; order UBA9615; family UBA9615; genus JAAESI01. The sequence continues at coordinate 14,915 of CAYFOA010000032.1, read as the reverse complement.
TCGCCTTGGACGCCGTCCAGACGTAATAGATGGGGTCGCCGTCGGCGTCGGACGTGGCCGAGGCGGCGTCGAGGCTGTAGACCGGCTCGCAGGACGGGCAGCCGCTGCAGTTGCCGTAGCTGTCGTAGCTGCAGGAGACCGTCTGGCCGTCGTTGATGTTGTCGCCGTTGAACGCAGCCACGGGGGGGCTGTTCCCGGGGCGCGGGGCGACCGTGAAGCCGACCGTGGCGGGGGCCGAGGTGTACGTCCCGTCGGTGACCTGGAGCGCGACCGCCCAGTAGCCGGCGGAGTCCGGGGTGAAGCTCGCGTTCATCTCGAACCGGTCGTCGATGTCGTCGTCCTCCAGCTGACTCAGCGGCGGCTGCGTCGTGAAGAACCAGGTGAAGTCGAGGGTGTCGCCGTCGGGGTCGAAGGACGACGCCGCCGTCAGCTCGACCGGGGCGCACGCCTGCGGGTCCGCGGCGACCGCGCCGATGGCGATGGGCGGGTTGGTGTAGCCGAAGCCGTCGCAGTCGTTGTCGATGCCGTCGTCGAGCTCGAGCGCGCCGGGGTAGATCTCCGCGTTGGCGTCGTTGCAGTCGCCGTCCGCCTCGCTGAAGCCGTCGCCGTCGTCGTCGCTGGTGCTGAGGTCCTCGTCGATGATGAGGTCGCAGTCGTTGTCGAACCCGTCGAGGTACTCGGGCGCGCCGGGGTACGTGTAGGGGTTCGTGTCGTCGCAGTCGCCGGCGAGGTCGGTGAAGCCGTCGCCGTCGTCGTCGGTGATGAACGAGCCGTCGTCGATCTGGCCGTTGCAGTCGTTGTCCGCGCCGTCGGGCAGCTCGGGGGCGCCGGGGTACGTGTCCGCGTCGCCGTCGTTGCAGTCCCCCTCCAGCTCGGTCACGCCGTCGCTGTCGTCGTCGTAGCCGACCGTGTGCTCGTCGGTGACGCCGTCGCAGTCGTTGTCGACGCCGTCGAGGAGCTCGCCGCTGGCCGGGGAGATCGCCGCGTTGGCGTCGTTGCAGTCGCCGTCGTCCTCGCTGAAGCCGTCGCCGTCGTCGTCGTACGCGTCGGTGCCGTCGTCGATGAGGGTGTTGCAGTTCTCGTCGATGCCGTTCACCAGCTCGTCGGCGCCGGGGTAGACCGTCGGGTCGCCGTCGTCGCAGTCGCCCTGGAGGTCGCTGAAGCCGTCGCCGTCGTCGTCGACCTCGTCGCTCCCCTCGTCGATCTCGCCGTCGCAGTCGTTGTCCAGGCCGTCGGCCGGCTCGGGGGCGCCGGGGTAGATCGTCGCGTCCTCGTCGTCGCAGTCGCCCTGGGCCACCGCGAAGCCGTCCTCGTCGTTGTCCACGCCGGGGCCGACGAGCACGGGGATGGTGCGGCTCGACGTCGCGCGGGCGTCGCTCACCGCGATCGCGATCAGCACGACGCCGTCGTCGTAGGGGGCCGTCCAGGAGGTCGCCGCGGACTCGGGCTCGGTGAAGGCGCCGCCGTCCTCGTTGCCGTCCTCGCGCTCCGCCGTCCACGCGTACAGGAGCGAGCCCGTCCCCGTCGCCTCGACCTCCATCGAGATCGTCAGGCCGCCCGTGACGTTGGTCGACTCGATGTGGACCGCCAGGATCTCCGGCGGGTCGAACGTCAGCACCGGGGCCGCGCACGAGGGGGCGCCTACCGCGAGGAGGAGGCCGCCGAGCGCCAGGAGCGCGTACAGCGAGCTGCGGGCGGGGGTGGTCTTCGTGGTCATCAGGGGGCCACCTCGAGGGTCAGGAGGGCAGGCTCCGAGTTGAACATCCCGTCGGACACGATCAGCGCCACCACCCACGGCCCGGGGACGTCCGGGGCGAAGGAGGCGACCGCGCTGTTGCCGTCGAGGATGTCGTCGCTGGAGAGGTTGCTGTTGATGGGCTGGAAGTCGAAGTACCAGTAGTAGACGAGGGAGTCGTCGTCGGGGTCCCACGAGCCGGTCCCGTCGAGGACGAGGCTGCCCCCGACGGACGTCACCTCGTCGTTGTCGGACGCGTCCGTGCAGCCCGCGTCGCCGGTGTCGATGGAGCCGTCGCCGTCGTTGTCGATGCCGTCGTTGCAGGCGGTCGTGCCGACGCCGAGCTCGTCGTAGGGGGCGACGAGGCAGTCGGGGTCGTCGAGGTCGGTGTAGCCGTCGCCGTCGTCGTCCGTCCCGTCGTAGCAGTCGTCCGGCTCGCCGTTCCCCTCGGCGCCGTCGAAGCCGTCGTCGCAGTCGGGGTCGCCCGCGTCGATGAGGCCGTCGCCGTCGTTGTCGGCGCCGTCGTTGCACTCGGTCGTGCCGGCGAAGTTCTCGTCGAACGGCGGGATCGTGCAGTCCGGGTCCTGGAAGTCGGCCCAGCCGTCGCCGTCGTCGTCGAAGCCGTTGAAGCAGTCGTCGGCGCTGCTGTCCTCCTCGTCGTTGTCGAAGCCGGTGCCGCACTGCGGGTCGGCGGCGTCGACCTGGCCGTCGCCGTCGGTGTCGGCGCCTTCGTTGCAGGCCGTGATCCCGAAGCCCGACTCGGCCGTGGACGTCGTGCAGTCGGGGTCGAACGCGTCGATCCAGCCGTCCCCGTCGTCGTCCGCGCCGTTGTTGCAGTTGCCCGACGACGACAGCGTCGCGAGGGCGAAGGGGGGGTTGACGAAGACGAAGCCGTCGCAGTCGTTGTCGATGTCGAGCGGCTCGTCGTCGACCTCGGGGGCGCCGGGGTAGACGTTGTCGGCGGCGTCGTCGCAGTCGCCGACGCTGTCCGCGCAGCCGTCGCCGTTCTCCGCGCAGCCGTCGCCGTCGTCGTCCGTCGCGTCGAGGTCGTCGTCGACGAGGCCGTTGCAGTCGTTGTCGAGGCCGTCGAGGAACTCCGAGGCGCCGGGGAACGAGTAGGGGTTGGCGTCGTCGCAGTCGCCGGCGAGGGACGACCAGCCGTCGCCGTCCTCGTCCACGAGGAAGTCCTCGTCGGCGAGGCCGTCGCAGTCGTTGTCGAGGCCGTCGCTGATCTCGGGGTTGCCGGGGAACTGGTCGGGGCCGGTGCCGTCGGGGTCGTCGTTGCAGTCGCCCGCGAGCTCGGACCAGCCGTCCTCGTCGTCGTCGAAGGCGGCGGTCCCCTCGTCGACGGTGCCGTCGCAGTCGTTGTCGATGTTGTCGAGGGTCTCGGGGGCGTCGGGGCCGACCGCGCTGCTGTTGTCGTTGCAGTCGCCGTCGTTCTCGCTGTAGCCGTCGCCGTCGTCGTCGAAGGCGTCGGTCCCCTCGTCGATCGTGCCGTCGCAGTCGTTGTCGACGCCGTCGCTCTCGGACCCCTCGGGGGAGCCGGGGAAGACCTCGGGGTCGTCGTCGTCGCAGTCGCCGTCGAGGTCCGCGAAGCCGTCGCCGTCGTCGTCGGCCTCGGGGGAGCCCTCGTCGATCTCGCCGTCGCAGTCGTTGTCGATGCTGTCGGCGACGTCGGGGGCGCCGGGGTAGACGTTGGGGTCGGTGTCGTCGCAGTCCCCCTCGCGGAGGCTGAAGCCGTCGCCGTCGTGGTCCTGGCCGTAGCCCACGACGAGGTCGATCTCGTGCTGCTGGGTGCGGTCGTCGCCGTCGTTGACGACCACCTTCACGGCGACGAGCTGCTCGACCTCCGGCGCCGTCCACGTCGTCGTCGCCTGGCCGGGGGTCCCGAACTCGCCCGCGTCGCCGGTCCACTCGTAGGTCGGGTCGCCCAGCGCGTTGATGACCTCGACGCTCATCTCGATGGTCTCGCCGGGGAGGACGACGGTGTTGGTGAACGTCACCTGGGAGATCTGCAGGGGCAGCGGGGGGACCTCGGTGGGGCAGCCGCTGAGCAGCAGGGCGAGGGCGACGAGCGGGAGGAACAGGCGGTGCATGGGAACCCCGAAAGCGGACACAGCAAGGCATCGGACCGGGCGCGCCGGCCTCGCGCATTGTACTTGGGGCCGATGGGCTGACAAGACGGGCGCCGCCTCCTCCTCGTTCACCGGGCCGGGTGGTAAGACTCGGGACCGTGGCAGCGGGACCCGAGGGCTTGCACCTTCCCAGCGCTCACGCGCGCGTGCGCGTGTGTATTCCTGCCCGGATGTCGTCCGGGCGGTTCCCGGGGAAGCTGCTGGCGGAGTGGCGGGGGCGGACGGTGCTCGAGGCGACCATCGGGATCGGGGCGGCGTGCGGCTTCGGGGCGGTGGTCGTGGCGACGGCGGACGACGCGATCGCGGAGGTCGCGGCGCGGGCGGGGGCGGAGGTGACGCGGACGTCGGCGCGGCCGCGGAACGGGACCGAGCGGGTGGCGGAGGCGCTGGCGAGCGGGGCGCTCGGGGACGTGGACGCGGTGGTGAACCTGCAGGGGGACGCGGTCGGCGCGACGCCGGCCCTGGTGCGGGCGGCCGTGGACGGGCTGAGGCGGGCGCCGCTGGCGACGGTGGCGACCAGGTCGGGGGACTCCGACGCCGGGGGGCGGACGACCGTGACGGCTCGGGGCGGGTTCGCCGTGGACTTCTCGAGAGCGGAGCTCGATCCGGGGGACGTCGACGCTGCGAGGCTCCTCCACGTCGGCGTCTATGCGTACCGGAGCGACGCGCTCGCGGCCGTCGCGGAGCTGGCGCGCAGCGGGCGCGAGCGCGCTGAGTCGCTGGAGCAGCTGCGGTGGCTCGACCGGGGGTGGGCGGTGGCGCTGGAGGTCGTCGGGGGCGGGGTGTCCGGGGCTCACGCGATCGACCGGCCGGCCGACCTGCGGCACGCCTGAAGCGCAATCCTCCGTTCCAGACACCGTCGAAACCGTCCTGTTTGCAGGTAGTTGGAGCGGCGTAATACGCAATCCGCCGATCCAGACACCTCCAGCAGACCGCCGATCCAGACACCTCTAGCGGACCTCTAGCGGAGGCCCAGCGCGTCGACGACCATCGCGCCGATCGCGTCGATGGTGGAGGGGGAGTTTCCTTCGACGCGGTTGTTCACGAGGATGTAGGCCTCGCTGTTCGTCTCGACGGCGCGGCGGGCGAGGCGGACGACGTCTCGGCGCATCTCGGGCTGGACCTGCTTGATGCGGTCGTAGGGGCTGAAGCGGTCGACCGAGCGCTGGTAGGTGGCGCCGCGGGGGGTCAGGAGGCGGGCCACGTAGTAGCCGCCGCGGAGGCCGCCGGCGTTCGCCGCCGCGCGCATCTGGTCGACCAGCGGCGGCATCGTCCCCCAGTGGTTGAAGACGTGCGTGACGCCGTGCTTCGCGAGGACGTCGAAGTAGCGCGTGCGGAGGATCTGGGGGGTCCGCAGCTCGATCGCGTAGCGGAAGCGGTCGGGGACGACGGCGAGGAAGTGGTCGAGCCGGTCCACGAACTCGTCGAGGTCCGCGAACGTCCGGTAGACGTCCTGGAACTGGAACAGGAACGGCCCCGTGTGGGCCACGAAGTCCTGCCGCTCGAACGGGGCGAGGAACTCGTCGCAGAACAGCACGGGATCGAGGAAGTGCGGGTTCTCCTTGTTCGCCAGGTCGCCGTACCGCCGGGAACTCCCGTACCTGGGGATCGTGACCCGATCCCACACCTTCGCGCACCACGTCATGGCCTTGGGGATCTGCGCGACGTACCCGTCGAGCTGGGCCTCCGAGGGGGGCGTGTAGAACGTGTGGTCGAGGCCGATCGTGCGGAACCACGGGAAGGCGGCGTACTCGGCCAGCGACTCCCGCTCGAACGCCTTCTTCGTCTTGTACTCGCGCGTGTAGATCTGCCCCTTCCAGCCCTCGTACTTCCACGAACTGCAGCCGAAGCGGACGTTGGCGGGGAGGAGCTCCGCCGCCTCGAAGTCGAAACCCACGCGAGGCGTATACCCTGGGACGCAGCGTGCGCGCCTTCGGCCGATCCATCCGCCACGAGTGGCTGCTCGAAGAGGGGATGGCGTTCCTGAACCACGGGTCGTTCGGGGCGACACCGCGGCGGGTGCTCGCGGCCCAGGACCGGTGGCGGCTGGCGATGGAGCGGCAGCCGCTGCGGTTCTTCATGGAGGAGCTGACGCCCGCCCTGCGCGCCGCCGCCGCCGACCTCGCCGCCGAGCTCGGGGCGTCGGGCGAGGACCTCGGGTTCGTCGAGAACGCCACCGGAGGCTGCAACGCGGTGCTCCGGTCGCTCCGCCTCGAGCCCGGGGACGAGGTCGTGGGGACGGCCCACACCTACCCCGCCGTCGCCGCCGCCATCCGCTACGTCTGCGACCGCACCGGCGCCGTCCCCGTCCACGTCGACGTCCCCTTCCCCGCCCGCCCCGGCGACGAGGACGTGGTCGTGGAGCGCTTCGCCGCCGCCCTCACCGACCGGACGCGCGTCGTCGTCGTCAGCCACATCACGTCCGCGACCGCGCTGCTCCTCCCGGTCGAACGGATCGTCGCCGCCTGCCGCGCGCGCGGCGTCCCGGTCCTCGTCGACGGCGCCCACGCCCCCGGGATGGTCCCCCTCGACCTGCCCGCCCTCGGCGCCGACTGGTACACCGGCAACGCCCACAAGTGGCTCTGCGCCGCCAAGGGGTGCGCGTTCCTGTGGACAAACCCTTCGATCTCCCGCGCGCGCGAGGGGCTGCACCCCACCGTCATCTCGCTCAACTACCCGAAGGGCTTCCCCGACGAGTTCGACTGGGTCGGGACGCGGGACTGCTCGGCGTGGCTGTCGGTGACCGAGGCGCTGGCGTTCCACCGCGAGCTGGGGCCGGAGCGCGTCCGCCGCCACAACCACGAGCTGGTGTGGGCGGGCGGCGAGCTCCTGGAGGAGGCGTGGGGGGGCGCGCCCGCGGCGCCGGCGGCGATGACCGGGTCGATCCTCACGGTCCCCCACCCGGCGACCGACGTCGCCCCCACGAAGGTCGCGCTGGACGCGTTCCGGGCGCGGCTGTGGGCCGAGCACCGGGTCGAGGTCATGCCGATCCCGTTCGGGGGACGCGGCTGGATCCGCGTCTCCGCCCAGGTCTACAACGACCTCGACGACTTCCGGCGCCTCGCCGAGGTGCTGACGTGAAGGGGATGGACGTCCGCCTCGGCCCGTTCGTGCTCGGCGAGCAGCTCGGCAGGGGCGGCATGGGGGTCGTCTACCGGGGGACGCACGCCGGGTCGGGGACGGACGTCGCGGTCAAGGTGATGACCGGCGAGCGGGCCTCCGACGCGAGCTACCAGGCGGCGTTCCGGAACGAGGTCCGGGCCGTCGCGGGGCTGGACCACCCGGGCGTCGTGATGGTCCTCGATCTGGGGGCCGTCGACGACGCCGCGGCCGAGGCGTCCGGCGGCGCGCTCGTCTCCGGGAGCCCCTGGATGGCGATGGAGCTGGCGACCCTGGGGACGCTCCACGACATCGAGCGGCCCCTCCCCTGGCCCCGCCTCCGCCAGGTCCTCCTCGGCCTGCTCGACGCCCTCGGCCACGCCCACAGCCGCGGCCTCGTCCACCGCGACCTCAAGCCCCCGAACATCCTCCTGGGGTGCGCCGGGGACCGGACCGCGGCGGGGCCGGACGGGGACGGGTCGTGGGACGGGACGGTCCGCCTGACCGACTTCGGGCTGGCGCACGCGGGCGAGGAGAAGTCGTCCGCCACGAACACCGAGCTCGTCACCGCGGGGACGCCGCACTACATGGCGCCCGAGCAGTTCCAGGGCCACTGGCGGGACTACGGGCCGTGGACGGACCTCTATGCGCTCGGCTGCCTGGCGTGGGAGTTCGCGCTGGGGCGGCTGCCGTTCCGCGGCGACAACATCGTCTCGCTGGCGTTCGCGCACACGCTGGGGGAGCGGCCGCTGTGGGACGAGGAGCGGGCGAAGCAGCTGCCGCCGGGGCTCGGGGCGTGGATCCGGCGGCTGATCGAGCGGGAGCCGAGCGCCCGGTTCCAGCGGGCCGCCGACGCCGCCTGGGCGCTGACGCGACTGGAGGTCCCCGAGGCGCTGTGGGAGGCCGACGCGCCCGTCGGCGGCGAGCACCACAGCTCGGTGGCGGAGCTGACCCCCGCGAGCGAGACCTTCTACCTGACGGTCGACAGCGTGACGCCGTCGTCGTTCGGCGGCGCGATCGGGGACGGGGACGAGGACGGGGGCGGCCTCGGGCCGGTGGGCGCGGCGGCGGGGTTCGGCGGGGCGACGGCGCGCGTGACGACGCTGATCGACCTCGACGAGAGCGAGGAGCTGGACTTCGGCGGGAGCGACGTCCCCCCGATCCCGGAGACGTGGCGCCCCCCCAGCGGCGACCGGCCGTCGCCCCAGCTGCGCGGCGCGGGGCTGGGGCTCTTCGGCCTCCGCGCCGTCCCCATCGTCGGGCGGCGGCAGATCCGGGACCAGCTGTGGGGCGCGCTGAAGGACGCCGGCGGCGCCGGGAAGCCGCGCGCGCTGCTCCTCCACGGCCCCGCGGGGACGGGCAAGTCGGCGCTGGCGGGGTGGCTCGGGCGCCGCGCCCACGAGGTCGGGGCGGCGACGGTGCTCCGGTCGGCGGACGCGGCCATCGCGGGGCCGGAGCACGGCGTCGAGGCGATGTTCGCCCGCCACCTCCGGCTCGTGGGGCTGGACCTCGACGCCACCCTCGAGCGACTCGAAGGGATGCTGGCGGCGTCCGGCGTCGCGTCCGAGGGGGAGGCGCGGGAGCTGGCCGCCATCCTCACCCCGGCGGACGCAGGCGGCGCGGCGGGGGCCGACGTCGGGATCGCCTGGGGTCGGCGCCACGACGCGCTGATCGCGGCCCTGGGCCACCTCGGCGCCGAGCGCCCCGTCGTTCTCCACCTCGACGACGTCGCCCACTCGGACGACACGATCGGGTTCCTCACGCGGCTCCTCACGGGCCCCCCCGCGACGACGAACCCGGACGGGACGCTGCCGGTCCTGGTCGTGGCGACGGCGCGGGACGACGACCTCGCGGCGATGCCGGCGGACCGGGCCGAAGCGCTGGACGCGGTCTTCCGCGCGGACCGGACGGGCCGGCTCGAGATCGGTCCCCTCCCCGACGGCGACCGGCGGGCGCTCGTCACCGAGCTGCTCGGCTTCGACGACGCCCTCGCCGCGCGCATCGACGAGCGGACCGGCGGCAACCCGCTCTTCGCGGTGCAGCTCGTCGGCGACCAGGTGGCGCGGGGGGTGCTCGTCCCGGGCGCGGACGGGATCCGGCTGGCCGACGGGGCGGAGCTGCGGCTCCCCGACGACCTCCACGACGTCGCCCGGCAGCGGCTCCGGACCGCGACGGCCGACCTCGCCGAAGCGGAGCCGGCGTGGGCGGCGCTCCAGGCGGCGGCCGCGCTGGGGGACGAGGTCGACCTCGGGGAGTGGACCCAGGTCTGCCTCGACGCGAAGATCGCGGCGCCCCTGACGGACGTCGCCGAGCGGCTGCTCCACGCGAAGCTGGCCGTCCCCAGCGACCGGGGGTTCACCTTCGCGAGCGCGATCCTGCGGGAGTCCCTGGAGCGGTCGGCGGCCGAGGACGGGCGCCGGGCGGACCTCCACCGGGCGTGCGCCGCGATGCTCCGCACGCTGGGGGGAGACGGCGCCGACGTCGAGCGGATCGGGCTCCACCTGCTGGCGGCGGGGGACGACGCGGGGGCGCTCGCGCCGCTGCTCGCGGGGGCCCGCCGGCGGCAGGCGCGGTCGGATCCCGGCGGGGTGCTGGCGCTGCTGGAGCGGAGGGACCGGGCGGCGGCCCGCGTGGTGCCGCCGCTGCCTGCGGACGACCCCCGGCGCGGCGCGGGCCGGGCGCTGGCGGCGTGGGCTCACCGGGCGCTGGGGAACCTCGACCGGGCCGAGGCGCTGGCGGCCGCCGCGGAGGGGGATCCGTCGCCCCCCGTGGCCGCCGAGGCGGCGCTGGTGCGGGCCCAGGTGGCGCACGCGCGGGGCGACTTCGAGGCCAGCGCGACGCTCCACCGGCGGGCGCGGCTGCAGTGCCGCGACGCGGGGCTGGAGCGGGAGGCGACGCAGGCGATCCAGGGGCTCGCCGACGTGGCGCTGCGGCGCGGCGCAGCGGCCGAGGCGGACGAGCTCTTCGCCCGGGCGGCGGACCTGTTCGCGCGCCAGGGCCGGACGGTCGAGCAGGCCGACAACCTCCGGGCGCGGGCGCTGTGCGCGCGTCGCCTCGAGCGGCCCGCGCAGGCGCTCGACCTCCTCCGCCAGGCCCTGGCGCTGTACGAGGCGGCGGGGAACCGGCGCGGGATGGGGGACACGCTCAACTCGCTGGCCGAGCTCGCCCGCGCGGCCGGTCGCCGGACCGACGCGGAGGAGGGCTACCGGCGCGCGCTGGCGCTGCACGAGGCGACGGGGGTGGGCGGCGTGATGCCGCGCATCAACCTCGCGCTGCTGCTGCTGGGGCAGGACCGGATGGCGGACGCGGCGCGCGTGCTGGACCCCGCGATCGATCGCCTCCGCCGGACCGGCCGGAAGGGGCTCCTCGGCTGCGCGCTGGCGACGTCGGTCCCCTGCCGCGCGGCGGAGCGCCGGTGGGGGGCGTTCGACAAGGCGACGGACGAGGCGCGGGCGCTGCTGCGGAGCTCCTCGATCGCCGAGGCGGACGTGGCCGAGGCGCTGGAGCTGGGGGGCCGGCTGGCGGCGTTCGAGGGGGAGCCGCGGCGGGCGGCCGACGCGTGGGCGCTCGCCGTCGAGCAGTGGCGCGGCGCGGGCCGGACCGACCACGCCGACCGGCTGGCGAGCGAGCGCGCCGCCCTCCCGGACGCCTGACCGACCGCACAACAAGCACGGCATCTCCAAAGGTCCGCCACAACCCCGGCGTACGTTCGCTCCGTGGCCGTCTCGCCGACCGATCGCATGCTGGGCAGCGTCCTCCTCCCGATGCTGACGGAGATCGACTTCTCGCGCCTCGAAGACGCGCACGCGGCCGAGCTCCGGAAGCTCTGCGTCGAGCGTTTCGAGGAGGTGGCGACGGCGCACGAGGGGACGATGCGGACCTCCCGCCGGGAGGCCCAGCGGCTGGGCGGAGACCTGGGGACGATGCTGATCGCCTGCCGCCGCTTCCTGAGCCTGCTCCAGGCCGACGACGTCGGGGAGATCCTGGTCAACGGTCCGCACCGCGTGCAGGTGGAGCGGGACGGGCGGCGCGTCGAGACGGACGCGACGTTCCCGTCGACCGAGGTACTGCTCCAGTTCGCGCGGTGGATGACGGCGGCGATCGGGCGGCCGGCGTCGGAGGCCGATCCCGTCGTCGACGGCCGCCTCCCCGACGGCGCGCGGCTGAGCGTGGTGCTCCCGCCGGTGGCGCTGGACGGCCCCGTCCTCTCGATCCGGCGCGGCCGCCACCTCGGGTACGAGCTGGACGGGCTGGCGACGACGCGGATGTTCCCGCCGGCGCTGGGGAGCCTGCTCCGCGCCGCGGTGATCGGGAAGCTGAACGTCCTCGTCAGCGGCGCCGCGGGGTCCGGCCGGACGACGCTGCTGGGGGCGCTGGCCCGGTGCGGCAACCCCGCCGAGCGGGTGGCCACGATCGAGGAGCTGGCGGAGCTGCGGCTGGGGCGTCCGCACGTGATGCGGCTGGAACGCGGGGCGGACACGTCGCCCCGGGAGCTGCTCCGGACGGCGATGCGGATGCGGCCCGACCGGCTGGTGGTCGGCGACCTCGCGGGGCCCGAGGCGTGGGACCTCGTGCAGGCGATGGCGGGCGGCTACGGCGGCTCGCTGGCGGCGATCCGGGCGGCGTCGCCGCGGGACGCGATCGAGCGGCTCGAGGGGATGGTCCAGCTGTCGGAGCCGGCGATCGGCGAGCGCGTGATGCGCCGCCAGCTGGGGCGGACGATCGACCTCGTCATCCACCTCCGCCGCCTCGGCGACGGCCGCCGCGTCATCGACTCCCTGTGCGAGATCGAGCCCGGCGACCCGGTCGTCATCGCGGAGCTGTTCCGCTTCCACGAGCACGGCGAGGGGCCCGGCGGCCGCAGCCAGGGGACGTTCGCCGCGACCGGCCACAAGCCCCGCCTCGTCAGCCGCCTCGCCCGCCGCGGCCTCCACCTCCCCGAGGACCTCTGGCGCCTCCGTCAGGCGAGCTGAGCGGCGCCCTCGCGATCGGACAATTCGGCCAACTTGGGTCACCCTTTTGCCCCTGCGCGCGGGCGTGAGGATAATGCGCCCATGTCTGGTTCCGAGCCTGATCTGACGGCCCTCGACGCGGCGGCCGCGCCCGATCCCACCGACGCCCCGGAGCCCGGGGAGGTCGATACCCCCGACGAGGCGGCCGAGGACGAGGCCCCGCCCGTGGCTGACGACGGCGACGACGGCGGAGACGACGGCGGAGACGACGGCGGAGACGGCGACGACGGCGGCGACGACGAGGGCGGCGACGACGAGGGCGGCGACGACGACGAAGGCGACGACGACGACGCCGGCGACGAGCCCGACGACGACGACGCCGGCGACGAGCCCGCCGACGACGGGGACGCCGAGGCCGCGAGCGACGAAGGCGACGGCGGAGGCGCGGACGACGGCGGAGACGCGGGCGACGACGGAGCCGACGGAGGCGCGGACGACGGCGGAGACGCGGACGACGGCGGAGCAGACGCAGCCGCCGGCGGCGACGGTGACGCTGACGCGGCCCCCGCCGAGGAGTCCGCCTCCACCGACCCCGGCGCCGCGGCCCCCGCGGCCAAGGCCGACGTCAAGCCCCACCCGTTCGCGCGGGCCGAGGACGACGCCGCCGACCCGATCTCCTTCCTCCCCGCCGCCCTGACCGCCCTCCTCATCATCTTCGTGGGGTGGAGCTTCTGCACGGACAACAACGAGGAGGTCCCCGCCGATCCCTCCGGCGACGCCCCCGCCGCCGACGCCCCCGCGGATCCCGCCCCCGAGGGCGACGCTCCGGCCGCCGAGGGCGACGAAGCGGCCGCCGCCGAGGGTGACGAAGCAGCCGCCGAGGGTGACGAGGCAGCCGCCGAGGGCGACGAGGCAGGCGCCGCCGAGGGCGACGAAGCAGCCGCCGCCGAGGGCGACGAGGCCGCCGCCGCCGAGGGCGACGAGGTCGCCGCCGAGGGCGACGGAGCGGCCGCCGCGGAGGGCGACGAGGCCCCCGCCGAGGGCGTCTCCCGCGACATCCCCGAGTACGCCGGCCCGGCCCTCGCGCCCGCCCCCGCGGGCGCCGACGCCGTCGCCGAGGAGTCCGCCCGCAAGGCCGTCGAGCACCTCAACTCCGGCCGCCACGCCGAGGCCGAGGCGGCCGCCGACGCCGCCATCGCCCGGGCTCCCGGCACCGCCCGCTACGAGGCCCTCCGGGCGCGCATCCTCCACGTCCAGGGCAAGCACGCCGAGGCCCTCGAGCAGATCAACGCGGCCGTCCTCCACGACCCCGAGAACGCCGACCTCTACCGCCAGCGCGCCACCGTCCACGTCGCCCTCGGCCAGCAGGCCGACGCCGACTTCGACATGCGTGCCGCCGAGCGAATCGACGCGGGTCCCCTCCCGACCGAGCCGCCCTAGCCTCCCCGTCGTGCCCTTCGAGGTCGTCCAGGTCCCCGTCTGGAGGGACAACTACGCCTACCTCCTGTGTTGCGCGGACGACGGCACGGCCGCCCTCGTCGACAGCCCCGAGGCGCCCCCCATCGAGGCCGCGCTCCAGCGCCGCGGCCTGCGCCTGACCCACGTCTTCCAGACCCACCACCACTTCGACCACGTCGGCGCCAACGAGGCCCTCCTCGCGGCGAACCCGGACCTCGAGGTGTGGGCCGGCCGCTACGACCACGACCACGGCCGCGTGCCCGGCCAGACGCGCGTCCTCGAGGACGGCGAGGAGGTCACCTGGGCCGGCGAGACGGCGGTCATCCGCGAGGTCCCCGGGCACACCCTCGGCCACATCGCGTGGCGCTGGTCCAACGGCGCCGCGTTCGTCGGCGACACGCTGTTCAGCGTCGGCTGCGGCCGCCTCTTCGAGGGCACCCCCGCCCAGATGGACGCCTCGCTGTACGGCGTCATCGCCCCGTGGCCGGCCGACACGGTGCTGTACTGCGCCCACGAGTACACGCAGTCGAACATCGCCTTCGCCCGCACCGTCGACCCCGACAACCCCGACCTCCAGGCCCGCTCCGACGAGGTCGATGCCCTCCGCGCCCGCGGCCTCCCCACCGTCCCCTCGACCCTGGGCGACGAACTGAAGACCAACCCCTTCCTGCGATGTGATACACCCGCCGTCCGCGCGGCCGTGGGGGCCGACGGGGCGACGCCGAGGCACGAGGTCCTCGGTCGCCTCCGCGCGATGAAGGACGACTTCCGAGGGTGAGGGTGAGACGACTGCTCCCGCTGCTGCTGCTCGCCCTCGTCGCGACCGGCTGCTCCACCGCCCACCACGCGCGCCCGCTGGGCAAGGGCAACATGGCCGTCCACGCCTCCCTCGGCGGCCCCGTCGCGGGCATCGGCGACGACCGCACCCCCATCCCCCTGACGACCCTCACCTACAAGGTCGGCGTCACCGACCGGACCGACGTCTTCGTCGGCTGGCACGTCCTCGAGACGTTCGTCAACAACGGCAACGCCTACTTCGACATCGGCGCCAGCTACTACCTCCTCGACCAGAAGAAGGCCCGCCCCGGGCTGTCCGCCGCGTTCACCGTCTCGCCGCTGATCAACGGCAAGTCCGGCTGGGCCGCCTTCGACCTCCAGGTCACCGCCTCGTGGACGTTCGACCCCCGGGAGCGGACGCTCCTGTACGTCGGCTTCCACAACTACGTGACCCCCGTCCGCCGCACCATCGACGACCGGCCGACGCCCATCTACACGTTCAGCCCCTACGTGGGCGGCCAGGTCCGGGTCGGCAAGAAGCGCCGCCTCGGCGTCTCCCTGGAGCTGAAGTGGCACCGCCCCTACGCGTCCACCTCGGACGCCGTCGTCGGCTACGTCGGCCCCGGGGACCTCGGCGCCCTGGGATTCCTCACGGGCGTCACGGTGTTCATCGGCAAGGACGCCAAGCCCCCGCTGGAGGCGAGCGAATGAGAAACCTGTGTCCACCTCGAGCCGTCGAGGGGTGCGCTCCGCTCGGAG
>CAYFOA010000031.1:36052-48756 GCA_964344575.1 uncultured Rickettsiales bacterium | reverse complement strand
AGCTCCGAGCGGAGCGCACCCCTCGACGGCTCGAGGTGGACACAGGTTTCTCATGGGCTCCCCTGCTCGTCCGATGCTCATGGGCGGCATGCACGGCTTCCTCAGCTTCGGCCTCGGCGCGCATCGCCTGGACGGCCGGCGGGGGATCGGAGCGTGGGCGAGCTGGGATCTGGGTCCGACGGTCATGAGCTACCGAGACGGCTACCCCTCGCACGTCATCCCCGCCGGCTTCTTCGAGGTGGGCGCGATCGTGGCCGGCCTTCGCAAGACGCCGAAACTGCTCTGGTTCGTCGGCGTCCGTCCCGTCGCTCAGCTCTCGCTCTTCGTCGCCGGGGGCGCGCTGGGCCCCTCCGTCGGGTTCTTCACCCGACCCGCGAAGGGCCCCCGCCTACGCCTCGAGCTGAACCCGGCCCTGGCCGTGAACACCGTCGGCGTCTTCGGCACCCTCTCCGTCGCGGTCGCGGTCGCCACCCCGGACTGACCGCCGATCCTCCGACTTCGGGTAGCGCTTTCCGGCAGAGGGTGTACCATCCGCCACCCCTGACTGAATGGTCATTCACCCGAGGAACTCCTCCGATGACGAGACGAATCGAGAAGGTCGCGGTGCTGGGCGCCGGCGTGATGGGCAGCGGGATCGCCGCGCACCTCGCCAACGCCGGCATCCCGTCGCTGCTGTTCGACCTGGAGCGGCCCACCGCCGCCCTCAAGGCGCTCACCAAGACCAAGCCGGCGCCCCTCTTCCACGCCGACCTGGTGCACCTCATCGAGCCCTGCGCCTTCGGTGAGGACGACGCCCGCCTCGGCGAGGTCGACTGGGTCGTCGAGGCCGTCACCGAGCGGCTCGACATCAAGCGGAAGGTCTTCGAGAACGTCCGCGCCCACGCCAAGCCCGACGCCATCATCACGTCCAACACCTCCGGCATCCCCATCGCGGCCATGACCGAGGGGACCGACGAGGGCTTCCGCAAGCGCTTCTTCGTCACCCACTTCTTCAACCCCGTCCGCTACATGAAGCTCCTCGAGCTCGTCAGCGGCCCCGAGACCGACCCCGAGACCTTCCAGTTCCTCGCCGACTTCGGCGAGCGCCGCCTCGGCAAGGGCATCGTCGTGGGCAAGGACACGCCCAACTTCGTCGCCAACCGGATCGGCACCTTCGGGATGATGGCGCTGCTCCACAAGATCGTGGACGCCGGCTTCACCGTCACCGACATCGACTCCATCTTCGGCAAGCCCATGGGCCGCCCCAAGTCCGCCGTCTTCCGGACCGCGGACCTCGTCGGGCTCGACACGCTCGCGCACGTCGCGGCCAACTGCCACGAGAACCTCACCGACGACCCGCACCGCGACGTCTTCGAACTCCCCCCCTACCTGAAGCAGCTCATCCAGCGCGGCGACCTCGGCGGCAAGACCGGCGCCGGCTTCTACAAGAAGACCAAGGTCGACGGGAAGAAGGCGATCCTCGCCCTCAACCTCTCGACCATGGAGTACGAGGCGCAGACGAAGACCAAGTTCGCCTCCATCGGCGCCAGCCGCAACATCGAGGACCCGGGCGCCCGCCTCAAGGCGTTCCTGGAGCACGGGGACGAGGCGTCCACCCTCGCCTGGCACGCCACCGCCGACACGTTCCTGTACAGCGCCGAGCTGCTCGGCGAGATCGCCGACGACGTCTTCAGCGTCGACAACGCGCTCAAGTGGGGCTTCGGCTGGGACGCCGGCCCGTTCGAGACGTGGGACGCCATCGGGCTCGCCGACTCCGTCGCCCGCATGGAGGCCGAGGGCCGCACCATCCCCGCCATCGTCCGCGACGCGGTCAAGGCCGGCGGCTGGTACGAGCGCCGGAGCGGCGTCACCCGCTACCTCGACGTCTGCGGCGACAACGAGCGCAAGCCCGTCCCCCAGCCCACCGGCGCCGTCTTCCTCCAGGACGTCAAGGACACCACCGACGTCGTCGCCCAGAGCCTCGGCGCGTCGATCCTCGACCTCGGCGACGGCGTCCTCGGCCTCGAGTTCCACACCAAGATGAACTCGATCGACGACGACATCATCAAGGCCTACAACCAGGCACTCGACCTGCTCGACGGCAGCGACGACTGGGCCGGCCTCGTCGTCGCCAACGAGGGCCGCAACTTCAGCGTCGGCGCCAACGTGATGCTCGTGCTGATGGCCTCGATGCAGCAGCAGTGGGACCAGATCGAGGCGCTCACGAAGGGCCTGCAGGACACGCTCATGCGGGCCAAGTACTCGGCCAAGCCGGTCGTCACCGCGCCCCACCAGATGGCGCTCGGCGGCGGCGCCGAGATCGCCATGCAGGCGAGCGCGTGCCAGGCCACGGGCGAGCTGTACATCGGCCTCGTCGAGGTCGGCGTCGGCCTCCTCCCCGGCGCGGGCGGCTGCAAGGAGACGGTCTTCCGGCTCGTCGGCGGCATCCCCCAGGGCGTCGACATCGACGTCGCCCCCTACGTCCAGAAGGCGTTCATGCAGATCGGCATGGCCCAGGTCGCCACGTCCGCCGAGGAGGCGCGCGCGTTCGGGTACCTCCGTCCCCACGAGCAGATCTCGATGAACCGCGACCGCCAGATCGCCGACGCCAAGGCGCTCGTCCTGGGGATGAGCTCCAGCGGCTGGCGCACGCCCACGCCGACGACGATCCGGCTCCCCGGCCGCACCGGCAGCGCGGCCATCGCGTCGTTCATGTGGGGCATGAAGGGCGGAGGCCAGATCTCCGACTACGACATGCACATCGGGAACAAGATCGCGCACGTGCTCTGCGGCGGCGACATCGCCAGCGGCGGCACCGTCACCGAGCAGGACCTGCTCGACCTCGAGCGCGAGGCCTTCCTGAGCCTCTGCGGCGAGGAGAAGACCCAGGCCCGCATCCAGCACATGCTCACCACCAACAAGCCCCTGAGGAACTAGGACGATGGCGAACTTCACGAAGTCTCCCCGCGACGCGGTCGTGGTCTCGGCGGTGCGGACCGCCATCGGCAAGGGCAACAGGGGCACGCTCGCGCAGACGCGGCCCGACGACCTGATGGGGGCGGTCATCGCCGCCGCCGTCGCCAAGGTCGACGGCCTCGATCCCGCCAGCATCGACGACGTCATCGTCGGCACGGCGACCCCCGAGGCCGAGCAGGGGCTGAACGTCGCCCGCGTCGCCCTCGACCTCGCCGGCCTCCCCGACTCGGTCCCCGGCCAGACGATCAACCGCTTCTGCAGCTCCGGCATCCAGAGCGTCGCCGACGGCGCGCAGGCCATCATGGCCGGCTGGGCCGACGTGGTGGTCGCCGGCGGCGTCGAGTCGATGTCGCTGCTGCCGATGGGCGGGCACCACCCGATGCCCAACCCCACGCTCGTCGACACCCACCCCGAGGCGTACGCGCCGATGGGGCTGACCGCGGAGCTGGTCGCGGATCAGTTCGACGTCAGCCGCACCGACCAGGACGCCTTCGGGCTCCAGTCGCACGCCAAGGCCCTCGCGGCGCAGGCGGCGGGCAAGTTCGACGACGAGATCGTCCCGGTGACGGCGTCCGTCTTCAAGGACGGCGAGCGGCACGAGGTCCAGTTCAGCAAGGACGAGGGTCCCCGCGCCGGCTCCGACATGGCGGCGATGGCGAAGCTCCGGACCCCGTTCAAGATGGGCGGCTCGGTGACGGCGGGGACGTCGTCCCAGGTCAGCGACGGCGCCGCCGCCGCGGTCATCATGAGCCGGGAGAAGGCCGAGGAGCTCGGCGCCGAGATCCTCGGCGTCCTCCGCATGTACCAGGTCGTCGGCGTGCCCCCGGAGATCATGGGCGTCGGCCCGAAGTACGCGATCCCCAAGGCGCTGGAGCGGGCCGGGCTGTCGATGGACGACATCGACATCTTCGAGGTCAACGAGGCGTTCGCGTCGCAGGCGCTGTACTGCGCCCGCGAGCTGGGCATCCCCGACAGCAAGCTGAACCCCAACGGCGGCGCGATCGCCCTGGGGCACCCGCTGGGCTGCACCGGCGCCCGCATGACGGCGACGCTGCTGCACGAGATGAAGCGGACCGACGCGCGGTTCGGGATCGTCTCGATGTGCATCGGCGGCGGCATGGGCGCGGCAGCGATCTTCGAGCGCGAAGCGTAGACGTCGCCGCTGCGTAAGATCCGCGTGGGGTCTCAGGAAGGACCCCCTGCGGCAGCCTCCAGGGGTGGGCGGACCCACCGCTCCCTGGAGGCACCATGCGACCGATTCATCTCCTCTGCGCCGCCCTCGTGTTCGGGGTGGCCGCTCCCCCCACGATCGCCGACGCCGGCGTCAACCCGGCGTGGGGCAAGTTCGCCAAGAAGTTCAAGGGCAAGACCAAGTTCGACCGGGGGACGGAGTCGCTCGTCGAGACCCTCCGGATCAGGCTGCCGCCCGGCGAGGACCCCGCCGACTACGAGGCGAGCCTCGCCCTGGAGCTGCAGCAGTACGGCGTGACCGTCTGGGCGTCGGAGGGGACCGCCGCCCTCGGCAAGCCGAAGCTCCGCTTCCGCGCCGACCTGAGCGAGTTCGAGGGGCCCGGCGTCATCATGATCTCCTCCGAGACCGACGTGATCGAGTACGCGATCGACAGCCTCGACGAGCTGGCCGTCTACGACGTCATCGTGCTCGGCAGCGGCCTGTCCATGCGGTGGAAGCTGGGCGACTCCCCTCACTCCGTGCCGGTCGTGGTCTCGGTCGACGAAGACGTCTACGCCGTGAACCCGAACTACAGCGTCACCGTCATCGGCAGCAACGGCGAGATCGTCGCCGAGCACGTCGCCACGAGCTTCCGGGCCCGGGTCGTGCTCGACGGGCTCCCCGCCGACGTCGATCCGACCACCGGCACGGCGGCGGTCAACGCCCAGCTGTTCCGCCACAACTACACCGTCGACGAGCGGGACTCGCTCCAGGCGCAGGGCGACACCGCCTCGTACGACATCGGCAAGGTGCGGGTGAAGGACTTCCGCCGGGCCAGGCGCGGGGCCGTCATCTACACGACCACCGACGACTTCACCGCCGACGGCGGCGCCGGCAGCGACCCGACCGATCCCGCCGACACGAGCACGACCTCCAGCGCCTCGGCGAGCCTGAGCTCGTCCGGCGACGCCGATCCCGTCGCGGACGCCGACACCACGTCCGACACGACGTCCGACACGTCGGCGAGCATCGGCGCGGGCTCCAGCGCGGGCCTGAGCGGAGGCCTCGGCGCGGGCGTCGGCGTGAGCGCGGGCGTCGGCGCGGGCGTCGGCGTGAGCGCGGGCGTCGGCCTCGGCGCGTCCGTGCAGCTCGACATCGTGGACAACGAGACCGGCGAGATCGTCGTCTCCGAGACGGCGCTCGACCCCGTGGGCACCGAGCGGCAGTTCGTCTGGGCGGGCATGGAGTTCGGGGCCGGCCTCGACGCGCTCCCCGGGGCCTCGCTCCGGTTCCGCATCGAGGGGACCACTCCGGAAGGCAACCCGGTGGACTTCGCCACCGTCGACGTGACCTTCGACGACGCCGGGGAGTTCGCGTTCGAGGGCCTCACCGAGGGAGGCGCGGAGTTCTCGCTCCAGGGCCGGCGCCTCGCCGACAACGCCCCCGACGTGCTGGTGAACATCATCGCGAACGACCTGTTCTTCATGAGCGTGCAGGTCGTCGACGACCCCGACGGCCTCGACCCGGTCGAGCCCGAGCGCACGCTCGAGGTCGACCAGCAGTGGACGAAGTGGAAGATCAAGGGCGCGCGGGACAGCGGCGGCCAGGTCGGTCCCGAAGGCGAGACCGTCACGGTCACGGTGTTCGACGAGGCCGGCGCGGTGCTCGATCGCGAGAGCGGCATCATCAGCGAGTCGCCGACCCTGATGTTCGGGTTCGGCAAGGGCACGACCTCCAGCTCGTCGCAGGCCAGCGCCAAGCCCGAGCTGCTCTGATCCATGGGGGGGACGGGGGTGCGATACTCGACGCGGACGTGTCCGCGTTTGTCCGAGTCCGTCGCCCCGACGGCACGACCGCGACCCTGGCCCCCGGCGACCTCGTCGGGCGGCTGGGGTCCGCGGCGCTGCACCTCCACGACGCCCGCATCTCCGAAGCCCACGCGCTGGTCAGCCTCCGCGGCCAGGAGCTGAAGTTGCTCGCCCTCCGCGGACGGTTCGCGGTCGACGGCAAGGTCGCCGACGAGGTCGTCCTGAAGCCCGGCCTCGCGGTCGAGTTCGCCCCCGGCCTCGTCGTCGACGTGGTCGAGGTGGTCGTCCCCGCCGAGGTCCTCGCCCTGCGCGGCGACGGCCTCCCCCGGCAGCTCCTGGCCGGCGTCTGTTCGCTGTACGTCGAGTCGGAGCCGCGCCTCCTGCCGCGCTACGCCGGCGACGCCGCAGCCTGGATCTGGTCCATCGGCGGCTCCTGGGCGGTCAAGGTCGGCGACGGACCGACCCGCCCCTTCGCCGCGGGGGACGTCATCGAGGTCGCGGGGCGCCGCTTCGAGGCCGTGTCCGTCGCGCTGTCCGAGGCCGGCCGGGACGCCACCCGGGCGGGGGGGCTCCGTCCGCCGCTCCGGATCGAGGCGCGCTTCGACTCGGTCCAGATCCTCCGCGACGGCCTCCCCACGTTCGCCGTCGGCGGCATCGGGGCGCGCATCGTCAGCGAGCTCGTCGCCTTCGACGGCCCCGTCCACTGGCAGGTGGTGGCGGCCGAGATCTGGACGGACGAGGCGGACGCGATGCAGCTCCGCCGGCGCTGGGACGTCGCGCTCTCGCGGCTCCGCGGCAAGCTCCGCCACGCCCGCCTCCCCGTCGACCTCGTGCGCGCCGACCACAACGGCTACGTCGAGCTCCTCCGGGAGGCCGGCGACGTGGTCGTCGACCGGACCTGACGGGCCCCGGCCGTGAGCTCCGACCCCGACGCGCCCCCCGGCGGCGACAGCGTCGCGGGCGTGTGGGGCGACGGCGAGGCGTCCGCCGGCGAGGCCGCCCCCGACGCCGCCCCCGCGGCCGCGGGGGAGCACCCCTTCGCGGTCGGCGACGCCGTCCGCTACCGCCGCGGCGTCCTCCTCGGCCAGGGCGGCATGGGGCAGGTCCACGCCGCCCGCGACGAGCGGCTCCGGCGAGAGGTCGCGGTCAAGGCGGTCGCCGACGGGGCGGGACCCGACGGGGCGGCGCGGCTGGCTCACGAGGCCTGGATCACGGCGCAGCTGGAGCACCCCGGGATCGTCCCCGTCTACGACGCCGGCACGGACGCCGACGGGCAGCCCTGGTACGCGATGAAGCTGATCCGGGGGCGGACCCTGACGGCGGCGCTGGCGGACGCGGCGCCGGACGATCGGGACGCGCTCCTCCGCCACCTCCTCGCCGCCACCCAGGCCGTCGCCTACGCCCACAGCCGCGGGTTCGTCCACCGGGACCTCAAGCCCGACAACATCCTCGTCGGCGCGTTCGGCGAGACGCAGGTCGCCGACTGGGGCCTCGCCTGCCGCGCCGACGACCACCGCGAGCGCCTGCAGGAGCCGCCCGCGGGCACCCCCGGCTACATGAGCCCGGAGCAGCGCAAGGGCGCCCTCGTCCACCGGCCGTCCGACGTCTACTCGCTCGGCGTGGTGCTCCACGAGGTCGTCACCGGACGCCGCCCCACGACCCTCGCCGAGTTCGACGGCCCGCCGGAGCTGCGGACCATCGTGTTCCGGGCGCTGGCGCCGCCGCCCGAGTCCCGCTACCCCGACGCGGGGGCGCTGGCCGACGACCTCGCCCGGTACCTCGACGGCCGCCGCGTGCTCGCCCACACCTACACGGCGACCGAGCTGCTGGCCCGGCTCGTCCGGCTCTGGCGGGCGCCCCTGGCGGTGGGCGGCGTCGCCCTGATCGTGCTCGCGGTGGTGCTCGCGGGGGCGTGGGTCCGGACGGGGCGGGAGCGTACGCGGGCGCTCCACGCGGAAGCCGAGGCGGTGGACGCCCGGGGCCGCGCCGAAGCCGGCCTCGCGTCCGCGCTCATCGCCCAGGCCCGCACCGCGGAGGACGCCGGGCACCGCGCCCGGGCCGAGACGCTCGCCCTCGCCGCCCTCGCCGCGGGGGAGTCCCCGGCCGCCCGGGGCGTCCTCATCGGCGTCGACGACGGCCCCCGCCCCGAGCGGATCGAGGCGGGCGCCGAGGTCGCCTGCGACGCGATCGCGGCGGGCGCGGCGGACGGCCCCTGGCTCTGCGTGCGCGGGCTCGCGATCGAGGGACGGAGCGCCGGCGGCGAGGTGCTGTGGAGCCGCGAACATCCGTCGCCGCCGCTGGTCGGGGGCCTCCCCTCGGGCGCGCTCTTCGCCTGGACGCAGGACGGGCCCCTGGAGGAGCTCGACCCCGCCACCGGCGCCCGCGTCGACGGCTGGACCTGGACCGGTCCCGCCTTCGCCCAGTGGCTCGCCCGCGACCCTGGGACCGGCGCCCTCCTCGCCGGACGGGGGGAGGACTGGTTCGTCTTCGCGCGCGGCGGGCAGGAGGCCGAGACGGTGACCCCGTGCCCCGACCGCGACGTGGTCGTGTGGCCCGCGCCCGGCGGGGGCGGGCGCCTGCTCGCGCTCTGCTCGGGGGGCGCCCTCGCCGTGGGGGCCCCCGGGGGCGACGGCGGCTGGACATTCACGCGTCGCCCCCTCCCCCCGGAGGTGGGTCGCAGCCCCACCCGCGTGGCCGCCTGGGACGACACCTCCGTCGTGGTCACGACCGACGCGGGGGTCGCCGCCTTCGTCGACCTCGACTCCTGGCGGGTGGGCCCCCGCGTGCAGCTGACCGGACACCCGCTGACGGAGATCGCCGCCGCCCCCGAGGCCGGCGTCGTCGTCCTGCGCGGGGACCGGGGCGACGTCTCGCTGTGGGATCCCGCGACGGGCGCGACCACGGCGCTGCCCAGCCGCGCCCGCGCCCTCCGCTTCGCCCCCGACGGCGACCTCGTGCTCTTCGGCGCGCGCCGCGAGCGGTGGCGCCTCCCCGCCCGACCGCCGCCCCGGCTGGTGGATGCGTCCGCGGGGTTCAGCGACCTCGCGCTCCACCCCGACGGCGGCGTCGCCGCGGGCAGCCGCGGCGACGGCACGCTCTCGGTGTGGGACCTCGCCTCGGGCGCCGTCCGCGAGCTCGACGTCGCCCCCGGCCAGGTCCTCAAGGACGGCGCCTTCGCCGCCGACGGCAGCGGGTTCGGGGCCGTCACCGCCGCCTTCCCGGGGACCGGCGTGGCGTGGTTCGACCCCGCCTGGGAGCGCGCCGCGCCGCGGGGCGGGGGCTCGTCCCGGCGCGTCGTCGCCCTCGCCGACGGCCGGCTCGTCCGGATCAACTGGGTGGACCAGGGGCCGCTGGTCGTGAGCGACGGCGCCGACGAGGACCTCATCGGCTGGCCCGGCCGCTTCTGGGACCTCGCCGTCTCCCCGTCGCACCGGCGCGTCGTGCTGTCCTCGGAGGACGAGCGCGTCGTGGCGGGCGAGCTGGCCGACGACGGCGCGCTCCACCGGCGCGCCGACGTGACGGTGGACGACGCGCGCATGGTCGCGATCGACGACGCCGGGAGCGTGCTCGTGGCGGTCCCCGGGGGCGGCCTCGAGCTCAGCCCCGACGGCGCGCTCGTGCGGCGCTACGCGGCGGCCCTGCCGCTCCCCACCGCGGTCGCCCTGTCCCCCGACGGCGCCCTGGCCGCGGCGGGCGATCTGGAAGGCCGGGTCGCCCTCTGGGATCGCACGACGGGGACGCTGCTCGCCGAGCTCCGGGCCCACACTTCCCGCGTCTCCGGGCTGGTCTTCCGGGGCCCCGACGAGCTGCTCACGGCCGGCTGGGACGCGACGATGCGGCGCTGGTCGCTGGCGTCGCTCCGCCGGTCCGTCGACGACCTGCAGGCCGATCTCGGCCCCTGGGCGCTGTCGGTCGAGGACGCGCTGGCGGAGGCCGGGCGCCGGTGACGCCGGGGGACGCCGGCAGACGCCGGGAGAGCGCTAGTACGCCCCGGGGACGCCGAAGCGGAAGCCGTAGTGGACGCGGTTGCGCTGCGCGACGGCGTACCGCTGCCGCGGGTCGTCCCGGAGCGCCTGGGCCTCGTCCGCCAGCTCCATGTGGCGGATGCCCTGCACGAGCAGCGCGACGCCGATGATGATGCAGACCGTCGCCCCGGCGGCGAAGAAGATGCCGCCCACGAGGTACGCCGTCAGGTACGTCGCCCCGAGCGACCCCGGCGCCGTCGAGCCGTAGAGCGTGGCGAGCGTGGCCGTCCCGGCGAAGAACGCGATCGAGCCAATCGTCAGCCCCGTCCCCGCGGCCAGCAGCCCGGTCGCGACGCCCAGCTTGATGCCGCCCTTGATCCGGTCCTTGACCGGGTCGCCCTCGACGTCTCCGTCGTCGAACCCCGCGCGGTCGATGTCGAAGGTGGGTGAGGCCGCGGACGCGGGCGCCGCGAAGGCAGCCGACAGGGCCACGGCGGCGAGCAGGGTCAGGATCGTCTTCATGGGTCCTCCAGGGGGTTCGTGCCCAGGCAGTGACGGCGGGCGAACGAAACGATCACCCCTTCTCGGGGGCCTGGCTGATGCCCGGCTCCGGCTGCGTCCCCAGCTCGATGTACCGGAGCAGGTGGACGCCCATCGCGTTGTCCTCGTAGCCGACGACGTACGGCTTCAGCAGCGTCAGCGAGCCGAAGTGGAAGAGCGGCAGCACCGGCGCCTCCTCGGCGACGATCCGCTCGGCCTGGGCGAGCAGCCGCATCCGGCTCGCGGGGTCCTCGGTGCGGGCCGCCTCGGCGCACAGCCCGTCGTACGTCTCCGAGCTCCACCCGGAGACGTTGAGGTCGTTGTCGGAGACCAACAGGTCGAGGAACGTCGACGGATCGGGGTAGTCCCCCAGCCAGCCGCCGCGGCCGATCTGGAAGTCGGACGCCTGCATCGCGTCGGCGTGCGCCGGCCACGCCCGGGAGTACGTCGTCACGTCGATCCCGAGCTCCTCCTTCCAGCTCGCGACCACCCACGCGGCCACCTGCTCGTGGACGTTCCGGGCGTCGATCGCGAGCTCGACCTCCGGGAACCCCTCCCCCCCCGGGTAGCCGGCCTCGGCGAGCAGCGCGCGCGCCTCGTCGGGGTCGTGCCGGAGGAGGGAGTCGGCCTCGTAGCCGGGGATCCCGGGCGGCACGAACCCCTTCGCCACCACCGAGGCGGGCCCGATGACGTCCGTCAGCGCCGCCCGGTCCAGGGCCAGCGACAGCGCCCGCCGGACCCGCGGGTCGCCGAACGGGGCCGCGTCGACGTTCAGCGTGTACCAGGCCGTCCCCAGGTTGCTGTGGGAGTGGGCGTCCGGTCGCCCCGCCAGCTCGGTCAGCCGGTCCAGGGGGAGCAGCCCCGTCCCGTGCCCCGTCCACTGGATGGCCCCCTCCTCGTACAGCGCCAGCACCCGCGTCGGGTCCGTCACGAAGACCGCCTGCACCCGGTCCAGCCTCACGCTGTCGGCCGCGTGGTAGTACGGGTTCGCCCGCAGCTCGATGGTCTCCCCGGGGACCCAGTTGTGCAGGGTGAAGGGGCCGTTGACGACGATGTTGTCGGGCCGCGTCCACGCGTAGCCGTGCCGCTTGACCGCGTTCGTGTTGACCGGCGACAGCACGTGGTGGGCCGCGATCGCCGCGAACCACGGCGTCGGGCTGTTCAGCGTGACCACCAGCGTGAACCGGTCGCGCGCCTCGACGCCGAGGCTCGCCGGATCCTCCGAGTCCCCGTTGTGCAGCTCCCGCGCGCCCTTCACCGGGTACAGCAGCGACGCGTACGCAGACCCCGTGTCGGGGTTGAGGACGCGCCGCCAGGACAGCACGAAGTCCGTCGCGGTGACCGGATCGCCGTTGCTCCAGATCGCCGACGGGCGGAGATGGAACGTCCACGTCCGGCCGTCCGGACTGACCTCCCACCGGGCCGCCGCGCCGGGCTTCAGCTCCGTCCCTGCGGCGTCCCACACGAGCAGCCCCTCGAAGAGGTTCTGCGCGATGAACCCGCCCGACGTGTCCGTGATGAACCCCGGATCCAGCGTCCGCGGCTCGGCGCCCTGGGCGAACGTGAACGTCGGCCCGTCCGCGGTGTGGCTCTCGACGATCGGTTCGCGGTCGGAGTTGCAGGAGATCGCCAGCAGCGCCGCGATCAGCCCCAATGCCCCAGCCCACGAACCGGCCCCTCTCCGGCTCCTCGGTCCCATGGCGAGGAGTCTACCCGTCGAGCAGGTCGCTGAGCGCCGGAAGCTCCGCCGTGTCGGTGATGGCGCGCGCCTTGGCGTACTTCCCGGTCGGGATCGACCGGGCGTCGGCGGGGACGTGGAACGTGAACGTCGAGCCCACGCCGAGCTTGCTCTGGACCCGGATCCCGCCCCCCAGGAGGTCGAGGAAACGCTGACAGATCGCGAGCCCCAGCCCCATCCCGCCGTGGGCGCGGCTGGCCGTCCCGTCCACCTGGTAGAAGGCCGAGAAGATCCGCTCCGCCTCGTCGGCGGGGATGCCCTCGCCGGTGTCGCGGACGGCGATCTGGAGCCACTTCCCCGCCCGCCGCACCGCCAGCTCGACCTTGCCCCCGTCGCGGTTGTACTTGACCGCGTTGCTGAGCAGGTTCACGGCGATCTGCTTGAAGAGCCGGACGTCCGACCGCGCGGTGCCGACGTCGTCCTCGGCGTGCAGCTCGAACGTCAGCTCCCGCCCCAGCCGGTGGGCCACCCCCTCCGCCACCTTGAGGCACCCCTGCAGCTCCTCGACGACGTCGAAGTCGGCGGCC
>CAYFOA010000031.1:0-36042 GCA_964344575.1 uncultured Rickettsiales bacterium | reverse complement strand
GGATCGTCATCCGCCCCGACCCCACCTTCGCGAACTCGAGGATGTCGTCGATCATCTCCAGGAGCTGGCGGCCGGAGTCCCGGATGTCGCGGGCGTAGGCGCGGCGCTGCTCGTCCGAGGCGGGGAGGTCCGGCAGCATCAGCAGCTCGGCGTAGCCGATGATCGCGTTGAGCGGCGTCCGCAGCTCGTGGCTCATGTTGGCGAGGAAGTCCGCCTGGGACGCGAGGAGCCCGCTGGACGGCGCGCCGGGCCGGTTGCGGGACCGGCCGATGAGCAGGAGGAGTCCGTCGTCCAGCTTCTGGACGCTCGCGATCAGCGCGGCCCGCCCCGCCAGCCGCACCTCCAGGCTGATCCGCTCTCCCTGCGGCGTCAGCCCCGTCTCGACCGCGATCAGCGACCGCATCAGCGACGGCACGCCCTCGGTGGAGACCCACTCCGACACCGGGATCGGCTCCTCCCCGATCGGCGCCCCCAGCCCGAGCTGCTCCTGCAGCGGCCGGTTCGCCCAGAGGAGCTTGCCCTCCCGGTCGATGACGCCGGCGGACTCGCGCAGCAGGTCGAACGCCTGCCGCAGGAGGGTCAGGTCGACCGCCACCGCATGATCTCGGGGCGGAGGACGTCGAGGATGGCCGTCGGCTCGGGCTTCCGGTCGAAGAGCGTCGTGAAGAGCCGGAGGTGGTCGATCTCCACCACGATGACGTGCAGGTCCCCGGCGTCCAGCACGGCGAACTGCAGGCCTGAGGGGTCCTCCGAGGCGAACGCGATCGCCTGGGCGGAGAACGCCGCCACCGTCCCCCGCTGGCCCTCGTCGCGGATGGCCGAGGCGATGACGCGGCCGCTGCGGGTGCCGAGCATGACGTCGCGCGACTTGAGCTCCTTCGACGCGACCACCTTGAGCCGCTCGTAGAGGTCCATCAGCTCCTCGGTGCCCGCCTCCTTCTGCACCACGGGGACCTCGTAGACGGTGTCGTCGACCAGCGAGATCGCCTTGACCTCGGTGGTCACGAAGATGGTCCCCTCGGGCCGCTCCTCGCTGGGCTGGGTCCGCGCGGGGAGGTCCTCCAGCGACTCGTCGGTCGCGTCGTCGGTGGGCTCCTCGATCGGCGGGGGGGCCGAGTCGGTCGGCTCGGGGCGGACGCCGATCTCGCCCTCGAGCCGCTCGATCTCGCCGGTCGCGAAGAGCGGCGCCATCTCGATCGAGTCGAGCCCCAGCGAGCTGTCGGGGTCGGCGGTCGTGTCGGCGGTCGCGTCGGCGTCGGCGAGGATCTGCGCCCGCTCCCAGGTGTCGGGGCCGGTCTCGACCGAGCTGTAGTCGGTGACCTCGCCGTGGTCCTCCGTCTTCGCCGCCGCCGCCTCGAGCTCCGCCATCGAGGGGAGCTCGCCGCTGTCGACAGCGAACTCCTTGCTGTCGAGCTGGACGGTCTCGTGGAAGTCGGGCTCGTCCATCGCGGAGGCGTCCATCTCCTGGGAGGTCCCCGGAGGCGGGCGGCCCTTGGTGAGGCGAAGCGCGAGGCCGGGCATGCCGAGCGGCATCGCCGGCTCCTCGAGGTCCTCGATCTTCGGCAGCTCGCCGACCTCCTCGCGCCGGATCTGGATCAGGCGCGCGAGGGTCGCCGCGGCGACGAGGTTGTGGGGGTCGATCTTGCGGAGGACGCCGACGTCCATCAGCCGGAACGCCTCCATCAGCAGCGGCAGCGTCTGCACGTCGATCGTCCGCTGCGGCAGCTCCTCGCCGGGGCGGAAGCTGAACCGGCCGTCCTCGTGGAGGAGCAGCTGGCAGAGCCCCGCCTCGCCCTCGAGGGCGCCGAACTCGGCGTGGACCGCCTGCCCCTCGACGAGCTGCACGGCGCCGCTCCCCTTGATGCCCTTGGGGTCGATCCGGAGCAGCCCCGTCTTGCGCTGGACGGCGAGCATGCGGAGGACGTCGGCAGGGGCCATGTGGGCCAGATCGCCGTCGAACACGCCCCGCGCCCCGCCCCCCTCCTCGTCCTCGCCGGGGACGCGGTCCAGCACCCGCTCGACGCGAACGAGGAGCTCGTCGATCGAGAACGGCTTGCGGAGGAACTCGTCGGCCCCGAGGCGGAGGCCGCGGACCACGTCGTCGGGCTCGCTCCGGGCGGACAGGAAGATGAACGGCACCTGCGTCGCCGCGCTCGACGCCTTGACCCGGCGGAAGAAGTCGTAGCCGTCGAGGTCCGGCATCATGATGTCGCTGATGATCAGGTCGGGGAGGCCGCCCGACTTCAGCCACCGGAGCGCCTCGACCCCGGACTCCATCTTGACGACGTCGTAGGACTTGAGGCGGAGGGTCGCCTCGAGGAGCCGGAGCACCTTGGGGTCGTCGTCGATGAGGAGGACGCGGGGGGTCGTCATTCGGCGGAGTCGTCGCCCGCGCTGTCGTCGTCGTCGCCGGCGCTGTCGTCGTCGTCGGGGTGGACGTAGCGGACACCGGTGCACGCCTCGATGCAGTCGGACTGCTCCGCGTGCTCCGGACCGCAGGTCCCGGCCCGGCAGGGGAACGGGCCGAGGACGGCGTCGTAGCCGTTCGCGCACTCGCAGACGAGCAGGCAGTCGATGTCCTCCTCGCACGGCCAGTAGCTCGAGTTGCAGGACCCGCCGAGCAGGAACGCCGCCCCCGCGAGCAGGCAGAGCGCCAGCGCACCGGTGAGCTTCTCGGGGGGGCCTTGCGTCACGTGGTTCTCCGTCGGCCGCGCAGGTCGAGGTCGCCTTCGACGGCCTCGTCCACGGTGCAGCGCAGAGCGCCGCGGGACAAGCGTACCCGGATGCGTTCGCCGGGGCGCGCGTCGGCCGCCGAGGTGAGGACGGCGCCGTCCCCGTCGTCCTTCAGGGCGACGGCGTAGCCGCGGGCGAGCGACTCCAGCGGGGACAGCATCAAGAGCGCCTGCCGCCTGAACGCGACGCGCTCGGACCGGCGCTGCAGCGCGCGGGTCGCGGCGGCGCCGAGGCGGTCGCGGGCGTCGTCGACGCGCTGGGCGGAGGCCTCGAGGCGGCGCTGCGGGGTGGGGAGGCGGCCGCGGAGCTCGGCGGTCCGGGCGACGCGGCGGTCGAGGTCCCGCTGCACGACCTCGGCGAGGCGGACGGTCAGCGCGCGCACGGCGAGGTCGAGGTCGGCCCGCTTGGGGACGACCGCCTCGGCCCCGGCGGTCGGCGTGGCGGCGCGAAGGTCGGCGACGAGGTCGCTGATGGTGACGTCCGTCTCGTGCCCCACGGCACTGACGACGGGGACGGGCGCGGCGGCGATGGCCCGCGCGACGACCTCCTCGTTGAAGGCCCACAGGTCCTCCAGCGAGCCGCCCCCCCGGCCCACGAGGATGACCTCGACGTCGGTCAGCCGCCCGAGGAGGTCGATCCCCGCGGCGACGCTGCCGCCCGCCCCCTCCCCCTGAACCCGCGCGGCCGCCACCGTCACCGCCAGCGTCGGGTCCCGCTGGAGCAGCACCCGGAGCATGTCCTGGAGCGCCGCCGCCTTGGGGCTGGTGACGATCCCGACGCGGCGCGGGACCCGGGGAAGCGGCCGCTTCCGGGCGACGTCGAAGAGCCCCTCCCGGTGGAGCTTCGCCTT
This sequence comes from uncultured Rickettsiales bacterium, assembly GCA_964344575.1. Lineage (GTDB taxonomy): Bacteria > Myxococcota_A > UBA796 > UBA9615 > UBA9615 > JAAESI01. The sequence goes on along the minus strand of CAYFOA010000031.1, from coordinate 32,459 downwards.
GAGCTGCTCGAAGCGGCGCTGCAGCCGCCCGGCGCCGAGCGGCTCCATCCACGAGGCGACGATCTGGAGGTCCCCCCGCTTGTCGTAGATGGAGACCCGTCCCTCGATCACGACCTCGTCGCCGTCGTCCGGGCGGAAGCGGACGTGCCGGTTGTCGGAGCCGAACATGACGCCCTTGAGCTGGGCGCGCTCGTCCTTCAGCGTGAAGTACCAGTGCCCCGACGGGTAGGCCCGGAAGTTGGACAGCTCACCGCGGACGTGGACGCGGTCGAAGCGCCCCTCGAGGGACGACCGGATCTGCCGGGCCAGCGCGGAGACCGCGATCGGCTCCGTGGGCGCCATCAGGGGCGACGGACCTCGCGGATGAGCTTGTAGAAGTCGTCGAAGAGGTAGGCGGCGTCGTGCGGCCCGGGGGACGCCTCGGGGTGGTACTGCACCGCGAACGCGGGGACGTCCTTGCAGGTGAACCCCTCCAGCGTGTTGTCGTTGAGGTTCACGTGGGTGATCTCGACGTCGCTCCGCGTGATCGAGTCGACGTCGACGGCGAACCCGTGGTTCTGGGCGGTGATCTCGACGATCCCGGTGCGGAGGTTCTTGACCGGCTGGTTGCCGCCGCGGTGGCCGAACTTGAGCTTGAACGTCTTCCCCCCCAGCGCGATGCCGAGGACCTGCATGCCCATGCAGATGCCCATCACGGGGACCTTGCCGAGGAGGTGGCGGACGGTGCTCGCGGCGTACTCGGCGACGGGCTCGGGGTCGCCGGGGCCGTTGGACAGGAGCACGCCGTCGGGGTTGAGCGCGAGGATCTCCTGGGCGCTGCACGAGGACGGCACGACGGTCACGCGGGCGGGGCCGCGGCGGGCGAGGAGGCGGGTGATGTTCCGCTTGATGCCGAAGTCCAGCGCGACGACGTGGAACGCGGGGGGCCCCTCGGTGGAGACGACGTAGGGGCGACGGCAGCTGACGCGGCCCGCCAGGTCGAGGCCGGACAGCCCCCCGTAGGCGGCGAGCGTGGCCTCGGCCTTCTCCGCCGGGGTGCCGTCGGTGACGACGATGCCGCGCATGGCGCCGCGGGTCCGGATGTGGCGGGTCAGGGCGCGGGTGTCGACGCCGGTCAAGCAGGGGACCTTGTGCTCGTGCAGGTAGCTGTCGAGGTCGCCGTCGGCGCGGTGGTTGCTGACGACCCGGGACAGCTCGCGGACGACGAACCCGTGGACGTGGGGCTTGCGCGACTCGTCGTCGTCCTCGGTGACGCCGTAGTTGCCGACGTGCGGCACGGTCATCGTGACGATCTGCTCGGCGTAGGAGGGATCCGTGAGGATCTCCTGGTAGCCGGTCATCGACGTGTTGAAGACGACCTCGCCGGTCCAGGTCCCGCGCCACCCGCGCGCTTCGCCGTCGAACCGGCGGCCGTCTTCGAGGAGGAGGTACGCAGCGTCACCCATCGCGGCCGCAGTGCTACCCGATGGGGAGGCCCCCCGCAACCGATCAGATGAGGAGGATGTCGCCTCCGTAGTCGGCGAGGTTGCCGTCGCTCGTGATCAGCGTGACCCGCTCGAGCGACGCCTGCGCCACGAGCATGCGATCGAAGGGGTCCGCGTGGAGGCGTGGGAGCGCGGCGGCGGCTTCGGCGTGCTCCGCGGTGATCGGGAGGGTCTCGAAGTCCGGAGGGACGACCTCGGTCAGGCGCCGGCCGAGCCGGAGCTTCCCCAGCGCCTCCTTGATGCCGAGCTCCCAGAACGTCGCGGCGCTGACGACGGCGCGGGGCGAGGTGACGATCAGGTCCCGATGAGCGCGCAGCCGGGCGGCGTCCTGCAGCCACCAGAGCAGGACGTGGCTGTCCAGCAGGAGGTTCAATCCCCCCGCCCCTCGAAGGCGGCGAGGACGTCGTCGGGCAGCGGCTCGTCGAAGTCCTCGGCGATCCAGACCTGCCCCTTGAGCCGCCCCGGCTGCCGCGCCACCGCCTCGATGGGCACGAGCCGCGCCATCGGGGTCCCGGCCTTGGCGATGACGATCTCGGCCCCGTTCGCCGCCTCCTCCACGAGCCGGCTGAGCTGCGTCTTCGCCTCGTAGAGGTTGTACTGCTTCGCCATGCCCCGATGGTAAGACTGTTGGTCTAGTTGGTCAACCCACCGCCGTCAGCGATTCTCCGCCAGCCCGCGCAGCGCCGCGGCGCGGCCCGGGTCGGGCTCGGGGATCGTGGCGATCGGGACCTCGCGGCCGAGGAGGTCGGTCAGCTCGTCGCCCGCCGCGCGGACGTCCGACTCGAAGTCCTCGACGCGGTTGCGGAGCTCCTTGGGGTCGTCCTCCAGCAGGTACCAGCCCTGCTTGCCGCCGGCGTCCCGCGTGTACTTCTGCTCCGGGGTGCGGACCGCCACCGCGCAGCGGCCGTCCGCCCGCGGGGGGCTCACCGACAGCGCCGTCTGGTCGGGGACCTTCCGCCCCTCCAGCATCGGCACCAGGGAGACGCCGTCGCCCATCTTCGCGCGCCGGAACCCGGACGCCGAGAGGATGGTCGCGGGGAGGTCGATCAGGCGGACCTGGCGGTCCACCTCCACGCCCCCCTCCAGCCCCGCGCCGTACAGGATCAGCGGCACGTGGACCCACGCCTCGTCCACCGTGGGCGTCCCCTCGGGGACGTACCCGCGGGTGCCGGTGATCACCACCAGCGTCCGCTCCAGCAGCTTGTCCTCCTCCAGCGCCTCGAACAGCTCCCCCAGGATCTCGTCCAGCTGCACGACGCGGGCGCTGTGGGCGCGGCCCGCGTCCCCCGCCAGGGGGTCGAGCAGGTCCGCCGGCCCCGTCTCCGCGCCGAGGAACGGCATGCGCGGGTCGGCGAGGTGCACCCAGGCGAAGAAGTTCTCCCGGTAGTGCCACGCCAGCCAGTACTCGAACCGCAGCAGCGTCTCCGCCGAGGGACGGAGGACGTCGTAGCCGGACGGCACCCGCCCGCCGCTGTGCTTGGCCCACGACCGGAGCGTCGGCAGCGCCATCGCCGACCAGCCCGGCCGCCGCGAGGAGACCGCGTCGTCGTACACCGCGAAGCCGCGCCCCAGCCCCGTCGCCCCGCCGTCCATCGCCGCCGACGACACGAACGCCCCCGTCGCGTACCCCTCGTCCGCGAACTCCTCCGCCAGCGTCGCCAGCGCCCGCCCCGTCCCCGGCTCGCGGACCGGCAGCGCCTGCCCGTCGGCGAGGAACCCCGAGGCGAGCGGGTGCTTCCCCGTCAGCATCGCCGCCGCCGGAGGGCCGTCCGCCGACGACATCGTCACCGCCTGGGTGAACGACACGCCCTTGCGCTCCAGGAACCGCAGCGCCGGCGTCCGCACCCGCTCGCCGATGTGGTCGGGGCGCAGGCCGTCGACGCTGATGAGGAGCACGTTCGGGACCCCCTCGCGCGACCGCACCGCCTCCCCCTTGCCGCCGGCCTGGTCCGCCGACACCGCGAAGCTGAGGCTGAGCACGAGCAGCGTCGGCAGACCGAGCACCGCCAGCCCCATCCCCTTGCCCGTCTCGTCGACCTTCTTGAGCCACAGCCGGAGCGCGATCGCGATGGCCGCCGACGCGATGACCGTCAGCGCGAACAGCATCCCCGTCCGCGTACCCCCGCCGACCGCGGGAGCGCGGGGGAGGACCTCGATCAGCAGCGCCACCTGGGCGACGCCGCCGAGCACCCACGGCAGCCACGGGTAGCGGGGGTCCCGCTCCGTCTCGAACGCCAGCGTCGCGACGTCCTCGCTCTGCCCCGCCACCGACCCGATCGCGGCCGACAGCACCAGCCCCGCGACCGCGCCCACGGCGCCGACGGCGGCCGCGTTCCAGGCCCACAGCTGGAGGCGCTGGAGGGCGTTGACGATCTCGGTGATCGACGTACGCAGGGCGAACCCGGCCTCGAAGCCGCCGATCACCGCCGCGAGGAGGAGGCCGGCGAGGGTGCCGCGGAGGATGCGGTGGAGCCAGGTTCGGGTCATGGGAGGGGGGACACCTGTGGGGATGCCGTGGTTCCACCGTGTTCAGCGGGCACGGGCGCGGGCACGGGCACGGGCACGGGTTCAGGCGGCGAAGAGCGGGAGGGGATCCGTGTGGCGGGCGACCATGCGCTGGTAGAGGAACGGCAGGTACTGCTCGGGGTGGCGGCGCGCCCAGCGGTCGACCAGCTTGAGCCAGCGGCCCGCGGTGGTGTCGAGGTCGGCGTCGCCGCGGCCGGTGTCCGAGATCTTGAGCGGCTTCTCGACGACGAGCCGGGGGATCTCCTTCTCGTGGACGGCGAACACCGGGAGCACGCCGAGGCCGACGCGGCGGGCCAGCTCGAAGGGGGTCGAGCCGACCGACGCCGAGCGCCCCAGGAGTGCGCCGTGGCCCCAGCGCGGGCCGCGCCCTTCGTCGCCCAGCGCGACGACGACGGAGCGGTCGCCGGACGCGAACCGGACGAGGTCGCGCGCGTAGCCGGTCGACGGGAGCAGCCGCAGGTCCAGCCCCGGGGCGGCGGGGAACCGGCTCGCGGGCTGGCGCGTGGCGGGGCGGAGGTCGAGGAGGCCGACCCGGTAGCCGCGCCGCGCGAGGCCGGGCGCGATCGCCTGCCAGGCGCCGTACGTGGGCGTGATCACGACCGCCGCGCCGTCCCGGTCGAGGAGGTCCTCCAGCGGGCCGAGGGACGTCACCTTGAGGTGGGAGCCGGTCGCCTCGGGGCCGTCGCAGGCCGCGGCCCGGCCGGTCACCGCCTGGAGCAGGAGGCGGCGGCGGGCGTCGTCGATGATCGCCGGGAGCGGGCGCGGCAGGGGGACCCCGTCCCAGCACCGCTCGACCTCCCCCACGATGGCCTGCTCGACCTCCGCGGGCAGCGGACGGCGGCGGATGCGTCCGTCGATGGCGCGGGCCCGGAGCCCCGACGGGAGCATCCCGAGGCGGCGCAGCGCCCCCGCGCCGAGCCGCGGGTGCAGCGCCCGGACGCGCTCGTCGAGGGCGGGGTGGTCGAAGTTCTCGGTCAGGTCGCGTCCTGCTCGGCGGCCAGCTCGCCCTCGTAGTGGAGCGTGTAGGCGCAGCCGATGGGGTAGTCCGACGTGCTCGTGGAGTCCGTGATGATGAACGTCTCGGTGCCGTCGGGGATCGCGTCGTTGAACCGCAGCGGCGCCCGCCCCTCGATCTTGTAGGTCACCCGCGCGCCCGCCTTGTCCTCCTCGTAGGGGCCGCCCGCGTACGCGATCGCGCCCTCGGAGAAGTCGCCCGAGATCGTCCCCTCGGCGAAGAAGCTGTACGTCGAGTCCGCGTCCCCCCGGGCCTTCCAGTAGAGGCGGACCTGCGGGTCCTCCTCGTCCGGCTGGTGGATGCGGTAGGTGAGGCTGAAGGGCTCGAAGCCGGCCTCGTTGATCTCGTCGCCGCAGGACTCGTTCCCCTCGAACTCCAGGAAGTCGATGTGGAAGTCGAGGTTGTTGAAGTCGGGGACGCTGCTGCCGGGACCGCAGGCGGCCAGGGAGAGCGCGGCGAGGGCGAGCGGGGCGAGGCGGATCACGGCCCGGGATTGAAGCGGATGGGCCGCCGTCTGTCCACTCCGAGGAGGAGCACGAGGAGGACGAGCAGCGCCGCGCCGCCGGCGGACCGCCGGTCGGGGGACGCCGCGCAGCCGCACTGGGGGATCTCCTCGATGCAGATCTCGTAGTCGGTGCCGGGGACGCCGTCGCAGTCCGCGTCGATGTCCGTGTCGCAGGTCTCGATGGCGCCGGGGTGCAGCGACGGGTCGGCGTCGTCGCAGTCGCCCTCGCAGCCCGTCACCCCGTCGAGGTCCGCGTCCACCTCGTCCTCGCCGGCGGCGCCGTCGCAGTCGTTGTCGAGGCCGTCGCAGAGCTCCTCGGCGCCCGGGTAGGTGTTCGCGTCGAGGTCGTCGCAGTCGGGGGCGTCGCCGCAGGGGAGGTGGCCGTCGAGGTCGAGGTCGAGGTCCTCGTCGACGATCCCGTCGCAGTCGTTGTCGGCGCCGTCGCAGGCCTCGACGCCGCCGGGGAAGGAGGTCGCGTCGGCGTCGTCGCAGTCGCCGTCGCACTCGGCCCACCCGTCGGCGTCGGCGTCGGCCTCCTGGGGCGGGAGCTCGCCGTCGCAGTCGTCGTCCACGCCGTTGCAGGCCTCCTCGGCGCCGGGGAAGACGTCGGGGTCGAGGTCGTCGCAGTCGGCGAGGTCGCCGCACGCGATGAAGCCGTCGGCGTCGGCGTCGAAGGACTCGTCCACCTCGCCGTCGCAGTCCTCGTCCACGCCGCCGTCGCAGACCTCGGTCGCGCCCGGGTAGGCGGTCGGGTCGTCGTCGTCGCAGTCGCCGTCGCAGAGCAGCACGCCGTCGGCGTCGGCGTCGACCTCGTCGGCCAGGAGCTCGCCGTCGCAGTCGTCGTCCACGCCGCTGCAGACCTCCTCGGCGTCGGGGTTCACGGCCGCGTCCTCGTCGTCGCAGTCGCCGGCGACCGCCGCCTCGCCCTCGCCGGGGGGGCCGCACGACGCGCCGACGGGGTCCGCGCCCTCGGGGGCCCAGCCGTCGCCGTCGGCGTCCTCGTACACGTCGGCCTGGCCGATGACGTCGGGGAAGTCCTCGTCGGCGGTCCCGTCGCAGTCGTCGTCGACGCCGTTGCAGGCCTCGGTCGCGCCGGGGAAGACGGTCGCGTCGGCGTCGTCGCAGTCGCCCTCGCAGATGAGGACGCCGTCGCCGTCGCCGTCGACGTAGTCCTCGTCGGAGCTGCCGTCGCAGTCGTTGTCGAGGCCGTCGCAGAACTCGGGGAGGCCGGGGGCGACGAGGGGGTCGCCATCGTCGCAGTCGCCCGCGCAGGCGAGGACGCCGTCGCCGTCGCCGTCGGGGCCGAAGTCCTCGTCGACCGCCCCGTCGCAGTCGTTGTCGACGCCGTCGCAGACCTCGGCCTCGCCGGGCGCGGCGGTGGCGTCGTCGTCGTCGCAGTCGCCCGCGCAGACGAGCGCGCCGTCGCCGTCGTCGTCGGCCTCGGACGCGGGGACGGACCCGTCGCAGTCGTCGTCGGCGCCGTTGCAGGCCTCGGGGGCGTTCGGACCGACGAAGGGGTCGCTGTCGTCGCAGTCGCCGTCGACCGCGGACTCGCCGACGTCGGTGCAGTCGCCGTCGGCCGACGTGGTGGCGGCGTCGCCCACGCCGTCGCCGTCGGCGTCCACGAAGCAGCTGACCGTGTCGAAGCCGTCGCAGTCCTGGTCGACGCCGTCGTCGACGACCTCGGGGTTGCCGGGGAAGCGGTCGTCGTCGCCGTCGTCGCAGTCGGTCCCGTCGGTGACGGTGCCGGCGGGCTGGACGCAGGTCACGACGGCGGTGGCGGGGTCCCCGAAGGTGTCGGCGTCGGCGTCGTCGTAGTACGTCCCCTGCCCCGTGACGTCGGGGTCGAGGTCGTCGGCGAGGCCGTCGCAGTCGTCGTCGACGTCGCCGTTGCAGACCTCGGTGGCGTCCGGGTTGACGGCGGCGTCGCCGTCGTCGCAGTCGCCCGGCAGCGAGGCCTCGCAGAAGGTGTCGTCGGGGCAGAAGCCGTCGCCGTCGAGGTCGGGCTCGTACCAGGAGGCGTTGAAGTCGTCCCACACGGCGTTCCGGCCGACGTGGATCTCGGGGCCGACGGTGCCGTCGCCGACGAAGTCGCAGCCGGGGTGGGTCCCGCTGAAGACCTCGACGCCGTAGATGAAGAGCGTGACCTGGTCGCCCTCGAGCTCGAAGCCGAGGAGGGAGGGCGAGTTGGCGGCGGGGCCGATGAGCGCCTGACCGAGGTAGGTCTCGCGGCCGGGGTTGTGGGTCGCCCAGACGCCGCCGTTGGCCCAGATGTAGATGCCGCAGCGCTCGCCCGTGACGATGTCCTTCTTGAACATGAAGCCGCTGCCGCCGTCGTTGGACGTGACGGTCGCCTCCATGAAGACGTGGTCGGCGCCGGTCAGCTCGGGGATGAGCTGCTCGACGACGGGGCCGACGTGGGTGGCGCCGGACATGCCGGAGATGGAGAGCTGGCCGTCGGCTTCGGAGACGTTGCCCTCCACGTAGGTCCACGGGGGGTCGTACTGGGCGTCGTCGAACTCGTCGGTGTAGGTGCCGGCGAGGGCGGCGGCGGGGAGCAGGAGCAGGCAGCAGGCGAACAGGAAGCGCATGGGGTGACCCTCCGGAATTGGCACCAAACCACGGGACTTGGGTCGAGTCCAAGGGCGGTCGTCAGCCGCGGACGTGGTATGGAGCGCCGCCGTGCCGCTGATCCGCCCCCTCCGCGCGCTCCGCTACGGGACCGACGTCGAGCCCGACCTGGGGGATCTGATCTCGCCCGCGCGGCACGGGGAGCCGGTGGACCGGACGGTGGTGGGGGACGTCCACGAGCTGAACGTCCGGCAGCTGGTGCGGGGCGATCGCGGGCCGCTGGCGACGGACGACGAGCCGCCGTTCACCCACGCCGCGCGGCTGCTGGACCGGTGGAAGCAGGACGGCGTGCTGACGCGGGACCCGCGGCCGGCGATGTACGTCTACGGGCAGCGGCAGGAGGGGCGGGACCGGATGGGGCTGGTCTGCCTCGTCCGGCTGGCGGACTACGAGGCCGGGATCGTGCTCCCCCACGAAGCGACGCGGGGCGGGTCGACGACCCAGCTGGCCGCCCAGCTCGGGGCCACGGACGCGCAGCTGTCGATGGTGATGGCGGTGGTGCCGGACGCGTCGGGGGCGCTCGGGGAGTACCTGGGGCGGGCGCCGGGGCGGGCGCTGATGGAGGCGGAGGACGGGCACGGGCGGCTCAACGCGGTGTGGCGGGACGAGGATCCGGCGTCGCACCTGGGGCTGATCGAGGCGCTGCGGGACGAGGTGGCGGTGATCGCGGACGGGCACCACCGCTACGAGGCGGCGCTCCGGCACCGGGCCGCGCGGGCGGCGGCGACGGGGTCGTCGGGGCGGCGGGAGCACCCCTGGGACTACGTGATGATGCTGCTCGTGCCGGCGGCCGAGCCGGGGCTGAGGTGCGAGCCGACGCACCGGGTCTGCCCCGCGCTGCCGGACGGGGCGGAGGCGGCGATCGCGGGGCTGGACCGGTGGTTCGAGGGGACGGACTTCGAGGACGACGAGGCGCTGCTGGCGGCGCTCGACGGCGAGACGGCGGGCGCCGGCGCCGACACTGCGGGCGCAGGCGTCGCGGCGGCGGCGTCGCGGACCGACCTCCCGCGCGACGTGCGGTTCGCGATGGTGGGCGGGGGGCGCCGCCGGCTGCTGGTCCTGCGGGACGACGCGGCGCTGCCGGCGTCGGTGCCCGACGTGCTGCGGGAGGTCGACGCCGCGGTGCTGGAGGCGCTCGTGCTGGACCGGTTCGCGCCCGCCGAGGGGGCGTCGGGGTCGCCGTGGGGGCACAACGCGAGCTCGCGGTCGTCGGTGGCGGCGGCGGCCGCGGCGGGGGACGTCGCGCTGGCGTTCCTGCTCCGCCCGACGCCGCCCGGACAGGTCGTCCGGGTCGCGGCGGCGGGGGCGCTGATGCCGCCGAAGTCGACCAACTTCGCGCCGAAGCCCGCCAAGGGGTTGCTCGTGGCATCGCTGAAGTCGTTCTGACGTTGCTGGTAGCGTCGCTCCAGGGGTCCTGATCTTGAAGCCGATCGCCGAACTCACCGTCCTCGAGGCCCGCGGGCTGGACGCGATCTTCACCGACATCGACGGGACGATCACGGACGCCGGCGGCCGCATCCCCGCGCGGGTGTTCGCGACGCTGGAGCGGGCGCGCGACGCGGGGCTCCCGACGATCCCGATCACCGGCCGCCCCGCGGGGTGGTGCGACATGATCGCGCGGACGTGGCCCGTCGCGGGGGTCGTGGGCGAGAACGGCGGGCTCTACTTCCGGCGGACGGAGGCCGGCATGGAGCGCGTCTACGCCCAGCCCGACGACGTCCGCGTGGCCAACCGGGCGCGGCTGGGGGCGATCGCGGACGAGGTGCTCGCGGCCGTCCCGGGGAGCGCGCTGGCGTCGGACCAGCAGTACCGGGAGTTCGACCTCGCGGTGGACTTCTGCGAGGACGTCGAGCCGCTGGACGCGAGCGCGATCGACCGCATCGTCGCGGTGCTGCTCGGCCACGGCATGCACGTCAAGGTGTCGAACATCCACGTGAACGCGTGGTTCGGCGACTTCGACAAGGCGTCGATGTGCCGGCGGTGGTTCGGCGAGGTGTGGGGCTGGGACCTCGACGGCGCCGACAGCTCCCGCGCGGTGTTCTTCGGCGACAGCCCCAACGACGCGCCGCTCTTCGACGTCTTCCCGCTGTCGGTCGGCGTCGCCAACGTCCGCCGGATGGCCGCTCGGATGACGGTGCGGCCGACGTTCGTGACGGACGGCGAGGGCTGCGACGGCTTCGTCGAGGCGGTCGACCGGATCCTGGAGCTGCGGGGGAGTGCCGACCGATGAGACCTGCCCGACGCCGCCCCAGCCAGACGCCGATTTGTCACGCAAACCGTGACAAACGGGCCCCTGGGCGTCCCCAGACCCCGATCCGTCACGGTTTTCGTGACGGAATCCGCCCTGGCTCCCGTGGCGGACGACCCGCGGCCGCGCGGATTGGAGGCGCGAGATGCTGATGCGGCTCCTGGCCGGCGGGCTGTTGGTCGCCGGCGTCGCGGCGTGGCTGGCGCAGGTGAACCTCCCCCACCACCCGCTGACGGTGCAGCTCGTCGAGTGGCAGACCGCGCTGGGGCTCCCGCTGGCGCCCCTCTGCATCGGCGGCGGCGTGCTCGTGCTGATCATCGGGAGCTCGATCCGCGCGGCCCGGGGCCGGCCGGTGGCGGATCCGCCGAGCCGCGAGCGGACCCTGGCGCGCGCCGCCTCCGCGGGGCCGTCGCCGTCGCGTCCCTCCTCCCGGGGCGAGCCGCCCGCGGGCGAGGCGCGGGTGCTGCCGCTGACGGACGAGACGGTCTCGGACTGGCGCCACCGCGTGATGCTCCGGGCCAGCGACCTGGACCTCGATCCCGGCGCCTCGCTGCGGCTCGACCTGGCCGCGCGCGCGCCCTTCACGGTCACGATCGGCGACGTCCCCCCGGGGCGGGCGCGGCGCGCGATCGCGACGGTCGCGGAGCTGGTGGCCGAGATCCCCCGCCCGCCCGAGGTCGTCGTCCGCTTCGACGGCTTCAAGGAGGTCGGCAGCTCGCGCAAGGCGGTCGTCACCGCGGCCTTCACGCAGCACTTCGCGCCCACCGAGTTCACCATCCAGCCGGCGACCGACGGCGGCTTCGCGGTGGTGTTTTCTTCGCCGGATCCGGGGTGGCGGGACGAAATTCGTCCCGGCGATGAGTAGAACGCGGGCGTGGCTTCCAAGAAGAGCAAGGCGAAGGTCCACTACGCGTGCACGCAGTGCGGCTGCACGTCGCCGAAGTGGCTGGGGCGCTGCCCGGACTGCAGCGAGTGGAACACGTTCGTCGAGGCGCGCCCCGAGGCGGCCCCCGACCCCCGATCGATGCGGACGGCGGCCGCGCGCACGCCCGGCGGCGGGGGGGGCAAGCCGATCCCCATCACCCAGGTCGCGGACGCGGACGGCGCGGCCCGGTGGTCGACGGGCATCGGCGAGTTCGACCGCATCCTCGGCGGCGGCCTCGTCCCCGGCAGCGTCACGCTCGTCGGCGGCTCCCCCGGCGTCGGCAAGTCGACGCTCCTGTTGCAGGTCGCCCTCGGCCTCGCCGGCGCCGGCCGCCGCGTGCTGTACGCCTCGGGGGAGGAGTCGGTCGCGCAGGTCCGCGGCCGCGCCGCCCGCCTCGGCCGCCCCGACGACCGCCTCCTCCTCCAGGCCGAGACGGACCTGACCCGCATCCTCGAGGGTTCGGACAGCGTCCAGCCCCAGGTCCTGATCGTGGACTCGGTGCAGACGACGTTCGCGCCCGACCTCGGCGGCACCCCCGGCAACGTCTCCCAGGTCCGGGAGGTCGCCGCCCGCCTCGTCCTCTACGCCAAGGCGACGGGTCGCGCCGTCCTCCTCGTCGGCCACGTCACCAAGGGCGGCCAGCTCGCGGGGCCGCGCACGCTGGAGCACGTGGTCGACACGGTGATCTACTTCGAGGGCGACGCAAACCCGCCCTACCGCGTCCTCCGCGGCATCAAGAACCGGTTCGGTGCGACGGGCGAGCTGGGGCTCTTCGAGATGACGGGCGAGGGGCTGATCGAGGTCCCCGAGCCGTCCGCCGCGCTGCTCGCGGACCGCCCCGCGGAGCGGCCCGGCACGGTGGTCACCTCCTGCGTGGAGGGGTCGCGCACGCTGCTGCTGGAGGTCCAGGCACTGGTCGCCCCCGGCTTCCCCGGCTCGACCCGCCGGACGGCGCTGGGGATCGACGGCGGCCGCCTCGCGATGCTGGCCGCGGTCCTCGGCAAGGCGGACTTCGTGCTCCACGACAAGGACGTCTTCGTCAACGTGGTCGGGGGAGTTCGCGTGACGGAGACGTCGGCCGATCTCGCGGTCGCCGCGGCGATCACGAGCAGCCTCCTGGAGCGCCCCGTCCCCCCCGGCTGGCTGGTCCTCGGCGAGGTCGGCCTGACGGGCGAGCTCCGGAGCGTCCAGCGCCTCGACCAGCGCCTCGCGGAGGCCCTCCGCCACGGCTTCGACCGCGCCCTGATCCCCCCCGTCCCCCCCAAGTGGCGAGCCCCCCAGGGCATCGACTGCACCCCCGTCGCGTCGCTCGAAGAAGCGATGCGGACGCTGTTCTGAGGGGCGCCGAACCTATACTGGCGGCGATGACGCCCCCGGATCCCGCCAAGCGCCGCGCCACCCTCGAGGATCTGGCCGAGGTCCCGGAGCACCTGGTGGGCGAGATCATCGACGGAGTCCTGGAGACGAGCCCACGCCCATCTCCCCCCCATGCCGTCGCCCACAGCGGCCTCCAGAGCCTCGTCGGCGGCCCCTTCGGCTTCGGCGCGGGCGGCGGACCGGGCGGCTGGTGGATCCTCACCGAACCGGAGCTCCACCTCGGACCCGACGTGCTCGTCCCCGACCTCGCGGGCTGGCGCCGGGAGCGGATGCCGGAGATGCCGGAGACCGCGTGGTTCGAGCTCGCCCCGGACTGGATCTGCGAGGTCGTCTCGCCGTCGACGGCCCGCATCGACCGGGTCCGGAAGCTCCCCATCTACGCCCGCGAGGCGGTCGCCTGGGCCTGGCTCCTCGACCCCCTCGCGGAGTCCCTCGAGGTGTTCCAGCTCGTGGACGGCTCGTGGGTGCTCCACACGACGCACGCGTCGGACGAGGTCGTCCGCGCCGAGCCCTTCACCGCGGTCGAGCTCCCCCTCTCCCTCCTGTGGGGTCGCGAGGCTCCGGCCGCGGGCTGATCGTCAGGGGCAGCCCCCCGGGTCGCAGGCCTCCAGGGCCCCGGTCGGCCAGTGCAGGCGCGCCACGTAGACGTCGCTTCCCTCACCCTCGAACTCGACCTCGAACGTCTCCAGCAGGATCCCGTCGAGGTAGACGTTCAGCGTCGCCTCGACGACGCCCTCGTGCACGTGGGACGCGTTGTCGTGCACGAAGATCCGATACCAGCCGTCGTACGGCGCCTCCGCAGGGTCGCTGATGACAGTCGTCTCCGGACCGATCCCTTCCACTTCGTCGTATCCGAGTGACGGATCGTCCTCCGTGCTGGTCGGGTCGCCCCAGTTGGGCGGCGTCACCGGCCAGGTGCAGTTCTCGGCCCAGCAGTCGCCGTCGGTGTACGGCTCGCCCGGCACGCCCGTCCCGTCGTTCGCTTCGAGGAGGTGGAGATCCAGGTTCTCGCCGGCCGTCGACCAGAACAGCTCGACCCGGAAGTTCTCGTTGCCGATCGCCGTGATCGTCTGCGTGCACGAGTCCGATCCGGCCGGGTTCGTCACGATCGCCGTGGCCGTGTACTCGCCCGAGACGTCCAGCTCGATCGAGGGGGACGGATCCCCCGGATCGTCGAGCGTGGCGCCGGAACCCGGAGGCGTCGTCAGGCTCCACGACCAGGAGAGGCCCAGACCGGCCGGATCGAGGCTGTTGGAGGCGTCGAATCGCTCCGACTCCCCCGGCGCCGACGCGAAGTCGGGGCCGCAGATCGCGACCGGAGCGGGGTCGATCGTCTCGCCCTCGGCGACGCCGGCGACGCGGCGGACCAGCCGCTCCGGCGCGTCGCAGGGAGCGTTCGAGCCGTCCAGAACGACGAGGTAGAGGTCCTCGCCGAGCGAGCCCGGCGAGAGCGGCGACCAGCGCAGCGTGCCGAAGACCGTTCCGCCGCCGCCCACCTCGAGGGTCCCCTCCGGGAAGGACCACTCGAGCGCCGGGTCCACGTCTTCGTGAGACTCCGCCGCGAGCTCGTCGCCCTCGAAGCGAAGCTCCGCGAGGTACACGGCGCACACCGTCGCGGACTGTCGCCAGACGTTCTGGATCACGACCTCGATCTCGGTCGTCGAGCCCGTCGCCACCGTGCCGAACTGGATCACAGCGTCGGGATCCCCGGCCACCCACCCCGCCTCCGCCGGCCACCGCACGTGCAGCTCGGCCAGGGTCACGTCTTCGTCGCCGCCCGGACAGCCCCCGACGCACGCGAGCAGCGCCACGATGACCACCGATGAGACCCGCGCCCCCATCTCCGCCAGTCTCGGACAGACCGCCCCGGCTGCCCAGGGGTCGTCCGTTGCCCTAAGCTCCCCCCGCCCCCGCAGCGAGGAACCCGATGCCCCCCGTGATCCCTGGACTGGCCCGCCTGCTCGCGGGCCGCACCGACCTGCTCCGCGGCAAGCGGGTCGGGCTGATCTGCAACGCGTCGACCATCACGCCCGACTTCGCCCACGCCGCCGACCTGCTCCACGAACACCCCGACTTCGAGCTGGTCCGGCTGTTCGGGCCCGAGCACGGGCTGCGGGGCGACGCGCAGGACATGATCAGCGTGGACGGCGAGCAGCGGGACGCCCGCACCGGGCTGCCCGTGTGGTCGCTCTATGGCCGCGACGAGGCGTCGCTGTGGCCGCCGGACGACCAGGTCGCCGACCTCGACGTCCTCGTCTTCGACATCCAGGACGTCGGCGCCCGCTACTACACCTACGTCTACACCATGGCCCACGCGATGGAGGTGGCGGGCCGGGCCGGCGTCCCCGTCGTCGTCTGCGACCGCCCCAACCCCATCGGCGGCGTCCACGTCGAAGGCAACGTCGTCCAGGACGGCTACCGCTCCTTCGTCGGCCGCTTCCCCCTCCCCAACCGGCACGGCATGACCGCCGGCGAGCTCGCCCACTTCTTCGTCGGCGAGTGCGGGATCGACTGCACCGTCCACGTCCTGAAGGCCGAGGGTTGGGGGCGGGCCATGCGCTACGCCGACACCGGCCTCCCCTGGGTCCAGCCCTCGCCCAACATGCCGACCGTCGACGTCGCCCTCGTCTACCCCGGCATGTGCTTCTTCGAGGGGACGCTGCTGAGCGAGGGGCGCGGACAGACGCGGCCGTTCGAGGTCGTCGGGGCGCCCTACGTCGACGGCCACGCCTGGGCGGAGGCGGCCACCGCCGAGCTCGCCGAGGCCGGCTACGGCGGCTTCGCGCTCCGCCCGCTGACGTTCCAGCCGACCTTCCACAAGCACGCCGGCGTCCCCTGCGGCGGGATCCAGCTCCACATCACCGACGACGACGCCCTCCGCCCCGTCATGGTCGCGACGGCGCTGCTCAAGGCCTGCTGGCGGCTGTGGCCGGACGACGCGAAGTGGCGGACCGAGCGGTACGAGTTCGTCGAGGACCCGATCGCGATCGACCTGCTGGGGGGGACCGACGCCCTGCGTCACGAGGTCGAGGGCGACGTCCCGTTGCGGCGCATCCAGGAGCGGTGGGACGACGAGTCGGCCGCCTTCCGCCGGACCCGCGAGCGCTACCTGCTGTACTGAGACGCTTGAACCCCGGAGGAACTGGCATTCCCCCGGGGTTCAGACTCGCGCAAGGAGCAGGTCTGGATGAGTTGAGACCACTCCGTCTCGTAATCGTAGGATCGCGAGTTATCCACAGCAAGGGATCGCGCGCGCACGGCGCCGCCGCAGGCGCTATCTTCCCGCGCATGGGAAGCTCCCGAGCCAAGGTCGCGGTCCTCAAGACGAAGCCCGAATCGGTCGTCGCCGACGTCCGCCGGGTCATGCAGATGGCGGACTACGCCGACCACCTCGATCCCGACGCCACGACGATCATCAAGGACAACATCTCCTGGCACCTGCTGTACCCCGGCGCCAACACCACGCCGTGGCAGCTCGAGGGGACGATCCTGGAGCTTCAGTCCGGCGGCTTCGAGGACCTCGTCTGCGTCCAGAACAAGACCGTCGTCACCGACGCCTACAAGGGCGAGCGGCTCAACAACTACCTCCCCGTGCTGTACCGCTACGGCGTCCCCATCCGCTACAACTTCGAGCCGCGGGACATGCAGTTCGCCGTCTACAAGCCGCAGGCGGAGATGATCACGCTGAACGACGTCTACCGGAGCGGCATCCGCATCCCCGACTACTTTCACGGCAAGAACGTCGTCCACCTCCCCACGACGAAGTGCCACATCTACACGACCACCACGGGGTCGATGAAGAACGCGTTCGGCGGCCTGCTGCCGTCCAACCGCCACTACTGCCACCCCACCATCCACGAGACGCTCGTCGACCTCCTCGCCATCCAGCAGGAGATCCACACCGGCATCTTCACCGTCACCGACGGCACCACCGCCGGCAACGGGCCGGGGCCGCGGACGATGATCCCGGTCCAGAAGGACCTCCTCCTCGCGTCCGCCGACAGCGTCGCCATCGACGCCGTCAGCTCCCACCTCATGGGCTTCGACCCGATGGACCTCCCCTACATCCGCCTCGCCCACGAGCGCGGCCTCGGCGTCGGCAAGATCGACGAGATCGAGATCGTCGAGGAGGGGGTCGACGTCCGGAAGGCCAACTGGGGCTTCACCGTGGGCGACAACGCGGCGTCGAAGATCGGCGACCTGCTCTGGTTCGGCCCGCTCAAGGCGCTCAACAAGCTCGCCTTCCAGACGCCGCTGGTCTACGCCTTCATCTTCGGCTCGTTCATCTACCACGACTACGTCTGGTTCCCCTTCGGCGGGGGACAGAAGGTCGTCGACGAGTGGCTGGAGACGTCGCCCTGGGGCGAGCTGTTCAAGACGTACGCGGCGTCGAGCTTCGTCCCCTGGGAGAACCGGCTCGCCGCGCCCGCGTAGCGCCGCCGGCCGGCTACGTCCCGGGGGGGATGAACGAGTAGACGGGCACGCCGCCGGGGAACGTCACCGACGCCCCGATCATCCCGCCGTCCGGCTCCTGGTAGTTCACCGCGCCGCCGGAGCGGTCGGTCTGGACGATCAGGATCTCCGCCTCGCCGGTGGCGGGGTCGCCGACGATCGAGTCGTTGGACCCGTCCCAACAGCGGGTCAGCGCGCCGTTGTCCCCGACGAAGTCGAGCGTCCCCGCGCCGGCGTCGACGGTGATGTCGTAGAGCTCGCCGATCGTGAAGTGGGCGTCGGCGTCCTCGCCCCCCATCAGCCCCCCGGCCTCCATCTCGTGGGTGCCCGCGATCAGGTCGAAGGCGGCCTGCGCGTCCGCGTCGAGGGTGCCGCAGGGGGAGCAGGCGGCGAGCGACGCGGCGGCGAGGACGGCCAGGGCGGCGGCGGCGACGGACGTCGGCGAGCGCATGGCGGCGATCCTACTCGGGGCGGGTCCGGCGGCGGCGGCGGCGCGCGACGAGCCCGATGGCCGCGAGGCTGAGGAGCGAGATCACGATCCCCGCGGTGCGGTGCAGCGGGAGGAACGCCGAGTACCGGAATTCGACCGACGTCGCGCCCGCGGGGACCTTCGCGGCGAGGAGGGAGCGGCTCCGCAGGGCGCGCGAGCCGGCGCCGTCGTCGACCTGCGCGCGCCACCCCGGGAACCAGCCCTGCACGAAGCGGACGGAGCCGTCGGGGAGGTCCGGCGGGAGCGAGATCGCGACGAGCTCGGGGGCGAGCGTCCACGTCGCCTCGGGCAGCGGCGCGTACTCGCCGCCGGCGGGCCGGAACCAGACGAGCGGGTCCGGCTCGAGTCGCTGCTCGCGGGACCCGCCCCAGGAGTAGCGGTAGCCGACGCCGTACGCCTCGGACGCCTCGCGGGACGGCGTCTTGCTGAACCGCGTGTAGGCGTCGCGCAGCGGCGGCGCCATGTACTCGGGGAACACGCGCCGGGTCAGGGCCACGCGGTAGTCGTACGAGGCCGGCGGGAGGGGGGCCATCTCGACGCGGGTGAACTCGCCGCGCGGGACGGTCGTGGGGACGGCGGTGTGGCGGGCCCGGAAGACGGCGAACCCTTCGTGCTCCGGGTACCGCTCCGGCGCGCCGAGGTAGGGCGCGACGTCGAAGGCCAGCGCGCCGACGGCCACGAGGAGCACCGCCGCGCGGGCGCCGCGGTCCGCGAGCCAGCGGTCCAACGACAGCCCGATCGCGAGCGCCGCGAGCACCGACGCCGGGGCGTAGAGGCGCCACGGGAACATGATCCGGCCGAGGAGCGGGGTGACGTCGAGGAGCATCGCCGCCGGCCACGTCGCCAGGAGCAGCGTCGCCAGCGCCGTCAGTCCCCACGCCCGGACGGGCGGGCCGCCTCCGGGGTCGTCGTCGGGGCGGCGGCGGGCGACCGCCAGCAGGGTCAGCGCGAGCAGGACGCACCCGAAGTACATCGGCATCCCCGCCCCCGGATCGTCGCGGTCGCCGCGCTTGTAGCGGATGTCGTAGCGGCGCCACAGCCGGCGCCGGACGGGCTCGTCGATCGTGGCCGCGTACGCCGAGATCGCCTTCCCCGGGGGGCTCAGCTTCGCGATCGACGTGTGCTCCTGCTCGACGACGATGGGCAGCCACCACGCCGCCGTCGAACCGATCGTCAGCGCCGCGCAGAGCGCCAGCGAGACGAGCCCCGCGCGGCGTCGGGGGCGGCTGCCGCGGGCGAGGGTCCAGACCGTCACGGGGAGGAGCGCGAACGCGATCGTGATGACCGACAGGATGTGGGTGCCGAGGAGCAGCGCGAGGCAGACGCCGAGGACGGCCGGCGCCCGCCCCCGCTCGCCCCGCGCGACCTTCCAGGAGGCGACGACGATCGGCGGCAGCCAGGCGAACGCGAGCAGCTCGCCCAGCGCGAGCCGGAACGTCTGGTCCATCAGGTGGTACGGCGCGAGGCTCAGCGCCGCCGCCGCCAGCAGCCCCGCCGGCCGCGACCCCCCCGCCCAGCGGGCGGACGCGTAGGTCGTGCACGCCGTCGCGATCGCCCCCCCGACGACGAGGAACCGGACCGCGTCGACCGGCGACGCCCCCAGCGCCTGCGCGGGCCACGCAGCGGCGTAGCCGACGGGGCAGTAGAACTGGAGCAGCGGCATGCCGAGGCCGAGGTAGGGGTTCCACCGCGGCCACAGGTCGCCGTCGAGGACGCTCAGCCACGTCGTGTACAGCGCCCACGCGTGGTACAGCAGGTCGTGGGCGAAGGAGACGCCGGGCCGGAGGTAGTCCTGGCCGACGACGATCCCCAGCAGCACCAGCGCCGCCACCGCGAGCCGCCCGTCGTCCCGCCACGCCGCCGCGGCTGTCAGCAGCACGGCGACCGCCAACCCCACCAACCCGATCGTCGTAGGCGGTGCCCCCATGGAGAACTGGGACGTCGCGATGGCCCCCCCCAGACCCAGCAAGGCCGCCGCGGCCCAGATCGACGCCGCCCTCACCGATCTCTCTCTTTCCCCCCTTCCCCAATTCCCACCTTCCCACGAAAGAACAGTGCTGCGTTCGCCGCCGGCTGGGGGGTAACCGCACCCAGTTCGCGAATGGGAAGGGGGGAAGCGGGGAAGGGGGGAATGGAGATCGCGGTGGGCCGAACCGTCATCGGGATGCCGGGAAGAGGTCCGAGAGACGGGTCGCGGCGTGATCCTGGATCCGGAGCACCGCCTTGAAGAAGAGGGTGATCAGGGTCTTGGTGACGGGGCCCGGGCGGCCGTCGCCTACCCGCGTGCCGCCGAGGCGGACCACGGGGACGACCTCCTTCACCGACGACGTGATGAACACCTCGTCGGCGGCGTGCAGGGTCGCGTCGTCCACCGGCGCCTCGACCACCTCCAGCCCCGCGTCCCGCGCCACCGCGATCGTCAGGGCGCGGGTGATGCCGGGGAGGACGTGCACTACCTCGGGCGTCCGGATCGCTCCCCCCTTCACCACGAACAGGTTCGACGTCGTCGCCTCCGCCCAGGTCCCGTCCGGCGCCCGGAGCAGCGCCTCCGACGCGCCCTGGGCGTGGGCCTCGCGCAGCGCCAGCACCCCGGCGAGGTAGTTGGCCGACTTGACGTGCGCGGGGACCGCCGCGTCCTTCGAGACCGGCGCCGCGGGCAGCCCCAGGCCGATCCCCTCGCGCCGCGCCCGCTCCGGCCACCGCGGCTGGGGGCGGGCGAGGATCACCAGGCGCGGGACCTCCGGGTCCGGGAGCAGCAGCCCGTGGCCGCCGTCGCCGCGCGTGACCACGATCCGGATCACCGCCTCGCGGTCCGCCGGCCACCCCGCCAGCACCGCGTCCGTCGCCGCCGCCAGCTCGTCGTCCGTCCACGGCACCCCGAGGTACAGCGCCGCCGCCGACTTCCGCAGCCGGTCCAGGTGATCGCCGAGCAGGAACGGCCGCCGCCCGTACGTCCGGACCGAGTCGAAGCAGCCGTCGCCGAGCAGGAATCCGCGGTCCGTCACCGGGATCCGGGCGTCTTCGAGATCGCAGACCCGTCCGTCGATCCAGGCCCGGCCGCCGAAGCTCACCGCCGGCCCCGCGCCGTCAGTCCCGCGCCAGCTGAGCCAGCAGGGGGGCGACCGGCCGCGGCGTGATGCCGCCCGCCTGCTGCCGCCACCTCGAGCCGTCCCCCGCCACCGACAGCGGCTCCTCGTTCCACCGCGCCAGCCCCTGCCCCGTCGACGCCTCGAACACCGCCTCGACGCCCGCCGACTCCGCCAGCGCCTCGACCACGTCCCGCTCCCACCACGTCTCCCCGACGAGGTTCCAGATCGGGCCCGGGGCCTCGGTGCCCGCCGGCTCGCGGCCGCCGATCGCGACCGCCATCGCGTCGACCACGTCCTCCAGCGCCACCAGCCCGAGGTGGTGGCCGCGCTCGCCGACCAGCGGGTAGGGCTCCCCCTCCCGCAGCCGCCGCAGCGTCGTCTTGAACCACGAGGACTCCCGCATCCCCCGCCCCACGACCATCCCCGGCCGCAGGATCCAGCAGGAGATCGCGGGCTCCGCGAGCATCGCCTGGAGCCGCGCCGCGTCCTCCGCCCACTTCTTCGTGAACCCGTACGCCAGCGGCCGCGAGTACACCCGCCGGTCGTCCTCGCCGATCACGCCGTCCGCGGGGAGCGACGGCTCGTACACCGACGTCGACGACAGCAGCACGATCCGCTTGACGCCGGCCCGGCGCGCCGCGTCGCAGAGGAAGAGCGTGCCCGCCGTCGTCGTCCGGAAGTGGCCCGTGACGTCCTTGTCCCCGCCCCGGTAGCAGGCGAGGTGGACGAGCACGTCCGTCCCCTCGGGGATCGCGGCGCGCGCGTCCCCCTCCTGCGACAGGTCGGCGCCGACGAACGCGATCGGGAGCCCGACGTCGCCCGGGGGCGTCCGCCCGATCGCCGTCCACGTCCTCCGATCGCCGAGCCGCTCGCACAGCCGCCGTCCGATGAACCCCGTCGCCCCCGTGATGCAGATCCGCAGCGCTTCCATCGCGGCGAATCCTCGCATACATTCCGGCTCCTTTCGCACCCCCCCGGGAGACGCCGATGACCGACCTGCGCGAACGCACCATCGCCACCCTGTCGAAGCACATGACGATGGACCGGTTCAACTTCCTCCTCGACCTCGACAAGTCCCACGGCGCGTGGCTGACGACCGTCTCGGGCAAGGAGCTGCTGGACTGCTATTCGGCGTTCGCGAGCCTGCCCATCGGCTGGAACCACCCCGCCCTGACGGACCCCGCGTTCGTCGCCAAGCTGGGGAAGACCGCGATCAACAAGCCGGCCCTGTCCGACACCTTCACGCCGGAGCTGGCGGAGTTCGTCGACACCTTCTACCGGGTCGGCATCCCCGAGCGGTTCCCCTGGATCTTCTTCATCAGCGGCGGCGCGCTGGCCGTCGAGAACTGCCTCAAGGCCGCCTTCGACTGGAAGGTGCAGAAGAACCTCGCCGCCGGCCGGGGCGAGCTCGGCAGCCGCGTCCTCCACTTCGAGCAGTGCTTCCACGGCCGGACCGGCTACACGATGTCGCTGACCGACTCCCACGACCCGCGCAAGACGAAGTGGTACCCCCAGTTCGACTGGCCCCGCGTCCCCGCCCCGGCCCTGCGGTTCCCGATCACCGACGGGGTGCTCGCCGAGGTCGAGGCCGCCGAGGCGCACAGCGTCGCCCGGATCGAGGCCGCCTTCGACGCCCACCCGCACGACGTCGCCGCGATCATCCTCGAGCCGATCCAGTGCGAGGGCGGCGACCGCCACTTCCGCCCGGCGTTCCTCCAGCAGCTCCGCCGCATCGCCGACGAGCGCGACGCGCTCCTCATCTTCGACGAGGTCCAGACCGGCATCGGCCTGACCGGCACCTTCTGGGCGTGGGAGGGGCTCGGCGTCGAGCCGGACCTCGTCAGCTTCGGCAAGAAGACGCAGGTCTGCGGCCTCTACGCGAGCGAGCGCATGAACGAGGTCGAGCGGAACGTCTTCGTCGAGGGGTCCCGCATCAACTCCACGTTCGGCGGCAACCTCGTCGACATGATCCGCTTCCAGCGCGTCCTCGAGGTGATCGAGGAGGACGACCTCGTCGGCAACGCGGCCCGCGTCGGGGAGACGTTCCTGACGGCGCTGCAGGACCTCGCCGGCGAGCTGGACGGGTTCGTCACCAACGTCCGCGGCAAGGGGCTCCTCCTCGCCATCGACGTCCCCTCCGCCGAGGCGCGCGACGCCGTCATCTCCAAGTGCATGGACCACGGCCTGTTCGCGCTGAGCTGCGGCCACCAGAGCGTCCGCTTCCGGCCGTCGCTGATCTTCACCGAGGACCACGTCGGCGCCGCGATCGAGCGGCTCCGCCCGGCCCTGAAGGACGTCGCCTCAAGCTCCTGACCCCGCCGCCGATAGCGGGGGCATGGCAGTCCAGGAGCTCCGCGCCCACCTCCGCATCAAGGCCGAGGGCCGGGCGATCCTGCAGCTCGACGACGGGTCCCGCGTGCGCTGCACGCTGTACGACATGTCGCTCGGCGGCGCCTACATGATCCGCTCGACCGAGTTCGGTCCCCCCGCGAAGCTGACCGTCGGCGAGATCGTCCAGGTGACGATGTTCGACCCCCACCACGGGGGGAGCTACGTGCTCGAGGCCGAGGTGGTCCGCGTCGAGGCCCTCGACGGCCCCGGCGTCGCCGTCCGGTGGCGCCACAAGGAGGACCACGTCGAGGCCTTCGAGAGCCACATCCAGTGGGAGGCGAAGGCCCAGCACGTCCCCAAGTCCGCCCTCGGCGTGCCGATCCTGCAGTACCCGCAGTCCAAGCTGGGCGCGGCCGAGCGGATCACGAAGGCGGTCGTCCCGGTGGCGATCTTCGGCCTCGTGTTCGGGATCGTCAGCGTCGCCGCGACCTGGCTCAAGGTCGTGATGACGGCCGGCTAGCCCCCGCCCGCCTCCCGCAGCAGCGGCAGCGCCCGCGCCCCCAGCGACATCAGGAAGGTGCTCAGCTGCGGCCCGTTGGGGCGCCCCAGCAGCGCCTCGTAGGCCAGCGCGAAGAACGGCCGCTGCTCCAGCCCCGCGTCGCGGATGTGGCCGAAGATCCGGCCCTTGAAGTCCTGCTCCGTGAGCGGCGCAGAGCCGTCGACGTGGCCCGCGAGATCGGCCGCCATCGCCCCGAACACCCCGCGCGTGGCGTCGTCGATCGCGAGGTCCGCGGGGACCGCGTCGTTCAGCTCGATCCTCAGCTTGCTGTCCGGCGCGTAGGCCTCCAGCCAGCGCCGCGCCTCCTCGACCCGCTGCGCCGTCTCCGCGTCACCCGCGCCCTCGGGGAGGTGCCCCATCGCGCGCATCGTCGCCACCGCCTCGTCCACCGTCTCCACCGACTGGCCGACGATCGCGGCGAGGGGGAACTTGACCCGCGGCGGGGGCGCATCGGGGAGCTCCCCGCGGTCGGGGTAGGTGAAGAAGTGGACCCGGTCGAGCTTGGCGACCAGCGCCTCGGGCTCCTTGTGGACGACCCCGTGGGCGAGCCGCTCGGTCCGGTCGTGCTCGTTGTAGAGGTTGACGATGTCGGGCGTCCGGTTGGGGTCGAAGTCGATGACCTTGTGGGGCTCGGCGCGGACCATGAGGAAGCGGAGCATCGCCGGCGAGAGCACCTCGCTGACCGCCGCGAAGCTGACGCCGGCGCCCTTGGACGTCGACATCTTCCGGCCGCCCACCTGGAGGAACTCGTAGCCGTTGCCCGTCCGGTAGCCGGCGCTGGGGTACGGCGGGGGGTAGTCGAAGACGTCGGCGCTGAACCGGCACGCCGCCGTCCGCGAGCCGCCGTCGCTGAAGTGGTCCTTCCCCGCCCACTCCGCGATCACGCCCTTGGAGACCCACTTCGCCGCCCACTCGACCTTCCACGGGAACTTGCCGCCACCGCCGAAGGGCGACCGGGCGCCGGCGTGGCCGCACCCGTCGATGAAGGTCCGCTCCCCCGTGTCGGGGTCCTTGAAACCGAGGATGTCGGACCGGCACTCGTAGCTCAGCAGGCCCTCGGCGGAGTCCCACTGAAGCGCCCGCGTCGTGCCGATCCGGCCGCACCGCTCGCACAGCGGGTTGAACGGGAGGCGGTGGCTGGCGGGGGTGTCGCCGTACAGGTCGGTGTAGATCGCCTGGACGTCGGCAGCCCGGTCGAGCGCCGTCCGGATGGCGGCGTCGAACGTGCCGTCCTCGTACAGCCCCCCGGTCGTCTCCAGGCCGCAGTCGATCGCGTAGGCGCCGAACAGGTCGGTGCACTGCCGGAAGTAGTAGTCGCCGAAGCTGTCGTACCCGTCGACGGGGGACGGGATGTAGCGGAACGGCTTCCCCAGGTGGCGGTCCCACTCGGCCCGGGGGAGCCCCGCCGACGGCTTGTCGTAGGGGTCCATGTCGTCGCTGCTGAGGACGAACCGCGCCGGCGCGCCCTTGCCCCGGAGCGCCCGGGCGATGACGTCGTGGAGGATCCAGCCGCGCGACGACCCGACGTGGATGACCCCCGACGGCGTCTTCTCGTCGTAGACCAGCAGCCCGTCCCGGTCGACGATCTCCTGCAGGCGGGGGTGACGGTCGACGTGGCGGAGGATCTCGTCCGCCATCGCGTCGGCCCAGAACGTTCCCTTGGCGGCCTTCTTGCCCATGACGGGCGTGCTTACCCGCAAACCGAATCAGGCTCAAGCGACCGGATCCATCTGCCGATACGGTCGCTGTGGACTTTGGGGGACCCCGAGCGCTGATCCTCGCCCTCGCGTGCGCGGGCGGGCTCGCAGCGTGCGCGCCGCCGGACGCGCCGGACCCGGACGCCTCGACCGCGCTCCCGATGCTCGACGCCGTCGCCTGGACCGAGCCCGCGGCGGGCGACGTCCGCGACGTCAGCTGGGGCGACCGCGAGCCCGACGGCGACCTCGACCTCCTCGTCGTCGAGCACAACGGCGCCATCCGCTTCTACGAGAGCGCCGTCGGCGAGCTCGTCCCCGCGTGGACGGGGACGGCCGAGGAGGTGGGCAGCACCCAGGGGCCCCAGTCCGTCGCCTGGATCGGGCTCGGGACCGGGGACGACTACGCGCTGTCGTTCGTCGTCGGCGGCGACGAGAGCGACCTCCTCGTCTACGGCTGGCCCGACGGCGAGCTCGACGGCGACCCCGAGGTCGTCCAGCGCCTCGAGGGCTGGATCGACGTCAACGCGATGGCCGTGGGGGACGCCGACGGCGACGGAGACCTCGACCTCGCGCTGGCCCGCGACGGCCACCCCAACGCCGTGCTCCGCAACGACGGCGGCGCGCTCGGGCTCGGCTGGGAGGAGACCGCGGAGGTCGGCGGGAGCATCAACGAGGAGGTCACGATCGACGTCGCCTGGGGGGACGCCGACGGCGACGGAGACCTCGACCTCGCCTTCGCCGAGTACCAGCGCGCGGCCGGCTTCCGGACCTTCCTCAACGCCGCGGGGACGGGGGAGTTCGTCCCCGGGTGGGAGTCCGCGGGCGACGACCAGGGCCTCGCGGTGGCGTGGGCGGACGCCGACGGCGACGGAGACCTCGACCTCGCCGCGACCCTCCGCGGCGGCGCCGGCGCCCGGCTCTACCTCAACGACGGCGCCGGCCCCGTGGACCCGCCCCAGGAGATCGCGATCGAAGGCGGCGGCGAGCACTTCGGGGCCGCGTGGGGCGACGCCGACGGCGACGGCGACCTCGACCTCGCCCTCAGCGGCCCCGAGGACGCGGACCTCGCCCGCAACGACGCCGGAGACCTGACCCACACGACCGACCTGTCCGGCGACGCCGCCCGCAACGAGCTCGAGTCCCAGTACGCCCAGGGGGCCGCCGCGTGGGCCGACGCCGACGGCGACGGGCGGATCGACCTGACCCTCGGCGGCGGCGAGGACCTCCCCGTCCGGATCCTCGCCGGCGCCCACGCCGGCTTCACGTGCGGCGATCGGCTGGACGCCAGCGGCTCCCCCACCGCGACCGCGTGGGCCGACTGGGACGGCGACGGCGACCCCGACCTCGCCGTCTCCCGCGACGGCCGGGTGCGCGTCCACCGCAACGACGGCGGCGAGATCGAGGGGACCGAGGTGTGGGCGAGCCCCGCGCTGTCCGAGCCGCTCGACTTCGCCTGGGGCGACTTCGACGGCGACGGCGACTTCGACCTCGTCGTCCCCGACGGCGACGGCACCCTCCACCTGTTCGTCAACCACGGCACCGGGCTGGCGCTCGGGGACCCGGTCTGGTCGGGGCAGGAGGGGCCGCCCGTGGGCCGGGTGGCGGTCGCGGACTGGGACCTCGACGGGGACCTCGACGTCGTCGCCGCTCGCGACGGCGGCTCGGTCACCTACCACGCCAACAACACCCCCCGGCCGCTCGAGGACGGCGAGCCCATCCACTGGTCCTTCGACAACCCGTGGACGATCGAGGAGCTGGGGATCGGGGACGCGGGCGCGCTCGTCGTCGCCGACGCCGACTTCGACGGCGACCTCGACGTCGCGGTCGGCTTCCAGGGGGCCGGCTCGCGCGCCGTGCTCCTCGAGAACGCCGTCGCGAACGGCGGCCCGCTGACCCCCACGGCCTCCTGGACGGCGCCCTTCGAGGACCGCCCCACAGCCCTCGCATTCATCGATCTCGACGCCGACGGGGACCGCGACCTGGCGGTCACCGGGGCCACCCCCGTGCGCGTCTACGAGGCGGTCAGCGACCAGCTCCAGCAGGGGACGCTGTGGGACGGCCCGGGGACCGGCGGCCTGGCCCTCGGCGTCGCCGACCCCGACCGCGACGGGCGGCTCGAGCTCGCGGTGGGGACGACGTCGGGCGGCCTCGACGGGTACGTGTGGGACCCCGACGCCGGCGACGCGGTCCGCGCGTGGAGCGTCTCGAACGACCAGATCGACGTGCAGGACGTCGCGTTCGCGGACATGGACGGGGACGGCGACCTCGACCTCGCCCTCGCCGGCCCCGAGGGACCGCGCGTCTGCCCCGGCGCCGGCGCGGGCCCCGACGGGCTCACCGACCACCCGACCCGCGTCGTCGTCCTCCCCGTCACCGGCGCCCCCGTCGCGCCCGCCGGCCACGGCTCGCTGGCCGCGGTCACCCGCATCACCACCGAGGTCCGCTACCTCCTCATCGACCCCGAGTCCGACCCCGTGCCGTCGGTCCGCTTCGAGGTCTCCGTCGACGACGGCGCCACCTGGCGGCCCGCGGGCACGGGGACGTGGACGCCCGGCGTCACCGACATGGCGACGAGCCCCGAGGGGGTCGAGCACGGCGTGCAGTGGATCTGGCGGCCCTACGGGGACCAGGAGGGGGTCTTCCACGACGCCCGCTTCCGCGTGGTCGCCGAGTCGCTCACCAACCGGCGCGTCGGCGGGCTCCCGCAGCCGGGCGACGTCGGCCGGCATCTCGGACGCCTTCCGCCTCGCCGGCGGGGGCGGCGGCGGCTGCTTCCCCCCGGACCTCGGCGTGGACGAGGACGGCGACGGCTTCGACCCCTGCACGGGCGACTGCGACGAGACCGCGGACTACCGCCACCCGGGCGCGGTGGAGCTGTGCGACGGGGACGACACGGACTGCGACGGCGCCACCCCCGGCGAGGGCGACGAGGACGGCGACGGCGTCCTCGACTGCGAGGGCGCCTGCGGCCCGCTGACGGACGGCGCGTTCCCCTTCCCCGAGGCGGAGACGTGCGGCGACGGGATCGACTCCGACTGCGACGGCGCGGGCGGCCCCGGGCAGGAGGAGGACCCCGAGTGCTGGTCGGACTGCGCCTGCGGAGCCGGGGGAGGCGCCGGCGCCGGCGCTCAGCCCGCGGCCGCGCTGCTGCTCCTGCTCCTCGCTACAGCCCGGCTTCGGGCGGGCAGGCGGTGCACTCGATGATCGTCCACTGGTAGTTCTGCCCGTCGATCTCGACGTCCTGCCCGAGCAGCCCCCACCCCGCCTTGAAGTACTGCAACCCGAGGACGTCGTCGTCCTCGCGGACGAGCAGCCCGAGCGCCTCGACCTCCTTGCCGGCGCCGTACATGAAGGTCTCGATGGTGTCCGCGGAGGTGGAGTAGTCGTTGGGCGACAGGTCGGCGAGGAACCACGCCGCGTCGAAGGTGGCGCCCAGCAGGCTCTCCTCGTCGGAGCCGACGAGCATGACGACGGAGCCGTCCCCGGGGTGCTCGTCGGTCTCGAAGAAGTCGAGGTGGACGGTGGTGTGGAGCCACTTCAGGGCGCCGGTCCCGTCGAGGCCGTACCAGTGGGTGACGTCCTGGCCGTCGAGGCGGTCGATCTTGAGCTCCCACGCGCCCATGTCGGCGTCCCACGCGGTCGGCGCCTGGTCGCCCCGGACGTGGTTCCGGATCTCGATGAGGACGTCGTCCTCGACGGGGGTGATGTCGCCGGAGACGACCTCGAGGTAGCGCCACCGGTTGCCCACCTCGAACCCGAAGAAGGCCTCCTCGGACGGGTACGACGGGCCGTCGTCGGCGCCCGTCGCGTCGTCGTCGTCCCCCGCGGCGTCGTCGTCGTCGAGGCCGAAGTCGTCGTCGTCGGCCGGGGATCCGTCGTCGTCGTCCCCGATGGAGACGCCGCCGCACCCGGCGAGGAGGAGGCAAAACACCAACGATCGAGCAGCCATAACCGGGATCCTACATTGACACCTTGGCCGAACCTTCCCGATGCTTGGACGGAGGAGGGAGCCATGCAGCAAGTCGAACGCGACCGGAGGATGCTGGCCCGGACCCAGCTCCTGATGGTCGTGGTCTCGCTGGTCCCCCTCGGGGTCCTGTTCTACATCTCGGCACAGTTCGTCTTCGAGCCGCTGATGGACCAGGGGCAGAGCGCGACGGTCTACGGGCTGGTGGCGCTGCTGGGGTTCACCGCGGTCACGGTGGTCCTCGGCTACGTCCTCGTCCGGCGCGACACGGTCCGGACGATCGAGACGATCTCCGAGGGCGAGCGGCGCCTCGACGCTTTGTACGAGGCGACGGGGCGGCTGGCGGAGCTGGCGGAGCCGTCGGAGCTGCACCAGGCGCTGATCGAGGTGGCCGCGGTGGCCGTCAACGCCGAACGGGCGGGGCTCTGGATCCGGGAGCGGGACGAGCTCCGGCTGGTGGCCGCGCTGGGGATGTCGCTGGAGCGCGGCGCGCCGATCCCGCTCCCCGTGGGGCAGGGACTCGTGGGCCGGGCGGCGGAGATGGGCCGGCCGCTGCGGGACGAGCCGCCGACGGACACGGACCGCTCCTGGGACGACCGCGTGATGACGAAGACGACCAGCAGCCTGGTCGTCCCCCTGATCCTCCGCGGTGAGCTGGCGGCGGTGCTCGATCTCCGCAACCGCGAGCAGGCGAACGCGTTCACCCCGATCGACGAGCAGCTGGTCGTGGGGCTGGCCCGGCAGGCGATCCTCTTCCTCGACAACGCGTCGTTCCGGTCGAACGAGGCGCGGTTCGAGCACGCGGTCAGCGAGCTGGTCAAGGACGTGACCGAGGCCCACCTCTGCTGGCCCGGTCACGTGGACAACGTCGCCGCGATCGCGGGCAAGCTGGCGGGCAAGTTGGGGCTCGCGGAGGAGAAGCAGCAGGCGCTCCGGCTGGCCTGCCTGGTCCACGACATCGGGCTGCTGAACTTCCCCAAGGTCGACATCGGTCCCCCGGGGGGTCCGGTGGACCACGCGACGACGGGGGCGGACCGGCTGGAGTCGATGTCGTTCTGGGCCGACGCGGCGCCGATCGTGCGGCACCACCACGAGCAGATGGACGGGCGGGGTCCGCTGGGGAAGCGGGGGTTCGCGATCCCGATGACGGCGCGGATCCTGGCGCTGGCGGAGTACGTCGACACGGTGACGAACCCGGGGTCGCCGTGGGGGAACATGAGCCTGCAGGACGTCGTCGACGAGATCTCGGCGGAGGACGACAAGCGGTTCGACCCGACGGTGGTGCTGGCGTTCGTCGAGGAGCACATGGAGGCCCGGTCGGCGGCGTCCTCGTCGGGCGATCTGCCGGCGCCGACGCCGCCCCGCGAGGACGAGGACAGCGGGGAGGCCGAGACGATCGTCGACGGCGACGACCCCTGGGCGGTGCCCGGCTCCTAGGGCGCCCCGCTCGCCCCCACGAAGCCGCGCCAGGCGGCGATCACGCGATCGGGGACGTCCCAGTGCGGCCAGTGGCCGGCGTCCGGCTCGACGACGACCTCGCACCGCGCGGCGACCCAACCGCACGACAGCGCCGCTCCGCCGGGGCGGAGGTAGGCGTCCTGGGCGCCGAAGAAGACGAGGGTGGGGACGGTCACCTTGGGGACGTCGCGGATGGACGCGAAGCGCTTCGGAAACGGCCGGTAGACCTGGTCGTAGTAGCGGAGGGGGCCCTTCCAGGCGTCCGGTGAGGCGAAGTGGGCGGAGAGCTCGTGCAGCGCGTCGTCGGGGAGGGCGTCGGGCCGGGCGAGGTTGGCGCGCCAGAGCCGGGCGGGGTCCTTGCGGGCGATGGACGCGAGGAAGCCGGCGGCGCCGGGGAGGACGAGGGCGCGGAAGGGGCGGCGGGCCTTGCGCTGCTCGGCGGAGACGGCGGCGAACTGCTCCCACGCCATGGGGTGGGCGACCTGCAGCACGGTGAGGGAGCGGAGGCGTTCGGGGTGGTGCATGGCGACCCACCACGCGACGGCGGCGCCCCAGTCGTGACCGACGAGGTGGAAGGTGTCCCAGCCGAGGTGGTCGGCGAGGTGGACGACGTCGGCGGCGAGCTCGTCGAGGTCGTAGGAGCCGCCCTCGGGGGCGGACGGGGAGGCGCCGTAGCCGCGGAGGTCGGGGACGACGACGCGGTGGTCCCGGGCGAGGTCGGGGGCGACGTTCGCCCAGGTGGTGTGCAGGTCGGGGAAGCCGTGAAGCAGCATGACGGGGGCGCCGTCCTCGGGGCCGGTGGCGGTGAAGGAGAGGAGCACGGCGGCGAGGGTGACGGCGGAGAGCATGGGCGGAGGGTAGGACGAGAACGAGGACGAGAACGAGAACGAGAACGAGAACGAGAACGAGAACGAGCCCCGAGAACGAGAACGAGAACGAGAACGAGTCCACGAGAACGAGGTCGAGAACGAGCTCCGAGGGACACGACCCGGGAGGAGCGACCGGCGTCCAGCCCTCCGCGGGCGAGCGGGTGATCCCGAGGGCGCCGGACGGGTCCATCCCGGACCGGCCTCCGGGTCTAGCTGCCGCGAGACGGGATGCAAGGCCCACCGTGAAAGTTCGCAAGCGAACTTTCCGCACCAGGGCCTTGCATCCCGCCTCTATGCGGCAGCTGACCGGGGCAGGCCGGTCGGGATGGACCCGCCGGCGCAGGAGACCTCGAGATGCAGCCCTACCTCCCCCACGAACGACTGGACGCCTACCAGGCAGCCGTCACCGTCGCCCGATGGGTCCGCACCGTGAAGTGGCCCGCAGGCGAGACGGCCCTGAAGGACCAGGCGAAGCGCGCCGCCGACTCCGTGGTGTTGAACATCGCCGAGGGAAGCGCGGCGCAGGGCCGAAACCGGCCGAAGCACTTCACCTACGCCAAGGCCAGCGCGGCCGAGGCGGCGGCGGTGCTGGACCTCGTCGAGCTCGACGGCGGAGCCGAGATGCAGGCGACGCTCCGGCGGGTCGTCGCGATGGCGCACAAGCTGAGGTGAAGGAGAGGGGCTCCCGCCGCCGGGCGGGAGCCCCCTTCTCTCTTATCGGGCTCCCATCTTGCTCAGCATCGCGCCGACCCGGCGGAGCTTCTGCTGGTTGGCGGCCGCCTCGGGGTGGTCGATGAGGTCCAGCGCGGCGCAGGCCTCGGCCGCCGACCCCAGCG
>CAYFOA010000030.1:33328-48804 GCA_964344575.1 uncultured Rickettsiales bacterium | reverse complement strand
CGACGACGACGACATCGCCCCCGACGACGACGACGCCACCCCGCCGGACGACGACGACGACGTCACGGACGACGACGACGACGCGACGGACGACGACGACGACGCGACGGACGACGACGACGACGCGGCGGACGACGACGACGACGACGACGACTCCGCCGCGGACGACGACGACGCGGCCGACGACGACGACGCCACGCCGCCCCCCGAGCCCCCCGATTGCGATCCGGTGGTGTTCGCCACCGGCGACCAGTCCTTCGACTCGCAGGCCGGGATGGACGCGTTCTGCGCCTTCTCGTCCGGCATCGTCGGCGACCTCGAGATCGCCGGCTCGGGGGTCATCGAGAGCTGCCTGTGCGAGGTGACCGGCGACGTCTCCATCGACGCCACCGGCGGGCTGACGGACGTCGACCTGGGCGAGCTCACGACCGTGGGGGGGAGCCTCTCGCTGACGTTCGACGACGGGCTCACCGACGTCGACCTCCGCGAGGTCACCTCCGTGGTGAACCTGACCGTGGACGGGGTCGGCCTCTGCGCCCCCGCCGTGGGGACGATGCGGTTCACCGAGCTGGCGACCGTCACCGGGGACGTGACCCTCGGGGAGAGCGGACCCTGCGCGGGCGCGGCCACGCCCAACTGGACTGTGCGCTTCAGCGGGCTCACGTCGATCGGCGGCGACCTCCGCGTGCTCAGCGACGGCGACGCCTTCGAGGGCGTGCGGGGGCTCGGCGGACTGACCTCGATCGGCGGCGCCCTGGAGCACGCGGCGGACGGCGCGGACGACCTCGACGTCAGCTCGGTCGCGTCGATCGGCGGCGAGCTCCACGTCCACGGCAACGCCCTGCTGGACGACCTCGAGCTGGACTCCCTGGCCACCCTCGGCGGCGCGCTCCGCGTCTACGACAACCCCACGCTGGACGAGCTCGTCGTGGACTCCCTGGAGTCGCTCAGCGCAGCCCCCGAGGTCCATGACAACGACGCGATGACGTCCATCGAGCTCGGCTCGCTCGACACCTGGGGCGGGGGCGCGGTGGTCTTCGAGGACCTCGACTCGCTGACGCTGCTCGACCTGAGCGACCTCGACGACGCGGGCGACTTCTCGGTGGTCGGCCTCGGCGCGCTCACGAGCCTCCGCCTCGACAGCCTCGAGGAGGTCGCCGGCGACCTGACGATCAACGACTGTGACGCGCTCGTCGAGGTCCCGGAGCTGAACTCCATCCAGGAGGTGCACGGGGACCTGAACGTCATCGGCAACGCCGTCCTCGCGACGCTGGACGGGCTGTCGTCGCTGGAGGAGGTCGGCCAGCCCGCGACCGCCGGCGACCTCAACCTCGTCGCCAACCCCCTGCTCGACGACGTCGACGGGATGAGCAACGTCGAGGAGATCCACGGCGACCTCGTCGTCACCGGGTGCCCGCTGCTGAGCACCGAGGAGCTGTGCGAGATCTTCGCCGAGACCGACGTGGGCGGGACGACCACGCCGCCGCTGGACTGCGACGACTGAGGCCGGATCAGAAGACGATGTAGGTCGCGAGCAGGAAGCGGAAGTCGAGGTACGCCAGCGGATCCGGCGCCGGGTCGACGTTCTCCAGCCCGAAGTACGTCCCCGCGTGCAGCCCGACGCTGAGGTCGAGCCCGAACGGGGTCAGCAGCCGCCACCGGTGCAGGACGCCGAAGTCGATCAGGTTGTTGTAGTAGTCGTTGTCGAGGTCCTTGAAGAGGCGGACCTCGCCCATGGGCGCCCACGCCACCGGGCCGGTCACGAGGTAGTGCAGCCCGACGCGGCCGCGGGCCATGAAGAAGAGGTTGTGGTCGAACCGGCTGACGTAGGTCAGCTCGGAGTAGAGCTCCGCGCAGAGCTCCTTCTCCCACCGCGCGCCGGGCTTGCCGAGCTGCGGATCGGGGGTGCAGCCGGGGAGCTGGAGGCCGAGGTAGGCGCCGATCCGGAAGTCGAGCTCCCACCGCTCCCGCTCGGGCTCGCTCCGGATCAGGGAGTAGGCCGCCGCGAGCTGGGCGTAGATGCCGATCCGGTTCTTCCACAGGCGCGCCAGCAGGCCGCCTCCCAGCATCAGCGTGTTGTCCGCGTAAATCAGCGGCAGCCCCGTGGGCGTCTCCGAGATCGACGCCGAGTCGCGCGTGATCTGCACGAAGATGTATGCGTCGATGGGGACCACCGCGATGGGGTGGAGGTAGCCGCGGACGCGCAGGGTGGGGACGAAGTTGAACCCCCGGGTGGGGAGGATCCGCGCCTGGCCGAACCCCTCGAGGTAGAGGTCGCCCCACGCCACCCGGGGGAGGTACGAGAGCTCGGCGGCGGCCTGGTCGGCCATCTCCGGATCCTCGCCGTCCGCGGCGATCCGGAGCTGCACGCGCGCCTCCTTGTACCGCTTGATCCGCTTCTCCATGAAGCCGCGGTACAAGGCCACGACCTGGGGGTCGGCGCCGGCGAGGCGGGCCCGCTCGTAGTCCTCCCGGGCCCCGTCGACATCCCCGTCCTGATCCCGCTTCATCGCCCGGCCGAGCCAGCGCGTGCTCATCTCGTCGAGGGCCTTCCGCGCCAGCTCCGCGTAGGCCGCGTCGTCGGCGTTGTCGGGGTCGGGGTCCGCGGCCGCCTCCTCCCAGCGCGCCTCCGCCAGCTCGAGCTGGTTCCTCGACGCGTAGACGTACCCGAGGCCGTAGAGCGCGGCCCGGGTCAGCGGCGCCGCCTGGCCCACGCGGGCCTGCTCGAACCAGTCGAGGGCCTCCCGCCAGAGCGTCCGGCTGACCGCGATCCAGCCGAGGTGGAGCTGGGCGGACTGGAGGTACAGGAGCTCGTCGTCGTCGTCCCGCACGACCGCGAGGAGGTGCTCCTGGGCGTTGTCCTGCGCCTCCTTCGCGGCCGTCTCCAGCTCCGCGAGGGCGTCGGGGTCGGGCTCCTCGCCGAGCTCCTCGATCCCGGCGCGCGCCGCCGCTTCGAGGTTCAGCCAGAGGTAGGCGAGCTCCATGTCGACGAGCTCGGTCGGCGCCCCCTGCTCGCGGGCGGTCTCGTACCACCCGATCGCGGCCTCGGGGTCGGGGGGCTCGGCGCGGGCCGCCTTCCGGGCGCGGACGAGGTTCGTGTCGTACAGCCCGGCGTCGTCCTCGGCGGCGCGGTGCCGGAGCCGCGCGTCGGGACCCGTCCGGGCGTTGAGGAGGTGGCCCCGGATCCGGTCCACGGCGGCGAAGTCCTCTTCCGTCCAGGCGACCGGATCGCGGAGCCGCTCGGACTCGGCGCCGAGCTCCTGGATGCCGAGGTAGGCCAGCCCCAGCTCCACCCGCTGGAGCGACCAGCCCTCCGCCGTGGCCCCCACGAGGAGCTCGCGGGCGCGCTCGAAGTCGCCCCCCGCCGCGGCCTGCTGGGCGCGCAGCGAGGCGGGCGTGGGGAGCGACTCCAGCTCGAGCTTCGCGAGGGCCGCGATCGCCTCGTCGTCCGACCCGGTGGCCATCGTGAAGCGGACCCGGATGTCGGACAGCAGCTCGATCTCGGCGTCCGTCCAGTCGGACGCCGCCACCCGGGCCTCCACCCGCTCCGGGGCGTTGAGGTCGAGGAGCATGACGTAGGCCTCCTCGAGGGCGATGCGCGCGGCGGGCACGCCCGCGGCGGCGGCCTCCTTCAGCGCCACCCGGGCGTCGGCGAGGCGGCCCTCGGCGCGGGCCTTGTTGGCCGCGTCGAGGAGCTCGTCCTCCGGCGGCCGGGGGACGGCCGGCGGCGGCGGGTGGTCGACGATGTAGGCGAGCTCGGCCTTCGCCCGCTGCCCCAGCTCCCCGTCGTCCGCCGCGATGACCTCCTCGAAGGCCGCCCGGGCGGCGTCGCCGTCGCCCCGCCAGAGGTGCAGGTAGGCGCGCTGCAGGAGCAGGAACGGGGACGCCGCGACGCCCCGGCGGGCGTCGTACTCCAGCGCCCGCGCCATCCACTCGTCGGCCTCGTGGGGGAGCCCCGTCGCCTCGGCGTCCAGCGCCTTCTCGCTCATCAGCCCGACGATGTGCTTCAGCGCCTCGCGGGCCTGCTGGCGGCGCTCCTCGTCGCCGACGGTGGCGGCGACCTCGAAGTAGTCGAACGCCTTCTCGGGGCGGTCCACGCGGAGCATGACGTAGCCCAGCTCCAGCGCGGCGAGCTGCTTCTTCTCGTCGTCGCCGTTCTCGAGGACGTGCAGGAACGCCTCCTCGGCGCCCGCGTAGTCCCCCTTCGCCTTGGCGCTCCAGGCGTGGTCGAGCCAGTCGTTCAGCGTCTCGTGGGCGCGGGTGTGGGCCT
This sequence comes from uncultured Rickettsiales bacterium, assembly GCA_964344575.1. Classification (GTDB taxonomy): domain Bacteria; phylum Myxococcota_A; class UBA796; order UBA9615; family UBA9615; genus JAAESI01. Next base: position 44,534 of record CAYFOA010000030.1, on the reverse strand, counting down.
CGGCCGAGGGCGCGACCCCGAGGGCCAGGGCGAGCGCGAGCAGGAGCGTCGTCGGTCGCGTCATGTCAGAACCGCAGCCGGGTGCCGAGGAGGAGCTGGTGGGAGCGGCGGTGCTCCTCGTCCGCGCGGTCGTTCCGGTACTCGTAGTCGAGGGAGATCCGGATCACGCTGGACGGCGACACGGCGACGCCGCCGCCGATCATCCAGAAGGCGTCGATCTCGGCGCGACGGGCGTCGAGGTAGTCGCTCCGGTCGCCGCCGCCCCCGACCGCGCCGACGCTGAAGTACGGGCCGATGCCGACGCGGATCCGCCCCACGAGCGCCTGGCCGAAGCCCCGCTCGTCGTCGAACGACATGTAGTAGCGGGCCCCGACGTACAGCGGGCCGACGTACCACGCGAACGCGGGGGCGACGACGTGGGCTCCGCCGGCGTCGAACGTGATGCGCCAGTAGAGCGCCTTCAGCTCCAGGCCGAAGTTGAACGCCCACCCCGGCTCGAACTTGAGGTTCCACTTCGGCGAGAACACGGGGTCGCCGGTGTAGCCGCCCGCGAACGAGAAGAGGAAGCCGACGGGGAGGCGGAGGGAGGCGAAGAACTCCCAGTACAGGTCGGTGCCGGTGAGCGTCTCGTCGCCCAGCCCGAACGTCCGGTTGCGGCCGAGCAGCATGGTGCCGATGCGGACGTCCTCCCAGACGCGGGCGGACAGGCGCGCCCGGAAGCTCCAGCCGGTCTTGCCGCCCTCGACGAACTCGACGCCGGGCTCGAGGTAGACCTCGAACCGCTCCGCCCGCCGCCGCAGGTCGTCGAGCGCGTCGCAGGCGACCTCGTCCTTGTTCGGCTCGCGGCACATGCGCTGGAGCTCGCTGCGGCCCCGCTCCACGTCGCCGGACTTCCAGCGGGCGATGGCCCGGTTGCGGTAGGAGGCGTGCTCGTCGAGCCCCACCGCGAAGGCGCGGTCGTAGTCCCGCACCGCCGCCGTCCAGTCGTGCTGCCAGAAGCGGAGGTCGGCGCGGAAGCGGGCGGCGTCGGGGTCGTCGAACGTCTCCTCGGGGAGCTCGTCGAGGAGTTCCTGGGCCTCGTCGAGGCGCTCGGACCAGGCGAGGACCCGCGCCTTCATGAGGCGGACCTCGTCGTCGTCGGGGCGCGCCTCGGCGATGGCGTCGAGGTGGACGAGGGCCTCGCGGAACCGGCCCACCACCGAGAGGTTGCGGGCGAGCTCGAACCGCGACTCGAGGTCGTCGGGGGCGGCGCGCACGCACCGCTCGGCGGCGGTGATGGCGGCCTCGAAGTCGCCGCCGAGGCGGAGGTCCCGGGCCTCCGGACAGCCCACCACCGGCTCGGGCTCGGGTTCGGGCTCGGGTTCGGGCTCGGGCTCGGGCTCCGGCTCGGGCTCGGGGGCCGCCTCGGGCTCGGGTTCGTCCGCGGGCTCGTCCGCGGGGTCGTCCGCAGGCTCCGCTGCGGGCTCCTCCACGGGCTCGTCCGCAGGCTCCTGCGCGACGGCGATCGCGGTCGTCGCGACGACCAGCGTCGCGATGAAGATGGTCAGGCTCGCCCTCAGCCTCATTCCCGGGGAACCCCCTTTTGGCCCGGCCCTCCAGAGACCAGACTCCCAACGCGCGCCCCTGTTCGTCAAGCGCGGGGAGGCAAACGTCAGGGTTGGATCGGGCTCGTCGGCTACGCTCGGGGCATGCTGCGCGTCGCTTCGATCATCGTCCTCGTCGGCCTCGGGTCGACGGCCCAGGCCCACGTGGGGATGCCTCCGGGGGAGATCGACGCGGTCGTTGTCGACGGCGGGGCGGGGCTCGGGTTGGAGGCGACCTTCGGGCTCCTGCTCGACACCGACGACGGCTGGCGCTGGTACTGCCACGAGACGGTGGCGCAGCTTTCGGCGCAGGTGATGCCTTCGTACGCGCTCGGGGACGGCGTGATCCTCGCGACGCTCCCGTCGCTCGGTCAGGGGGTCGTGCCCGACGCGACGCTGTACCGGTCCGAGGGCGGCTGCGACTGGGGCGCCCCCGACGGGGTCTCGGGGCAACACGTCACCGCGGTCGCGTTCGACGCCGACGATGCCGACCTCGTGATCGCCGTCACCGGCAACGCCGAGGGGCCCGGGGTGATCCTCCGGTCCACGGACGCCGGGGAGACGTTCACGACGGTCCTCGACGGCCCCATCCGGCTCTTCCGGAGCGTCCGCTCGGGCGGGGGGCACGCGTGGGCGACGTCGCTGCGGCTCGACACCCTCGAGGCCGTGCTCCACCACTCGGCCGACGGCGGCGTGACGTGGACCGAGCACGTGGTCGACAACGGCGCCCTCCCGGGCGCCGTCCCCCTGCTCGACGCGATCGCGCTGGAGGACGGCGGCGCGTCCGTGTGGCTGTCCTGGGAGGACGGGTCCGGGGCCGGCAGCCTGCTCCTCGCGAGCGACGGCGGCGCCGCCTACGAGGCCCGCTGGGAGGCCCCGGGGCGGGTCCTCGACGGGGGCCAGGACGCCGACGGCACGCTCTGGGTGGCCACCGACGCGGGCCTGCACCGCACGTCCGACGGGGTCGCCTTCGAGGCCGTCGAGGGCGCTCACGGAGTCGTCGGGGTCGATGCCCGGGCGGGTCGCGTGCTCTTCGCCGTCGACTTCCGCACGACGGGGTTCTCCCTCGCGGAGTGGGACGGCGAGGCGCTCCAGCCGCTCTTCCGCCTCCACGAGCTCGCGGGGCCGGCGGTCTGCGCCGCCGAGTCCGACTCGGTCGAGGCGTGCGATCCGAACTGGAACATCGTGCGCGACGCGCTCCCCGACCCCGTGGAGGACGAGGGGGACGAGGCCGACCCCGATCCGATCCCGGTCGACGACGGCTGCTGCCCCGGCGGCGGGGTCAGCGACGGCGGCGCCTCCGTCGCGCTGCTGGGGCTGCTCCTCGGCGGCGGCGTCGCGCGACGGCGAAGCTGAGCGCGAGCAGCGCCCCCGCGGCGGTCGCCGCGAAGGCTCCGGGTCCGGCGCCGGGACCCGCCACGCGGCTGCCGCACCCGTCGCACCCGTCGTCGTCGTCGTCGTCCCCGGTCGCGTCGTCGTCGTCGCCGGTCGCGTCGTCATCGTCGTCGCCGGTCGCGTCGTCGTCGTCCCCGCTGTCGTCGTCGTCGCCCTCCACCGGCGGGTCGCCGCCGAGCTTCAGGAAGGTCGCCTCCGAGGGGACGCCGTCGTCGAGCAGGAAGAGCAGCCACCACCCCGCCGCGGCCTCGAGGAAGTCGGCGGGGGCGTTCGCGGTGAGGGTGCCGTCGCCGTCGTTGGTGAAGGCGAGGGGGACGCGGTGCTGCTCGGGGTTGAACGAGTGGGTCACCGACGCGACCCGCATCAGCACGACGTCCGTCACCGCGGCCGCGTCGGGGGTCTCGATCTCGATCGTGCCGCCGTACTCCACCCAGTTCGGCGCGGCCGCGATCGTGGGACGGTCCCCGTCGAACAGGTACGGGGGGCTGTAGAACTCGACGTTGGCGTTGGTGAACTCCCCCGGCCAGCCGCCCCCGGACATCATCACCCGGGCGTCCGGCATGAGCAGGGCGGTGGAGTGGTAGAGGCGCGGCAGGGACAGCGACGCGGTCGTGCGGAAGGTCTCCGTCTCGGGGTCCCACAGCTCCGTCGGGAGCACGGCCTGCGTGCCGTCGTTGAAGTCGTTGCCGCTGGTCCCCCCGGCGATGAACACGGTGCCGTCGGGGAGGAGCGTGGAGTTGACGTGGCGCCGGGCCCACGTCATCGGCTCGACCTCGCGCCACTGGGGCTCGGGGTCGGCCAGGTCGATGACCTCGACGGTGTTGGTCGTCAGCGGCTCGGGATCGAAGCGGGTGCCCCCGAAGATCGCGAACTGCGTCGGCCCGTACCGCACCGACGTGCCGCTGTCGCGCTCCCCGAACGCGTTGGCGGCGACCTCGGTCCAGGCGCCCTCACCGGCGGTGTCGAGGTAGCGGGCGATGCCGTCGGGGCCGGCGATGAAGGCCCGCTCCTCGCCCACGAGGTACATCCAGGGGTACAGCTTCGTCGGCCTCACCGCGCCCGTCAGGTGCCGCCACGTCCACGTCTCGGAGTCGAGGACCTGGGGCAGCGGGTTGCTCAGGATCTCGGTGTCGATCGAGCCGCCGATCACCAGCGTGTCGCCGTTGGGGAGGAGCAGGTTGCTCGGGTACCACCGGGCGGCGTTCATGTCCGGGAGCATCTCGAAGCTGTCCTCGTAGGGGTCGTAGATGCTGGCGTTGGGGAGCCCGTCCAGGGGCTCGGGGCCGAGGTGGCCGCCGGTCATGAGGATCCGCCCGTCGGCGAGCTGGGAGTGGCCCACGCAGAAGGCGTCGTAGCCCGGCTGGGCCGACTGGTAGCTCTCCCCGGTCCGGGGGTCCCAGCGGTACAGCTCGCCGTACCAGCCCTTCTCGTCCTCGTACCGGCCCCAGAAGAGCATCTCGTAGCTGGGGAGGAGGACGAGGTGGATGGTGACGCTGGCCAGGGGCATGACGTCGCCCCACTCGCCGGGGTGGTCGTCGTCGGGCGGGTCGCCCTCGCTCCACTCGACCTCGATGTCGTCGAGGTCGTGGTCGGCGCTCAGGCCGCCGCTGCGGGCGCCGAAGTAGGCGCGGCTGGCGTAGGGGGTCAGGCCGGGGACGGAGAAGTCGTCGACGAGGATCTGGGCGCTCCCCCCGGGGGGCGTCACCGTCACGCTCACGAGGTCGTCCGCGAGGACCACCGAGGCGCGGAACCAGCCGCCGTCGGACGTCAGAGGGACGGGGGAGGCGAAGGCGCCGAGGAACTCCTCGTCGAAGTAGATCGAGACGTGGTCGCCGCCGCCCGGGACCTCGTCCTCGGTGGCGCCGCTGCCGTCGTCGAAGTTGTTGTAGACGTCGAACCCGACCCCGAGCGAGCCGGCGAACGCGGGCTCCTCGGCGTCGCCCGCCACGGAGCCGGTCTCGCCGAAGATCCCCGTGTCGAGGAGCACGAAGCCGAGGCCGTCGGCGGCGCCCTTCCCCTCGGGGGGGACGATCCGGAAGTCGAAGCCCGCCTCCACGGTGGGCCAGGGGCCGGGGTCGGTGGCGTCGAAGGTGAGCGAGTCGCAGTTCCGCGACCCCGCTTCGACGAGGCGGAGGTACGAGTCGCCGTCGCCGTCGTCGAGGACCTCGGCGAGGAGCACCTCGCACGTCCCGTGATCGCCGTCGGCGGTGGTCGCCCAGCCCTCGGGGGCGCCCTCGAAGTCCTCGACCGTCGCCCCCTGGACGGGGCCTGCGATCCCCAGCGAAGTCAGCACCAGCGACAGCGGCAGCAGCAGCAGCGATCTCGTCATCGTCCCTCCCGGCGATCCATGAGCCAAGAGTAGCTGTAGAAGTCCACGCCTCCGATGGCATCGCCCAGGTGTCGCTCGACCGCGGCGCCGCCGGCGACCAGATCGGACACGCTCGTCCAGGTGCTCTTGGGGCAGCCGTCGGTGGCGGGGGCCACGGCCCGGGCGCTGAGGCCGACGCGGACCTCGCCGTCGAAGAGCGCGATCTCGTCGGCGACGGCGTCGGCGAGGCGGTCGCCGGTGCGGCAGTAGGCCATGACGGTCAGCCCGTCGACGGACGCCGCGAGCGACCGGAACCAGTCCGCGGCGTCGTCGCGGGACGTCCAGTAGAAGCCCTGCTCGGGGTTGTCCGGCTCGTACAGCTCGTCCACCCAGAGGGCGATGTCGGCGTGCAGGGCGAGGTCGGGACCGATCTCCCGCCGCACCCGGCGGAGGGTGGGGGGGAGGTCGCGGACGTAGCCGCGCTTCCGGTCCGGGCGCATCCTCCCCCAGTCCACCTCGCGCCCCTCGTCGCAGTCGCGGACCCCGCGCAGCCCGTGGGGCTCGATGTCGAGGTGGACGCCGTCGAACCGCTCGGCGGGGTCGGAGCGGCCGGCGTTGAAGTCGAGGAGGCGACGGCGGAGGAGCTCGGCGAGGTCGCCGTGGTTGCACTGGAACAGCCACGTGTTCTCCGCCATCAGGAGGTGGGAGCTCATGCCCGCGGCGTGGAGGCGGCGGTTCCAGGCGGCGACCACTTCGGGGGTGTCCGCGGGGCGATCGACGACGGCGGAGTAGACGCGGGCGACGCCGAGCCGGGCGAACTCCTCGACGGCGGCGGCCTCGCGGGCCCGGTCGCCGATGACGCCGCGGCCGGCGGGGTGCCGGGCGGCCGTCCGGTCCCACAGGTAGATGCCGCGCTCCGGACCGCTGCGGGGAGACGTGCTCGTGCGGGGGCGGGCCTCGTCGGCGAGGGGCTCCGGACCGGTGCACGCCCCGGCGGCGAGGAGGCCGGCGGCGACGACGGCGATCAGGGACGTCCCGCGCATCCTCAGAAGGACGAGTTCCCAGGCTCGGTGCGGCGGTCGGCGGGGCCCAGGTGGGCGGTCCGCGAGACGGTGCGGAGGGCGGCGGCGGCGGCCGACCGGACCGTCTCGTCCTCGTCCTGGAGCGCGGACCGGAGGGCGCCCGCGACGCCCGGGGAGCCCCGCTCTGCGAGGGCGGCGACGGCGGCGCGGCGGGCGCGGGGATCGAGGTCGAGGAGCAGCCGGAGGAGCTCGCCCTCGGCGGCGGGGTGCTGGACGTCGCCCAGGGCGCGGATGCAGAGCTGGCGGCCGGTGAAGGTCGTCGCGCGCCGCTCGAGCCCGCCCAGGCCCTCCGGATCGAAGTCGAACATGCACGCCAGCGCGCGCCGGCAGCGGCGACCCAGCTCGGGTCCGGCGAGGTCGGCGCAGGCGAGGAGGTCGTCGCCGATCCCGCTCCGGAGGTCGCTCCGCGGCGCCTTCACCTCGGCGAGGCGGATCACCGTCGCGCGGCGCACGTTCTTGTTCCCGTCCCGGAGCGCCGCGGCGAACACCGCCAGCGCCCCCGGCTCGCGCGGGTTCACCAGCTCGACGGCGCGGGCGCGCACGGTCTCGCTGGGATCGGACCGGACCAGCGGCCCCAGCCACGTCAGGGGGCGGCCGTCGTCCCAGCAGCGGAGGAGCTCGACGGCGCCGAGGCGGTCGAGGGGCTCGGGGGCGAGGATGAGCTGCTCCTGGAGGCGCCCGGCCCAGCGGCGGATCGCCTCGGTGGCCGGTTCCGCGGGGAGGTGCCCGAGATCCGCCCGGAGGCGCCGCGCGTCGTCCTCGCGCTCGCCGTCGATCGCCTCGATGACGCGCCCCAGCCGCCCCTCGCCGGCGGCGGCCCAGGCGGACAGGCTGCGGACCGCGTCGAGCGTGCCGAGGGCGGCGAGGCCGACGGCGGCCGCGGCGCCGTGCACCTCGGCCCACAGCGCGTCCTCCAGCATCGTCCGGCCGTGGTCGCTCCCGAGGCGGCCGATGCCGATGAGGGCGCGGCGGCCGACGTAGGGATCGGGGTCGTCGACGAGGGCGTGGAGGAGGCCGATGTCGGTCGGCTCGCCGACGATCCCGAGGGCGTTGACGCCGGCCGCGCGGACGTGCGGATCGGGGTCGGTCAGGGCCCGGCGGAGGGCCGCCACGGCGGCGCGGCCGGGGCAGCGTCCGAGGGCGCCCGCGGCGCTCGCCCGGAGCCGCGCGTCGTCGCTGTCGAGGAGGCCCTCGAGCTTGGGGATGGCGCGGGCGTCCCCGGTCTTCCCCAGCGTCCACGCGGTCGCGATGCGGCCCTCCGCGCTGCCCGACGCCGCAAAGAGGGGCAGCAGGGAGGAGACCTCGTCGAAGCCCCGGCCCGCGATCGCGGAGGTCAGCGCCTCCCGCACCGACGGCGGGGCCGTCCAGGTGGCCCGGACGAGGGCCTCGATGGCCGTCCGGTCCCCGACGTCCCCGATCGCGCGGGCGACGAGGCTCCGGACCTGGGGCGCCGGATCCTCCAGCAGCGGGAGCAGGGTCTCGACCGCCTCGGGCCCCACGAGGCGCGCCAGCAGGACGGCGGCGCGGCCGCGGAGATCGGGGTCGGTGTCGCTCGTCAGCTCCCGGACGGCGTTGAGCGGCGCCCGGTCGCCGTCCTCGAGGCAGGCGAGGACCGCCGAGCGGATGGCCGGCTTCGGGGAGCGGGCGAGCCGCTCGAGGATCGCGGACAGCCCGGCGGCGCCGTCGAGGGGGGGCGCGGCCGCGCGGAGGGCGCGGAGGGCGGCGAGGCGGACGGCCTCCTCGGAGTCGTCGAGCCGGGCGAGGATGGGCTGGATGTCGCCCGGCGCCATCTGGGCGTAGACGTGGAGGGCGTCGATGCGGACGTCCCACCCCGGATCGCTGGTCGCGTCGGCCACCGCCCGGCGCGCCTCGGGGTCGCGGGCGGCGGGGAGGAGCCGGAGGAGGCGCCGCCGGACGGCGGGCTCGGGGCGGGACCGGAGGAGGTCGGTGATCGCCTGGGTCTCGCCCCCCGCGACGACCACCGCGAGCCACTCCTCGGCGGCGGCGGCGGCGCTGTCGTCGCTCCCGTCCACGAGCACCTTGAGCCACGTGTCGACGAAGCCGAGGCGGGCGAGCACCCGGACCGCTCCCTCGGCGCGCGCGGGATCGGGGTCGCGGGCGATGTCGATGAGCCGGTCGGGCTCGCGCAGCCCGAGGGTCTCGATCGCGTCCGCGACGCTGAGCCGGGTCCAGTGGTCGGCGTCGCCGAGGGCGTGGAGCAGCGCCTCGACGGCGTCGGGGTGGCGGAGGCGGCCGAGGGCGGCGGCGGCGGCGGTCCGGACACGGGGGGTGGGGTCGCGGAGGAGCGTCGAGGCGACGGCCGGGACCGCGTGCGTGTCGCCGAGCCAGCCGAGGGCCTCCACAACGGCGCGCCGGACCTCGGGGGCGGGGTCGTCGAGGAGCTCGGTCAGGGGGCTGACCCCGCGCCGGTCGCGGATGCGTCCGAGGATCCGGGCGGCCCACACGCGGAGGTTGATGCTCTGGGAGTCGAGCGCGGCGACGAGGGGCTCGACCGCGTCGCTGCCCATCTCGACGAGGACCTCCGCGAGGCGCGGCGAGGACCACTCGTTGAGGTGGTGCAGCTCGTCGACGAGCGCCTCCGCCGCCCCCGGCGCCCCGAACAGCCCGAGCGCCCGGCCGACCGCGCCCTTCACGGTGCTGGCGTCCTCGTAGGGGTCCCGGAGCGCCGCCGTCAGCAGGGGGATGGCCTGCACGTCGCCGAGGCGGGCGAGGACGATGGCGGAGTCCGCCCGCTCCCGCCAGTAGCGGCTGAACTGCAGCCGCGCGCGGTGGCGCTCGAGCACGCCCCAGGCGTCGTACACGCGGACGATCCGGGCGCGCAGCTCGGGCGCGAGGAGGTCGAACTCCTCGCCGAAGACGCGGCGGATGGCGGCGTCGAGGAGGTCGGGGTCGGCGGGGTGGCCGATCTGCTGCTTCAGCCGGCTGAAGTCGGCGAGGTCCCGGTTCCGGATCAGGATCGTGCTCAGCCGCTTCAGCTCGCGCCGCATCCAGCTGTGCTTCGCGGCGACCACGAGCCCTCGGACCACGAACAGGACCACCATCACCGCCAGCGTGACCCAGACGAGGGCGAGGAGGGCGCTCAGGACGAGGTCGAGGACGCTCACGCGGCCTCCCGCTCGACGTCGGCCGGACGCTCGGCCTGGAACCCCACCCGCTCGACCTTGTCCCACACGCGCCGGCCGCGGAGGAAGTCGATCAGCCCGCGGATGCGCCAGTAGAGGAGGACCTGGCGGTAGCCGAAGTTCTCCAGGAACGCCGCCGTGGACAGGGCCAGGAGCGACCCCCAGCGCCCGTAGGAGAAGAGCCGCGCGCTGGGCTCGCCCCGCCCCCGCGCTGTCTCCGCCCAGGTCGCCAGCAGGACCGAGCCGATCGACAGCATCAGGTTCGCGGCGAGCGCCACGGCGACGAAGAGGACGATGGTCGACGGCTGCGTGACCCCGAGGAGCAGCGACAGGGGGAGCGCGATCATGCCGAGCAGCTCGATGAGCGGCGTCAGCGCCTCGAACACGACCTGGAAGGGGAGCGACACCGAGCCGACGACCTTGAACCGGCGGCCGAAGATCATGCTCCGGTGCAGGGACAGGCACTCGAGCAGCCCCCGGTACCAGCGCGCGCGCTGCCGGCCGAGGCCGCCGTACGTCTCCGGGGTCTCGGTCCACGCCAGCGGCTCGGGCAGGACGAGGAGCTGCCCCTGGCGGCCGCGGTCGAGGAGGTAGCGGTGGATGCGGACGACCACCTCCATGTCCTCGGACACGGTGTGCGCGTCGTCGCCGCAGTACTCCCGGGAGACGCGGGAGCGGGCGCGGGGGGTCAGGAACGCCCCCGCCTCCAGGAGCAGGTCCCGGCGGAAGACGGCGAACACGCCCGACAGGATCAGGAGCATGTTGAGCGCGCCCTGGGCCGTGCGGCTCTGGGTGAACGAGCGCATGTACTCGACCACCTGGATGCGCGCCACGAGCGACTTCGGGAGGCGGACCTGGCGGACCTCGCCGTCGACCACCGTGGAGCCGTTGGCGACGGCGACCTGCACCCCGCACGCGACCACCGAGTCGGGCGCGTCGAGCATCGCCCCGACCACCCGGGACAGCGCGTCGGGGACCACGAGGCTGTCGGCGTCCATCGAGCAGACGAGGTCGCCGCGCGCCCAGTTGACCCCGGCGTTCAGCGCGTCCGCCTTGCCGCCGTTGTCCTTCTCGATGAGGACCAGCCGGTCGGCCGACGAGTGCGCCGGCACCCTCCCGGCGCGCACCCGCTGGACTGCGGCCGTCGGGATGTGGGGGCCCTCGCTGTCCTCGTCGATCCCGGGCATGTCCTCGAAGGCGAACGCGTCGAGCAGGGTCTGGACGGTGTCGTCGGTGGACCCGTCGTCCACCACCACGATCTCGAAGCGGGGGTACTCCAGGCGGAGGAGCGAGCGGACGGTGTCGGCGACGGTCAGCGCCTCGTTCCAGGCGGGCACGACCAGGGAGACGCTGGGCGGGAAGCGGCCGAGGCGGGGGGCGTCGGGGAGGTCGCGGCGACGCAGCCAGGCCCGGACCTCGATCAGCGCGAGCCCGAGCATCGCGACGTTCGTCGACACGTACAGCAGGACGTACGCGGCCACCAAGGTGTCCGCGGAGCCCAGCAGGATGACGATGACGTCTCGAACCTCCACGCTCAGAATCCCTCAGTTCGCAGACTCCCAGCGCAGGCGCCAGCGGTCAAGCCGAACGTCGGCTCAGCGGACCACCACGAAGCCCTCGCCGGCGCCCCCCGAGGTCACGCTGAGGACGTACTCGCCGGGAGGCAGGTCCACGTTCCAGTCCTCCTGCACGCCC
>CAYFOA010000030.1:17377-33318 GCA_964344575.1 uncultured Rickettsiales bacterium | reverse complement strand
ACGGGGCCGATGGTGTGCTCGGGGCGGAGGTGGCGGAGGCTCCCCCGGCCGCGCAGCCACAGCGCGATCGCCTGCTCGCTGAGGTCCAGCCCCTCGATCTCGACCCCCGCCCCCTCGACGACGTTGCGGACGAGCAGCGTGGTGGGGCCCGACGGGAGGGTGGTGATTTGCTCCGGGAGGTCCTTCAGCGCGCCGTTCTCGACGACGATCGTGGGGCGCCCCTCCTCGTCCTGCGGCAGCTCGACGCGGTCCAGGCTCGGGAGCGGGTCGTCGATCGGATCGGGGGTCCCCATCGGCGCCGGCGCGCACCCCGCGAGGAGCAGCGCGGCGGCTGCGTACGTCGTCCACCTCATCCGCACACCTCCCGGAAGACCCGCAGCATGTTCGTCCCCAGCGCCTTCCGGATCACGCCCTCCGACATCCCCGCCGTCAGCATCAGGTGGGTGAGGCGGGGCATGTGGGAGATGTCGGGGAAGTCGGTGGGGGGGACGACGAAGCCGTCGAGGTCGGTGCCGATGCCGACGTGGTCCTCGCCGACGGTGTCGATCACGTGCCGGATGTGCCTCACCACGCCGTCGCAGGTCCCCGTCAGGCCGGCGTTGAGGAACACCGGCGCGAAGATGATGCAGACGACGCCGCCCGTGTCGGCGACGGCGCGGAGCTGTTCGTCGTCGATGTTCCGCCACACCTCGTGGGCGCCGCGGACGCCGGTGTGGCTGACGATGACCGGCGCGGTGCTGCGGGCGGCCGCCTCGAGGAAGCCGGGGCGGTTGATGTGGGCGAGGTCGACGATGACGCGGTGCTCGTTGCAGGCGTCGACGACGTCCCGGCCGTGGTCGGTGAGCCCGTCGGTGCGGTTGGCGCGCCACCCGAACGCGGGGGTGCAGGCGCGGTTGCGGGAGAAGTGGGCGAGGCCGACGTACCGCATCCCCGCCTCGCGGAGGGACGGGATGGCGGTCGCGTCGCCGCCGAGGCCGTGGGCCCCTTCCAGTCCGCCGAAGACGGCGAGCTTGCCCGCGGCGCGGGCGGCGAGGATGTCGTCGGCGGTCGAGATCAGCGCGACGTCGTCCGGCGCCGAGGCCTCCCACCCGCGGACCTGCCCGAGCGCGCGCCGGGTCGCGTTGAGCGCGGACTTCCGCCGCCGGAGCGGGTTCACCACGAGCCCCAGCGCGACCGCCCCCACCCCGCCTTCCTTCATCCGGGGGATGTCCGCGTGGAAGAGGAAGGGCGACATCGGCAGGCGGTTGGTGTGCCGCTTCGTGACGTCGTAGCCGAGCAGCGTCTGGTTCAGCAGCGTGTCGCAGTGGAGGTCGAAGACGAGGCAGTCGTCGTGGAGCTGCTTCGCCTCGTCGGAGATCGCGGGCCGTCTCGCCACCGCGGGAGCTTACCGGAGCAAAGACGTCTAGAATTCGGACTATGGCGAAGGTGCTGGTGTTCCGGGGGCGGCGCAAGGAGGCCACCCACGAGCTGAGGAAGCGCGAGCTGGTCATCGGTCGGGGTGACGACGCGGACATACGCGTGGACAACCCGCTGGTCAGCCGCCGCCACGCGAAGCTCGTGTTCCGCGAGAGCTCCTGGCGGATCGAGGATCTCGACTCCCCCAACGGCGTCTACGTCAACGGGGCGAGGGTCGACGACCACGTGCTCCAGATCGGCGACCGGATCGAGCTGGGGCAGCACGTCGTCGTGTTCGCGGGGGCCGGCGACAGCGCCTGGGACGGGGTCGAGACCATCGAGGAGCGGCGCCCCGAAGCCACCGCCGACGAGGCCACGACCGTGCTCCCCGCGAAGGACATCCAGAGCATCCACCGGAAGGTCGGGGCCCGGCTCCGCGCCCACCTCGTCGTCGAGGGGCCCGACGGCAGCCGCCGCGAGGTGCCCCTGCGTGCCGCCGCCCTCGTCCTCGGGTTCGACGACGAGTGCGACGTCCAGCTCCCCGGCAAGTCCGGGCTGTTCGGGAAGAAGGTGGCCGAGCTCGTGCGCCGCGGGAATCGGTGGTCGATCGTGGCGCTGACGTCGCTGGTGGCGGTCAAGGTGGGGGGCGAGAAGGTGAGCAGCCGCCCGCTGAAGGACGGCGACGTCATCGAGATCCGGGACGCCCGGGTGACCGTCCACACGGCCATCGCGCCGAGCTGAGCGGGCCCGCGCGGCGCTACTCCACGCAGCACTCCGCGACCACGACCTTCTCCCCGCGGCCGGTGCGGCCGTTGTCGTCGGTCGCCTCCACGACGATCGTGATCTCCTGGCCGCCGATCTGGCCGTCGAGGCCGACGCCGTCGGGGCACTCGGGCGGGTTGGGGCCGTCGTAGGGGCCGTCGGTCGGCCACCAGCCGCAGGGCAGGATCGGCTGGAGCCCCCAGTAGTCCTGGACCGTCCCGGGTCCGTCGCGGACCGCCTGGACCCGGGTCTCGGCGGTCGCGACCTCGGTCCCGTCCGCCGCCCGCACCGACACGGCGAGGCGGACGATGGGGCAGAGGCCGTCCATGCGGGCGCCGACCTCGAGGTGGTAGCCGCCCTGGGGTCCGTAGACGATGGCGAAGTCGTCGCCGTCGCAGACCGGCGTGTAGGTCTCGAGGCCGTCGCCGACGTCGACGGTGGGCTCGCCGCAGAACGTGTCGTCGCAGTTCGTCGCCTCGCTGACGTACCGGTCCTCCTCGGGGCAGCAGCCCGCGAGCGCGACCGCCGTCAGTAGTTGCAGCAGACGGGCGAGACGATCTGCTCGTCGGTGGCGTAGCGCCACTGCTCCTCCTCGTTCGGGCCGAGGTTGTGGTCCCAGGCCTCCATCCGGAGGATGACCTGAAACTCGTCGATGCGCCCTGCGCTCCCCTGGGCCCCGTCGCCGCAGGTCGCCCCGGGGTTCTCGGGGTCGTTGGGCCAGTACTCGCAGGGGACGAAGCCGCGGATGCCCCAGAAGTCCTGGCGCGGCGAGATCGTCGGCTCGATCCGGACGGCCTGGACGTGGCGGGTCTGGCTGAAGATCTCGATCTCCTCGCCGGTGTCGGTGACGACGTGCATCGAGGGGACGAGGAAGACGATGGGGCAGAGGCGGTTCATCCGCGCGGTGATGTCGATGTGGTAGCCGCCCTGGCTGCCGTACCAGATGGGGACCTCCTGCCCCTCGGTGAGCTCCTCCCAGCCGTCGGTGCCGGTCCCGACGGAGACCTCGGGAGCGCCGCAGTACGCGGGATCGGGGCACGCCTCGGGCTCGTAGAGGTCCTCGTCGGGGCAGTTCTCCGGCGGCGGCGCCGTCACGTCGTCGTCGTCGTCCGCCGGGGGGCAGCCGATGAGGAGCACGAACGCGAGGCCGAGGGTCCGGGTCACAGCTTCTTCCAGTTGCCGCGGGGGAAGTTCTCGTTCCGCGCGGGGGGGCGCGAGGCGAGGACGTACAGGGCGCGGCGGTTGGCCTCCATCTCGACGCTGTCCTCGGTCGCGACGGCGAGCGCGTTCTCGCCGAAGCCCTGGTAGTAGAGCGGTCCGGTGAACCCCTTGGCGCGGAAGGCCGCCGCGATCGACTTCGCCCGCCGCTCGCTCAGCCCCTGGTTGTCGCCCCGGTTGCCCACCGTGTCGGTGTAGCCGGCGATGTAGAGCCGCACCTCGACGTACTTGCTGTAGCGGTCGAAGACCTCGCGGACCTCCTCGTAGGCCTTGTCGATCTTGTGCTTCTCGTCGTCCCGGATGACGTGCTCGTTCGTGTCGAAGTTGATGTCCTCGTGGGGGATGTCGAGGCTCCACGGGAAGATGTTCTCGTAGCTGTAGAAGCCCCACCGGTCCGTCAGGGTGACGTCGAGGCGGAGGACGGTGCGGGCCGAGCTTGCGCCCGTCCACTCCAGCCACAGGTCGTCGCCGGCCTCGTTGCTGCCCACGTCCACGTCCTGGTCGAAGACGGGGCCGTCGGGGGTGATGACGGTGAGGTGGGCCTGGCTGACGACGCGGTCGGCGCGGGCCGTCAGCGTCATGTGCTTCAGGTCGATCTCCTCGCGCGGGACCTCGATCGACAGCGCGCCGCCGAGGAACGCGTCGAACCGGAAGTAGAGGTCGAAGTACTCGTCGTCGTCGCTGCCGTAGTGGCCGCGGGCCTCACAGTCGTAGCTCAGCTCGCCGGTCGGCTGCTTCAGGTCGAACGTGATCTGCTTCCCCTTGCTGACCGATGTCGTGGACAGGTTCACGCTCCCGCCGTCTGATCGCTCGCAGATCAGCTCGACCTTCCGGAAGCTGTCGTTGGGGGTGAGGTAGACCTGCGGGTAGCCCTGACCGGACTGGACGGCGGGCTTG
Source organism: uncultured Rickettsiales bacterium (assembly GCA_964344575.1). Lineage (GTDB taxonomy): Bacteria > Myxococcota_A > UBA796 > UBA9615 > UBA9615 > JAAESI01. The sequence goes on along the minus strand of CAYFOA010000030.1, from coordinate 29,046 downwards.
AGCGCGTACGTCAGGAGCTGGCCCTGGCCGTGCGCGACCGACGCCGCGACGAGGAGGCCGAGCAGGACGATGAAGCGCCGCATCGCAGGGATGATAACCGCGCTGGCGATCTGCGTTTCGTGTGAGCCCAAGCCCGACGCCGAAGCCCCCGCGCCCGCGCCCGCGGCGGTGGCTCCCGAGGTCCGCCCCGACCGCGCGCCGCCGGTGCCCGCGTCGGCGCCGCCGCCGGGGTTCGACGAGGCGTTCGCGGTGCGGCTCCGCTTCATGCAGCAGGCGGCGGAGGCGGGGACCGAGCCGTTCGGGAGTCTCGCCCGGGCGGAGTTCCTCGCCGCGGCGGGGGCGCCGGCGACCGGTGGGCCCGAGGCGGAGGTGGGGTGGCGGCGCGAGCTCGCCGCGGCGTGGCTGGAGGCGGGCCGCGAGGAGGCGGCGATCGACGTGCTGGAGGCGGCGTCGCCCGAGGCGGGGGCGCGGCTCGCCGTCGACCGGGGGGTGGCGTTCCTGCGGCTCGCGGAGCGCGTGAACTGCGTGGGGCACCACAGCGCGGAGTCGTGTCTGTTCCCGCTGCGGGGGCGGGCGCGCCACGTCGAGGCGGACCCGGCGAACCGGGCGATCGACGAGCTGCAGGCGGTGCTCGCGGCGCGGCCGGACGACCTCGACAGCGCGTGGCTGCTGAACGTCGCGGCGATGGCCGCGGATCGGTGGCCGGACGCGGTGCCCGCGCCGCACCGGCTGCCGGCGGAGGTCGCGGCGCCACCCGAGCGAGACGACGTCGTGCGTTTCGCGGATCGCGCCACCGAGCTCGGGGTGACGGCCCACGCGCCCATGGGGGGGACCGTCGCCGACGACCTCGACGGGGACGGCGACGTCGACCTGCTCTTCTCGTCCTGGGCGGGGGCGGGGCGGCTGTGGCTGTACCGGCAGCGGGCGGACGGGACGTTCGAGGACGCGACCGCGGCCGCGGGGCTCGACGGCGTCCGCGGCGCGCTCAACCTCGTCCCCGCGGACTACGACGGGGACGGCGATGTCGACGTGTACGTCCCCCGGGGGGCGTGGCAGCGGGACCCGCCGTTCCCCGCCCACGCGTTGCTCCGGAACGACGGCGGCGGGCGCTTCGAGGACGTCGCCGGAGCAGTCGGGCTGCACGCGTCGGCGCCCGGGCCCTCCCAGACCGCGGCGTGGGCCGACGTCGACGGCGACGGCCGCCTCGACCTGTTCGTCGGCGCCGAGTCCAACGACCGCGACTACCACGCGAGCCGCCTCTACAAGCAGCGGGCGGACGGCACGTTCGCGGACGTCACCGAGGAGATGGGGACGATCCCGTTCGGCTACGTCAAGGCGGTGCTGTTCGGGGACGTCGACGACGACGGCCGCCCCGACCTGTTCCTGTCGCGCCTCGGCCAGCCCAACCTGCTGCTGAGGAACCTCGACGGGACGCGCTTCGAGGACGTCACCGCGGGGGCGGGGGTGGCCGAGCCGATCGTGTCGTTCCCGGCGACGTTCCTCGACTACGACAGCGACGGCGTCCTCGACCTGTTCGTCTCCGGCTACACCGAGCGGTTCTTCGACAGCGGCGCCCGCGAGGTGGTCGCGGAGTGGTTCGGGGAGCGGTCGGCGGGGGCGCGCGCGAAGCTCTACCGGGGGGTCGGCGGGGGCCGCTTCGAGGACGTCTCGGCGGTGACGGGGCTCGATCGCGTCGTCTACACGATGGGCTTCAACGCCGGCGACCTCGATGGCGACGGCTGGACGGACCTCTACCTGGGGACGGGCGCGCCGGACTTCCGGGCGCTGATGCCGAACGTGGCGCTGAGGAACCCGGGCGCGGGCGGGGGGCCGTTCGAGGACGTGACCGTCGCGGCCGGCCTCGGCCACCTCCAGAAGGGGCACGGCGTCGCCTTCGCGGACCTCGACGGGGACGGGGACGACGACGTCGTGGCGAACCTCGGGGGCGCGTTCGCGGGGGACGGCTTCGTCAACGCGCTCTTCTTCCGCCCCGGCGCGCCGGACCCGTCACGCTGGATCGCCTTCGACCTCGGGGCGGCGTCCCCGGGCGCCCGCGTCGCCGTCGTCACGGACCGCCGCACCGTCCACCGCCTCGCCGGCACGGGCGGCAGCTTCGGCGCCAACGACCCCGTCGTTCGGGTCGGGTTGGGGGACGGCGAGACCGTCGAGCGCGTGGAGATCCGGTGGCCCGGCGGGGGCACCGAGACGATCGAGGGGCCCACGTCGGGCCGGGTCCACGCCGTCGCGCGACGCTGACGGTCAGCCGAAGCTGATCCCCTGGGCCAGCGGCAGGTCGGCGCCGTAGTTGATCGTGCAGGTCTGGCGGCGCATGTAGGCCTTCCAGCTGTCGCTGCCCGCCTCGCGGCCGCCGCCGGTGTCCTTCTCGCCACCGAACGCGCCGCCGATCTCGGCGCCGGACGTCCCGATGTTGACGTTGGCGATGCCGCAGTCGCTGCCGGACGCGCACAGGAAGCGCTCGGCGCGGCGCAGGTTCATCGTGAAGATCGCGCTGCTGAGCCCCTGGTCGGCGTCGTTCTGGTCGGCGATCGCGTCCTCCAGGCGGTCCCACGGCGTGACGTACAGGATCGGCGCGAACGTCTCGTGGCGGCTCATCTCCAGGCGCGTGTCGCTGGCGATGATGGCCGGCTCGACGTAGTGGCCGGGACGGTCGAGGACGTTGCCGCCGGCGACGAGCTTGCCGCCCTGCTCGACGGCCTTGGCGACCGCGGCGGAGTACTGGGACACGGCGTCGTCGTCGATCAGCGGCCCCATCAGCGTCCCCTCGGCGAGCGGGTCGCCGATCGGGACCGTCGCGTAGGCGGCCGCGAGGCGCTCGACGGTGGCGTCGTAGATCGAGCGGTGGAGCATCACCCGGCGCGTCGTCGTGCAGCGCTGGCCGGCCGTCCCGACGGCGCCGAAGAGGATCGCGCGGACGACCATCTCCGGGTCGGCCGTCTCGTCGACGATGATGGCGTTGTTGCCGCCGAGCTCGAGCAGGCTGCGCCCGAGGCGCTGGGCGACCGCGGCGCCGACGTGGCGGCCCATGCGGCACGAACCCGTCGCGGAGATGAGGGGCAGGCGACGGTCGTGGATCATCGTCTCGCCGACCTCGGCGTCGCTCCCCACGATCGTGCACATCACGCCCGGGTGGCCCGCTTCGGCGAAGACGTCGTCGACGATCTTCTGGATGGCGATGGCGCACAGCGGCGTCTTCAGCGACGGCTTCCAGATCATCGTGTCGCCGCAGACGGCGGCGATGGCGGCGTTCCACGCCCAGACGGCCATGGGGAAGTTGAACGCGGTGATGATCCCGACCAGCCCGATGGGGTGCCACTGCTCGTACATCCGGTGCTTCGGCCGCTCGCTGTGCATCGACAGCCCGTACAGCTGCCGCGACAGCCCGACGGCGAAGTCGAAGATGTCGATGCACTCCTGCACCTCGCCCTCGCCCTCGGCGCGGATCTTCCCCATCTCGAGGCTGATCAGCGCGCCGAGCTCGCCCTTCTTCGCCCGGAACGCCTCGCCGAGCTTCCGGATCACCTCGCCGCGGGCCGGGGCGGGGACCTCCCGCCACTTCACGAACGCCTCCTGGGCGGCCGCGATCACGCGCTCGTAGTCCGCCTTCGACGCCAGCGAGACCTCGCCGATGACGGAGCCGTCGATGGGGGTCGTGACGGTCACCGTCTCGCCCGACGTGGTGTCGAGCCAGGTGCCGGTGCCGGCGCCGGACTGGGTGCCGTTCAGGTCGAGGGAAGCGAGGAAGTCGTAGCTCATGGCGGCGCGATCTAACACGCGCGGACGCGATGGGCGACAATCGCTTCTCGATGCGCCTGCTGCTGCCGATCTGCGCCGCCCTCCTGCTGACCGGCGCGGCCCCCAGCGAGCCCCACGATCCCGACCTCAAGCTCGGCAAGACGTGCTCCGGGCACCCGGCCGCAGACGCGCTCGCCGAGGCGCTCCCGACGTACGCGAAGGAGCTCGTGGTGATGTGGCCGCGGGCGGGCAAGGGGGAGCGCGACGGCGGCTGCGTCAGCGTCGCGCGGCTGACGATCGTCAACCATCAGGGAGTGCTCCTGACGTTGTCGGTGCTCGCCTACGAGGCCGACCGGGCGCCCGATCCGCGGGATTACCGGGTGTTCGCGGACGACGCGATGCCGCGCGCGGTGCTCGAGGTGAAGCCCGAGACGGGGCGGACGGACCTCCTCCTGGAGATGGCGGGGGCGCCGTCGACGTCGCGCGAGTCGCTGGAGGCGACGCTGGAGTTCGTCCCCGTCGAGGACCTCGTGACGCGCATCGAGGCGCTCCTCGGCGGGTAGGATCGGCGGATGCGCGCGCTGCTCGTCCTGCTGCTCCTCGTCCCCGCGGTCGCGTCGGCGGCCGAGCGTCCCGACGACCTCGTCCTCCAGGCGTCGGAGCTCGTCAGCAAGGAGAAGTGGTCCGACGCCAAGGCGCTCCTCGACCGGGCGCTGGCGCAGGACGCGGACCACGCGCGGGCGCTGTACTGGCGGGCGCTGTGCCGGCTGAAGACGGGGGATCCCGAGGGGGCGCTGGCGGACGTCGACCGGTTCGCGCAGCTCGCCGAGACCGAGACGGACAGGGAGCTGGCGACGAGCCTGCGCGTCCAGATCGAGAACGCCCAGCCGCGGGCGCCGGACCCGGAGCCGCGGGCCAAGGCCGGCCCCGAGGTGGGGTTCGTGGTCGTCGGGCTGGCGGTCGCGGGCGCCGGGGCGGTGTTCCTCGGGACGGGGCTGTCGCGCGCGGCGGACGGCAACGCGGAGCTGGACCGGGCCCGCCACGGCAGCGGCGAGACGCTCTACTACGCCGGCCTCGGGATGATGATCGGGGGCGGCGTGGGCGCGTTCCTCGGCATCCCCGCCGGCGTCGCCCACCGCGGGCGGCAGGCGAAGGTCGCGGTGGGCGCGGCGGCCTCCCCCGAGGGGGTCGAGCTCGGCCTCGCGGTGCGGTGGTAGGGGGTCGGGGCATGCGCGTCCTCCACCTCCTCCTCGCGGCTGCCGTCGCGCTGGCGAGCTGCTACCCGGCCTTCGACGAGACGGTCGACTGCGACGCCTGGTGCACCAACCTCGACCGCCACTGCGACGCCGTCTCCGCCGACACCCCCGAGTGCGTCCGCCTCTGCGAGGCCGGCGTCTTCGGCGAGGGCGGCGAGTACGGGGCGAGCACGGGGAACACGGTCGCCTGCCGGCTGGAGCACGCCTACCGGGCCGGGGAGACGTCCGAAGCCGCCGACGTCGAGGCTGCGTGCAGCGCCGCGGGGCCGTCCGGAGGGGGCGTCTGCGGCGACCTCCAGGAGGTCTGGTGCGGCATCGGCCTGGCGGTCTGCGGCCCCGACGCCGAGCTCCTCCCCCCCGAGCCGACGTTCCAGCTGGCGACCCCCTGGCGGGACGGGGCGGCGGGCTGCGCCGCGGTCGACACCAACGACGTGGACGCCGGCCAGTTCGCGGAGCGCGCCGCCGACCTCGCCCGCGCCCGCGTCCACGCCCGGCAGGGCGACTGGTCGGGGTTCGCGAACTGCTGTCAGGAGGCGGGGACGGACGAGCCGCTCGGCTGCGCGCTCGACTGAGCCGCGACCTCGTCCCCGAGCAGGACGAGCTTCTGCCAGATCTTCCGGGACAGCCCCGTCGCCAGCGTCTCCACCTGGTCCGCCGCCGTGAGCACCACCGGGTCGGGGAACGCCTGCGCGTACAGGGCCGCCACCTTGCTGATCATCGACAGCATCTCGCTGCAGTAGTCCAGGTAGCGGCCGAGCTCGAACACCGTCAGGTCCCGCTTCGGCGAGCTCGCCGTGTTCGGACCGGCGTGCCGGGCCCGCTCGGGGTCCTTCGTCAGCTGGTGCATGTCGATGACGTGGATCAGCGACCGGAGCTCGCTGATCGCCTCCAGCACGCGCCGGTTCTTGTATCGCCGCTCGATGCTCCAGACGAACACGAAGAAGGCGCCCACGAACACCGACGAGCCGAGCGACGGCTCGAGCAGGCCGATGAACTTCTCGACGCTGAGGCCGCCGCGCAGGCTGCTCCAGTCGACCGCCCCGAAGAGGCCGTAGAGGAGCGACAGGACGGTCAGCGCGAGGAGCGACAGGGACGTGATCCGGAGCGGCCAGTGGGGCCGGCGGAGCATCCGGATGCGGCCGCGCGTGCGGCGCACGGTGTCCTCGATCGTCTCCGCCGCGTTCCCCAGCGACGACCCCGGGAACCGCTCCTCCACGCGCCGGTGCAGCGCCGCCGCGACCTGCAGCACCTGGTCGGTGTCGAGCTTGAAGTAGTAGGCCACGACGACCGGACTCTACCGGGTCAGCTGCCTCCCGAGCAGGTCCACGAGCCAGCGGCGGAAGTCGGACGCGGCGGCGTCGTCGAGCCCCAGCCGGCGCCGGACGGGGCCGCCCACGAGGGACTCGCCGTACGCTGCGAGGACGCCGAGCATGACCACGAAGCGGGTCTCGTCGAGGTCCGCGTCGTCCCTCCGCCGGGCGTGGAGCGCGCGGGCGATGAAGTCGAGGCCGTGCTCGCTCTCGGGGGGGAACGGGTCGCGTCCCGTCGCGATGAGCCACGCCAGGAGGCGCCCCTCGCGGGGGTCGGACAGCTTCGCCAGCCCCTGCTCGATGGCGGCGGCGATCGCCTGGGGGGTGGGGTCGGCGGGGATGGCGGCGAGGACCTCCTCGCGGAGGCGGCGGGCGGCGCGGCGGTGGAGCGCTTCGAGGAGGGCGTCGACGGAGCCGAAGTGGTGGAGGACGCCGGGGTGGGAGATGCCGACGGCGTCCGCGACGGCCCGGATCCGGACCGCCTCGGGGCCGCCCTCGAGCAGGAGCTGCTCGGCGGCGTCGAGGATCTCGGCCTGCGCCTCCTCGGGGCTGCGGCGCCGGCGTCGGGGCGTCGTTGTCGCGGTCATCGTCGCGCTCTACTTACCACGCGGTAAGTAGTCGGTCGAACGCGTTCCCGCGCTTCGGGGGGACGCGCGCGTGATAGGTTCCCGCGCCCATGCCCAAGCCCGACGAACGAGTCCGCACCCACAAGTGGCTCCGCACCGATCGCGCCCCCGAGGCGGCGCAGCCCGCGCCGTTGCTCAAGGCGCGCGTCCCCGCGGGTGCCCCCGCCGACGCCGGTCGGATCGCGGACGCGACGGTCGCGGCGCTCGCCGGTTGGCCCATCGTCGTGTTCCGCGCCATCGGGGTGATGAAGGGGCGCGAGTCGTTCGGCCGGACCCCCGGGCGGTGGGCGCGCCGGCACGTCGGCGAGGCGATCGACCGGTTCTGCATCTGCCGCGGCCCCCGCTGCCGCTACGACGACTGCCCCGCGGGGCACCTCCTCGGGCGGCACGGCAAGGGCGGCCCCACGGTCGACGGCGAGGCGTGGGCGCCGCTCACGATCCGGCCCGCCGACCTCCCCCAGGGCAAGGTCAGCGAGCGGACGAACCTCAAGATGGAGATCGTCCTCGCCGGCGACACGGCGGTGGGCGCCGGGCCGACGCTCGTCGAGGCGCTCCGCGATCCGCCTCCGCCTGAGGGTCCGAGGGCGCCGACGGTGACGTGGTCCACGATCCAGACACTGGTCCTGGGCGACGAGGACGAGCTCCGCTGGAAGAAGGTCGACCTCGATGGTCCGCCGCCGCTGCTGCCGCTGGAGCGCCTCGCCGAGCCGCGCGTCCGCCGGACCCGCCTCACGCTGACGTTCCTGACCCCCGCGCCGATGTCCCGCATGGGCGAGGCGGGCGTCCCCACGGCCGACCTGTCCCTCATCGTCGATCGCATGACGCGGAGCCTGGGGGCGTGGATGGGGCGGACCGGCCACAAGGGCCCGCGGCTGCCCGTGGACGACCTCCTCCGGGTCGCCGCCGAGGCGACGCTGAGCGCCGACAACAGCCGCGTGGTCGAGCTCCCCGCGGCGATGCTCGGGGCGGCCACGGGCAAGGAGGCGGCGGGCGACCGGGTCCCCGGGCTGACCGGCTCGATCACGTGGACGGGGGACTTCTCCGCGCTGGCGCCGCTGCTCCGCGCCGTCCACCACCTCGGCATGGGCCCCGGCCGCCACCACGGCCTCGGCCAGATCGCGATCCGGTAATCCGGTAACGGAACGCCGCGGTAGACTCCGGGTCCGATGCGACGCCTGCTGCTCCTGACGCTCGTCCTGATGCTCCCCGCGCTGACCGGCTGCCCCGCTACCGGCGGCGTGCCGATGCACTTCAACGACCGCGGCGAGAACTGCCAGGGGAACATCCCCCCGTTCATCCAGAACGTCGAACTGAACAGCTTCCTCATCGCCGGTCAGGAGGCCTCGGGGTACCGGATGTCGGTCCACTTCGAGTGGTTCGACCCGGGCGACCCGAGCGCCAACAACCCGCCCTCGAACATCGAGGGGGGCGACCTCACGATCGAGTTCGGGGGCTACACGTCCGAGGACGTGCCGATGACGGAGTCGCTGCTGGTGGCGACCTGCGAGTCGCTGCTGGTCGGCGACGGGGAGGAGGCGGTCGACCCCTGCGTGCTCGCCGGCCACGGGCTCGGCGGCGGCTGCCCGAGCGGGCAGGACATCGACGGCTGCGTGGGCGGCGCGCTGACGACGATCTGGGTCGGCACCAGCGGCCCGCTCGTGAACAACGAGGTCGTGGACGTCGAGTTCCGGCTGCGGGACCGCTGCATGGGGACGTCCAACGAGAAGAGCGCCAGCTACCAGATCGGCAGCGGCCTCGCGATCGAGGGCGGAGGCGGCGACGAGGGAGCCTGACCCCGGCCCGTCGCGGATCGTCGCGTGGGCGGTGGGGGCCCTGGCCGTCGTCCGCGTCCTCGTCCACGGGTACCTCGACGCGGGACGCCCCCACTTTGGCGGCGCCGAGCCCAGCGACCTCGCCAACCTCGTCCGCCACTTCCAGGGCGCCTCGGGGCTCGACGTCCCCGGCGCGATGGGGCTGCTGGACGACTCCTTCAAGCCGCCGCTGGTCTACGACGGCGTCCCCCGGCTGATCGAGCTGCTCGGGGCGGAGACGCTGACGATCGGGGCGCTGTCGTGGTTCCTCGCGGGCTGCCTGGCGCTGTCCCTGGCAGCGGCGTGGCGGCTGGGGCGGCTGCTCGGGGCGACGGAGACGGCGGGGGCGGCGGCGGTGATCGCGGTCGCGGTGACCCCCGGGATCGCGGGCCGGGCGACGATGGTGGGGGTCGAGCCGCTGCACCTCGCGCTGGTCCTGGGCGCGCTGGTCTTCGCCGTCCAGCTCCGGCGGCCGGACGCGGCGGGCGGGGGGTGGCGGGACGCGCTGCTGCTGGGGGCGACGGGGGCGGCGGGGCTGCTGGCGAAGTGGACGTTCGCGGTGCCGCTGGCGGCGGTGCTGGTGACGGAGGCGGCGCTGGCAGGGGTCCGCGGGGACGCGCGCCGGACGCTCCCCCGCCTGGTCGCGGCGGGGGCGGTGGCGGCGGCGCCGCTGCTGCTGTGGATGGCGCTGGTGGGGGGCCCGGCGGCGATCCTGGGCGCGGTCGGGGCGGAGCCGTCCACGGCGGGGGAGCTCCGGACGACGCCGGGCCTGTACTACTTCGACTGGCTGCTGACGTACGGCGTGGGCTGGGGCGGCGCGATGCTGATCGCGTACGCGCTGGCGGTCAGCCCGGTCGGAATTCGCAACGTCTGGCTGCTGGTGATCCCCGCGGCGATGCTGGGCGTGCACCTCGCGATCGCGCACAAGGAGGGCCGCTACCTGGTCCCGATGCTGGGTCCGCCGGCGGTCCTGGTGGGGGTCGCGGCGACGGAGATGCGGGCCGGCGCGCTGGCGATCGGGGGCGCGGTCCTCCTCCTCGGGACGGCCCCGCAGCTGACGTCCCCGCCGCCGCTGGAGGCCCCGGTCCGCTTCCTCCCCGACGGAGACGACCGCGGCCTCGACGCGTTCGCCGCCCGCTTCGACGGCGACGCCCGCGTGCTCCTGGTGCTCGAAGACGAGCGCTGGGCGGAGCTGCGGGACCTCCTGATCTGGGAGCTCCACGCCCGCAGCGGCGCCGTCGTCCTCCCCGCCCGCCGCCACGTCAGCCCGCTGCTCCCCCTGGACGAAGCGACCCAGGTCCTCGTCGACACCTCGGAAGGCGCGGCGCTCCTCCACGAGGCCGGCTTCGGAGTCCCCGTCCGAGTCCCCGTCGACGTCCCCGGGGCGGAGGCGTGGATGCTCTACGCGAGGTGAGGTTCGGCCGCCGCCCTGCTCGCCGTCGCGCTGTAGTTCAGGGGGCGTTCCCCACGATCTGCGCGGTCCCGCCGATGTTCGCTGCGCCAACCTGATCGTGTAGCGTCCAGGCATCCGCGGTCGGAAGCGTGTCGTTCCACGTCACCACGAAGTTGAGCCCGACGCTGGAGAGGGAGGAGAAGCCAGCGATGCTGCTCAACTGGGGGTTGGAGGACACCTGGAAGTGGCCCCCGACATCCGCGAGGAGCGCGATCGCATCGATCTCGGTGAGGGCGGTGTCATCCAATCGAAACTGGCCACCGACGCTCTCTAGGGACGCCAGGTCGACGGCTGACAGGTTCTCGTGGCCGTAGGTAATCAAGTCGTCACCTACCGAGACCAGAGCGGGCGCAGAGACCGCCTCCAGCCCGTCGCCGCCCCAGCCGGGGTGAATCAGGAAGAGCGAGGAGCCGACCGACTGGAGGCTCGGCAACTCGATGGACGTGAGCCCACCGCCCTCGATGTTGAGGTCGATGCCAACGGTCGTCAAGGCAGCGAGGGTGACGCTTCCGACCGAGTCGTTGAGGTCGAGATTCAACGTACTCCCGACCGAAACCAGGCCGGCGAACCCTTCGAAGGACGACGCTGCGACGAGGTCCACGTCGAGGGCATCTCCCACCTCCACCACGCTGATGCTCAGCTCGACGGGGTCCAGCAGGTGTCCACTGACCACCATGTCTCCGCCGACGAGCAGGTCGTCCGCGGGAATCGTGAGCGTTTCCAGGGCCGCGGTTCCGCTCACCCAGAAGTCCCCCGCGACGGATTGAAGACCTGGGAAGATCTCCAGGGAAGGCACGAGACCCGTGCGAAGAAACAGAGAGCCGCCGACATCGATGAGCGAGGGGAATGCGGGGATCACAACCGCGTCGGTGAGGCCCCACAGCGAGAGATCTCCTCCGACGCTGGCCAAGGCGTCGCCGCCAGCGAGCGAGAGTACGTCGTCGTTGTCGCTTACTCTCAGCGTCCCCCCAACGGACACCAACTCCGGTGGAAGTTCGATGGCGATCGCGCCCTCGTTGTTCCAGATCTCGAAGTCCCCGCCGACTTGCTCGATTCCTGCGAGGCTGACCCAGTCCAAATCGTCGGAGGCTACGAGACTCACGTCTCCCAGGACCTCGCTCGGTCCCGCCAGGCTGACCGACTGAAGGGCGGGGTTGCTCTGGAGGGACACGTTGCCCCCGACGCCTCCAGGGGTGAACAGCTCCACCGACTCCAGCGAGTCGTTCTGGAGGATTCGAACCTCGTCGCCGACCGTGTGGAGGGACGGAAGGGCGATGCTCTGCAGGGCCGAAGTCGAGATCACCTCCAGATCCTCCCCGACAGCCGTCAGGTCCGGCAGGTGCAGGCTCTCCAGCGATGAGACCAGCCAGGCGGTGAGCGAACCGGTGACCTCGGCCAGGCAGTGGAGCCCGCTGACATCCGAGACTCCCAACCCGAAGCCGAGATTCCCGCAGACCAGC
>CAYFOA010000030.1:0-17367 GCA_964344575.1 uncultured Rickettsiales bacterium | reverse complement strand
ACCCGGCGCGCACCAGTCGCTCTCGCCTTCGTAGACCAGCCCGAAGACCGTCGTCTGGTCGGCCTCCCAGAGGGGGTCTCCCTGGTGGGCGTCCCCATCACAGTCGTGGTCGATGTTGTCGCACTGCTCAATCGCGCCGGGGTAGGTGCTGGCATCCTCATCGTCACAGTCGTGGCAGGCTACTGCGCCATCGCCGTCCACGTCTGCGACCTCGGGCGCCGGATCGATCCCATCGCAGTCATCATCGATCCCGTTGCAGAGTTCCGGTCGGCCCGGGAAGACGTTCGCGGTGCCATCATCGCAGTCTCCCTCGCAGGTGCTCCATCCGTCCTGATCCTCATCGAAGCCTTCATCGACGAGGGAGTCGCAATCGTTGTCGAGGAAGTCGCACGTTTCCTCCTCGCCCGGGTTGATGGTCGCGTCGTCGTCGTCGCAATCGACGTCGGCCGGGTAACCGTCGTTGTCCGCGTCTGGCGGGTCGGACGGATCGTCTGGCGAGACTCCCGCAGAGTCGTCGTCGTCGGTTGATGGTGGGTCATCGACCGGGAGATCCGAGTCCAGAGTCGGCGTGCAGGCGAAGATTCCCGCGGCCACGAACAGTGCGGCAACTCTACTCACGTGCACCTCGGGGGTGGCGCCGGTCGGGCCTGTGGCCCAGTGCCTGCCGAGACTACCCACAGGCGAGTGGATGCTCCAGCGCTGACGGCTCAAGCGGGCGGCTCCCCGACGACCCACACGTCGCCCTCATCGAGCTTCTCGGGCTCGAAGCCGAGCTCCGCCGCCCAGCCGAACAGCTCCAGGTCGCTCAACTCGGTCAGCTCCCACCCCGCCTCCTCGGGGACGGGCGTCCCCTCCTGGACGACGAGGCAGTCCCTCACGCGGACGTACCGGTCGTCGCCCTTCCCCACCACCCGGAAGCCCCAGATCCCGGAGGTGCCTGCCGACAGGACTGCGACGACGCGGGCGCCGGCGAGCTCGGCGAGGCGTAGGAGGAGGCCGGTGTCGGACCAGAGGGTGAACACCTCGTCGTGGAGGACGGTGCAGTCGCCATGCACACCCGGAGACCCGTCGGACTCCGCTCCGTCCCAGGGCTCCTGCAGATCGAACCCGAGTTGGTCCGCCCAGCCCGGCAGATCGACGTGGTGGTCGCCGGGGACGAAGACGAAGGCGGTGTTCCAGCTCACCGGAACGTCACCTTGTCCATGATCGTGTCCTTGAGATCGACTCCGTCGAGGGAGGTGTCGATGAACTCGCTGCGGTACAGGGACCCGAACCCGAAGCGGGCTCCGTCGAAGGAGCAGGACTCGAAGATGCCGCCGATGTGGGCCTGTCGGAGGTTGGCGCCGTCGAATCGGCACCGCCGGAAGGTCGCGCCGCTCTTGACGTGGGACAGGTTCGCCCGGCTGAAGTCGCAGTCGATGAACTCGCCGACGAGGCTGCCGCGGGAGAGGTTCGCGCGGTGGAAGGAGCAGCGCTCGAATCTCCCCTGGAGGAGGTTGATCGGGACGCCATCGAAGCTGCAGCCGACCACTTCCGCCCAGATGTCCCAACCGCCCAGTCCTTCTCCATAGTCGAAAGCGAGGGCCTCGAGTCGCTTGAAGAGGATGAAGCGATCGACGTAGAGGCCTCGAAGATCGACTCTCCCTTCATGCCGTGGCCGCCAGTCGAATGCGCCGTCTGGGATCGGCGTGAAGTGGTCCTTCCTGGTAACGGCCAGCAGTGTCTCACGTGCCCGCTCTGCGTCCGCGTCCGTCCATCTGCTCCTCAGTTCCTTCGGTGACACCGGCTACCTCCAAAAGATGTTGAAGACTGCAGGGTTGCTGCCCACCGGCCCGAAGTACTTCTCGACCTTGGCGGCCTGCTTCCTGGTCGTGATGTCGATCTTCGAGATGGCCCCCGTCGGCGACACGAGCTGGATGTCTGGGCGGATGGCGTTCCCATTCCGGTTGAGAATGCCCTCCAGATCCTGGGCGTTCCACTTTATGGCGAACCCTCGCCGCTCGAGATCGAGGAACGCCCGGTTCGGGGCACGGCCATCGCGGGTGCCGCGCATGACACCCTCCACGATCTGGTGAATCGCGTTTCCCTCGCTCATGGCCGTCGGCTTCCCACCCTGCTGCAGCCAGATCTGGTGACGTTTCCCCCAGGCCGTTCCGGCATGGCCTCCGGTGGCGAGGATTCGCTTGGCTTGCTCGATGGCGCCCTCGAGCTCCTCCACGAATCGCGTCACCCCCGCGTCTGCCCCGCGTCCGTAGCTGGGGTCGGCCGCTCCCTTCGCCGGTGAGCCCCCCGTACGAGCAAGGTCATCGACGACTGACAACCCTCCTCGGGCAGCGTCGTCGGTGACGCTCCCGATGCCGCCAGCGAAGGGGGCGGTCACGATCCCGACGCCGTCCAGCACGCCTGAGGCGGCCACGCTCGTGCGCTGGCTCTGGGACATCGAGTCCCAGACGCTCTCCGAGGTCGCGACGCCGGACAGCGTCCCGAGGTGATCGCCGGCGGTGAAGGGTGCCGACAGGACCTGGCCGCCCCACAACGCCATGCCCCGGTTGATCGGGTTCCAGGACACCAGCCCGTGGTCACCGACGCCGGCCGCGCCGTCCTGGATCCAGGCCGCGATGTGCTGGCCGTGGGTCGCCGGACCGGACCGCATCGCGTCCTGGCGCCAGCCGCCTCCCTCGTCGCGGTACTGCCCGGCGACCGACGCGGGGGTCGCCCGCCCCGGCTCCGGGAGGGGTTCGGGTTCGTCCTCGACCGAGGGAGCGGTGCTCTCCGGGATCGGGTCGGCGCGTAGATCATCCAGCGCCGCGGCGTCGGCGTCGGCGCCGCTCCAGTCCAGGGTCGAGGCGGGTTGCGCGGGCGTGTCCAGCGACTCGGTCCCGGCCGTCGCGACGATCGGGCTCTCGAGGAGCTCCCGGTTCCGCTCCTTCCTCCAGTCTTCGAAGAGCAACGGCTCCGGGCGATCGGTGAAGGCGGCGTCGAAGATGACGCGATCGACCTGGTGGAGCCGCTTCGTGAGCTCCGCGTCGCGCTGCTTCTTCTTGTCCTTCTTCTTCTTCTTCTTCTTCGGCTTCTTGGGTCCGTCCTTCCGGCCGCGGGCCCACGACGGCGTGATGTCGCCGAGTTTCGCGCGTCTCTCGTGCTCCAGCTCGAAGACAGGCTCCAGCGTTGGGAACTCGGCACTCTGCGGCCCCTTCGGGCTGCCTGTCAGCAGCGTCATGTGCTGGGCCGGGGTCATCACCGAGCGCCACGTCATGTCCACGCACAGCCCCGAGGGGTCGCTCGCGTTGACCGGGTCTCCGTTGGCGAAGCGGTAGCGGTTGGCCGCCGGGTCGCCGTCCACGCCCAGGGGGTCCGGCTGGAGCCACGTGCCCGTCAGCGGGTCGTAGTCGCGGTGGCCTGCCGACAGGTACCGGACCCCGGCCGCGAGCGTGCCGAGCATCCCCTTGAACTCCTGCTGGGGTGGCGCGCCGAGGCTCGTCGATGCGGCTCCGTACGCGTCCCAGGCGCCCGCCCAGAGCGGCTCGCCGCCGAGGTCCGTCGTCGCCCACGGGTTGCCTCGCGCGTCCGTCAGCCGGCTCGCCACGTCGTGCGAGACCGGGTCCAGCGTCGCCAGGATCTCGCCGCCCGCGATCACCTCGTTGTGGTCGCCGCTGCTGTCCGTCGTCACCCACGGCAGCCAGCTCCCCGGGCCGTACGTGAACTCCCGGAAGTCGCCTGCCGTCTGCTCCCGGACGCGGGCCCCGCCCACGCCGTAGTCGTAGCGGATCTCGTCGTTCCCGAGCGCGTCGAGCACCCGCTCCAGACGGCCGCGGGGGCTGTACTGGAGCGCGCGCCCCGCCTCGTCGTTCGTCCGACGCCCGACGTCGTCGTACGTGAACGCGAACGGGCCCGCCCCGCGGTCGATCGTCTCGAGCCGGTTGTCGCCGCCGTACGTCGCGACGAACCCCTCGCCGCTCGCCGCGTTCGTGCGGCTCAGGCGGTTCCCGGCGCGGTCGAACGACTGGAGCCACGCCTCGCCGTCGGCGATCTCCGACGTCAGCCACCCCAGCGCGTTGTAGGTGTAGGCCGCGTCCTCCGCCTCGGGGGCGTAGGGGGAGGCGGGACCGAACGTCGACGACGCGCGCGACGTCAGCCGCCCGCGGACGTCGTAGTCCAGCTCGATCTCGACGTACGTCGGCGCCGGGGACGCCGGCCCGACCCCGTTCAGCATCGAGATCTCGCGGCGCGTCACCTGCCCGTCGTCCGCCCGCGTCAGCAGCTCGTCGACGTCCCCCGAACGCCACACGTGACTGGCGCGCCCCCGTACGTCCCGCCCCAGCACCTCGTAGATCCGAGGCCCGCCCGGGCCCGCCCCCTCGAACACCGACTGCAGACGGTCGTCGACGTACGAGAAGCTCGCTCCCCGCTGATCGGGGTACGTGACCTCCTCCGTCCGGCCGAGCTCGTCGTAGCGGAAGCAGAGCTCGCCGGCCTCGCATGTCGGATCCCCCGCCACGAACGGCGTCGGGAGCCCGTCCAGGACCCGCCCCTGTTGCCGCACGCGCCCGTGGGCGTCGTAGTCCGTGTAGACCTCCTCGACCAAGGCCCCGTTCCGCTCGACGGCCTGCCAGATCGGCTGCCCCAGCACGTCGAACTGCGTGATCTCCGTCTCGGTCTCGCTGCCGTCCACGTGCAGGACGTCGATCGGCCGGCTGTTGGCGTCCCACGTCGTCAGCGAGTACTGCCCCGGACCCCGGTCGACGCGCGCGAGGCGCCCGAACGGGTCGTACTGGTAGCTCTCGACCAGCGTCTCCGACGCCCAGCCTGCCCACCGGCCCGTGTTGTGGAACGGATCCAGCGACCACTGCGTCGTGTTCCCCTCCGCGTCGATCTCGTACGCCCGCCGGCCCGCGGCCGTCCAGCCGAGCTCCTGGACCGCGAACTCGCCCGCCGCGCACACCGCCGCCATCGAGCCCAGGTACGGCGTCGCGCCCGCGCACCCCGCCTCGATCGCCCGCGTCGTCGCCACGACCTCCCCCGTCGCGGCGTCGTACGTGTACTCCGTCCGACCGATCACCTCCCCCGTGCCGGCGTCCTCCTCCCGGACCGCCGCCAGCTCCGCGCCCGCGTACTCGTAGTGGACCGCGAGCCCGGCGGCGTCGATCTCCAGCACCGGGCGCCCCGCCGCGTCGTACTCGAACCAGCCGTCCAGGGCGCCGAAGCCGTCGTCGATCCGCTGGAGCGACCCGTCCGGCCAGTACCCGTAGACCGTCGGCACCGCGCCGGGCTCGTGCAGCTCGGCCAGCCGGCCCCGGTCGTCGTAGACCCACCGCGTGGGCCCCGTGCCCGCGACCGAGGGCGTGAACCGGGCCGGCCGGCCCATCACGTCGTAGAACGTCTGGCCGTCGATCACGCCGTCGACCTCGACCGACACGAGGTGCCCCGCGCCGTCGTACGACCGGACGATCGAGAACGAGTCCGGCCCCGCCACCAGCGACGCCGTGACCAGCTCGCCCGCGTTGCTCCAGGTCAGGTCCCAGACCTCCGCTCCGCGCGTCAGGCGCTCCACGCGGCCCCGGTGGTCGTACTCGTAGGCCGTGCAGACGAGGCCCGACGACGCGCCCCCCGGGCACTCCCGCTCGATCCGGTCGAACTCGTCCCACAGCCACTCGACCTGGAGCTCTCCGAACGTGGCCGGGTCCAGCGACCAGGGGTCCGTCCCGCCCAGCCAGCGCTGCACCGGGCGGCCCCACTCGTCGTAGATCCAGCTGAGGTAGACGCCGTCCGGATCGACCGTCCGGAGCCCCCGGCCGGCGTGATCGACCCACGTCAGCGACGTCGCGCCCCCGTAGGTCGTGGTCCGCAGCCGGTGCCCGTCCTGCAGCCACATGCGCCAGTGGGTCGTCGTCCGCCCCGTCGCGTCCGTCTCGGTCTGCACCGCGCCCTGGGCGTCGAACGTGGCGGAGATCGAGGACCCGTCGGGGAACGTCGCCCCCACCGTGCGTCCCAGCCCGTCGAGGTACTCCAGCGTCAGGTCGCCCTCGGCGTCGTAGTGCCCGGCCGTGCGGAACGCCCCCGGCTCCGCGTCCAGCGCGAGGGGTAGCGGCGGGTCGTAGGCCCCCAGCGGCTCCCCCGCCAGCGTCTCGTGGCCGACCACCCGGCCGCCCGGGTCGAGGAGCGCGCGGACGCCCGTGCCGTCGGGGAGGATCGTCTCCGCCGGCCGGCCCGCCAGCGTCGCGGTCGTCTCCGTCTGGGGGACGTGGAACGCGGGGTTGCCCGACGCGTCCACGCCGTTGAACACCGGCGACGTCCGCAGCCACGGGCGGCGGAGGCCGTCCGGCTCCACGGTCGTCGTGCGCCCCACGGCGTCCGTCACCGCCTCGATCGCCCCGTCGGGCCGCAGCGAGGCGGCGCCGATCGGGATCCCGTCGAGGAACGTCTCCGCCGTCAGGGCCCCGACGATCCGGTGCACCTCGGCGCCGTCCGGGCGGATGACCACGTCGCCGTCGTGCATCGGGACCCGGGTCGTGACCATGCGGACCTCGCCGGTCGGGCTGTGCAGGCGCTGCGTGCCGACGTGCCGGCGAAGCGAGTCGTAGAGGTGCTCCGTCCACAGGGCCGGCGCCTGCGCCGCGGGGGTCGGGTCCGACTCCTGGATCAGCAGCCCGTCGCCCGAGTAGACGGAGTACGTGTCGACCTCGGTGCCGGGGTCGCAGGCGAGGTCGGACGGGATGAGGCCGACCACCGACGCCCCGGCAGGCTCCGCAGAGCGCAGATCCGCGTCCGGACGACCTGCCCGCGGTGGTCGAGGTACTCGAAGGTCGCCGTCTCGCCGTCGGTGCTCGCCCGCTGCGGGGTGTTCGGATCGCCGAACGTCGCCGGATCGTGGGTCGCGAACGACCACGTCGTCATCGCGGGCTGATCCGCGCGGGGCTCCGTGACCGTGCGGAGGGCCGCGCCGAAGCCGTCCCGGACGGTCTCCGTCGAGGCCCCGGTCGTCGACGCGGTCGTCAGGGTCCGGCAGGCGGCGTCGTACGTGGCCCCGCTCTGATTGGAGACCCCGGCGCCGAGGTCGGTGTTCTCCAACGTCGCGGTCGCGCCTCCGCACCAGTGCCGCGCCGAGATGACCGACGTCTCTCCGTCGGCGTCGGTGACGAGCTCGACCTCACCGAACGCGTCCCGCTCGACCGAGGACGTCGCGACCCCGAGCGTCCCCCCGAACCGCTCGGTCTGGACGAGCGCCCAGCCCACCCAACCGTACTCCTCGTCGGTGATCGTCTCCGCGTGGGCGCCCGCCCCCTCGACCAGCTTCGCCTCCAGCTTCGGGCCGTGGTCCGCGTCGGCAGGCCCCCACGTCAGCGACGTCAGCAGGTCGTCGTCGGGGTTGCCGGCGACCGCGTGGTCGGAGATCGCCAGGGTCCGCGCCCTGTCGCCGTCCACGAGGACGTCGGAGATGCGCGGGGAGGTCGGCGCGGCGAGCTCGCCCAGGTGCAGGGGTGCGCCCCCCGGCCACTGGATCGCCGGGCTGACGACCTGGCCGTGCGCGACCTGGAGGGCGTCCTCCAGGAACGCGGCGACGTCGATCGGGGCGCTCCCGGGGTGCGTGGACGAGAAGCCCGCGCAGTCCTCGAGGTACTCGATCAGGGAGCCGTCGAACGGGCCGTCGGGGATCGGCGCGAGGCACTCTCGACCCGCGTACGTGACGACCGAGTCGGGCTGCGGCGAGGCGGCTGTCCGGGGGAGCGTGAAGCTCGCGTCGACGAGCTGACCGTCGACGGTGTAGCGCCCCTCGAACCACTCGAAACCGCCCTTGGGCCACTCGGTCAGGTGGAGCGACTTGAACAGGCCGCCGCGGGGTCCCTGGCCGACGACGACGGCGCAGCCGGCCGGCCGACCTTCGTCGATCCGGCATCCGAACCGCTGGAACACCCGGTGGCCCGTCCCGTCCACGACCTCCGCCAGGGCCAGCTCCGGGTACGGACGCAGGGGGTGGGTGGTCGGGTCCTCGAAGCGCCAGCCCAGGTAGGACGTGCCCGTCATGTCCGCGAGCGGGCCGCTGTCGACGTCCCCCGACGGGTAGGTGATGGCGATCAGCGTGCCTTCGGGGAGGGTGCGCTGGTTGAAGCGGACGACGATGTCGTCGCCCTCGCTCCGGACGTGGTCGGCGAAGCCGTCGCCGTCGAGATCGACGAACATCGCCACGAAGTCCTTCCCGAACTGCCCCGGTCGGGGCAGCGGGCGCTCCGCCTCGAGGGGCTGGAACGGGAGCGTGGACTGCGAGGAGAAGCCGCCCACGAAGTCGAGGTCGGTGACCCGGCCGCCCGACGCCGGGTCGCTCGGGCACGTGAGGCCCGGCTGCACGCCGAAGTCGTCGTGGTCCTGGGGGAAGTGGAGGGCCAGCGGGTACGCCCCGATCGCGTCGCCGGCCGGCGGCTCGGGACTGACCGGGAGCGGGTACGTGGTCGGGTCCTGGTAGCCCGCGGCGGCGCAGACCTGGAGCCACTCGAGGCGCCCGTCGCCGTCGCTGTCGACCCACTGACCGCCGACGGTGGGGGACGACGTCCAGCCGAACCCGGGGTGACCGAGGTCCCGCGCGTACCGGTGACGGAGCAGGGGGTCCCACGCCAGCGGGTCGTCGGGGACGAGCGGCACGCCGACGTCCCCGGTCGCGCTCATCTGCAGGGGCAGGAGCTGATCCGCGGGGTCGGAAGGATCCTCCGGCCCCTCCGGGGGCGGCGCGCACTCGCCGAAGTCGAAGTTGTCGCAGGCCGCGAACATCGAGCCGCACTCCTCGCAGCAGAGGTCGCCGAAGGTCAGGGACTGGCACCACGGCGCAGCCCAGGGCTGGAGCGCCGGGAACGGGTCGTCGCAGGAGACGGCCAGCTCCAGGCCGGAGAAGGGGAGCTCGTCGCAGGAGGCGGGCGCGGAGGCCCGCGCGCGGATGCGGTTGAAGGGTGCTCCGAGGGCGTTTCGGGCTCCGTCGGAGATCGGCCCGGCGGGATCGAGGAAGTCCCCCCGGCAGTTGCCGTAGAAGACCTCGCTGAACACCTCGCCGGGCTGGCCGCCGACTCCCTCGATGAAGTCGATCGGCAGCGTGTCCGCGCGCAGCTCGAGGGCCACGGTGGCGTCGGCGCAGCCGTCGGCGTTCACGTCCTGGAGCTGGATGTGCTGCGCGAGGTACTCCCAGCCGGACGGCGCCAGCCAGAGGTTGCCCACGCGCGTGTCGAGCTGCGAGATCGCCTCGGCCGGGATCAGGGTCCCCGTCTCGCCTTCGATCTCGCAGTACCCCGGGAGACCGGTCGGGCCCATCACGGGATCGTCGAGCTCGGAGGAGGCGACCAGCTCGGAGTAGGGCCCGCCGAAGAACGGGAGGCGGAGGGAGAACGAGCCGCCGCCGAACGTCCCGGTGTCGCTCGTGTGCGAGGCCATCCACGCGGGGGGGAGGGGGCCGGCGCGGTCGGGCGGGATCCTGCACAGGCCGCCGGCCGAGCCGGGCTGCCCCGCGGCGAGGGTCGGCAGCAGCATCGAGACGTCGAGCGCCGAGAAGGGAGCGGTGGCGGTCATGGGGGGGAAGACCCGCTCCATGCGGCCGTCGCCGTCGACGTCGGCGGGGAACCAGACCGGCTGGCTGTCGACGCCCCAGCCGCCCGCCTGCATCGGGAGCTCGTCGTCCTCGTTCAGCGCCCCGATCCATCCTTCGGTCTCGGGGCTGGCGATCGAGCCGACCGGTCCGAGGAAGTCGTCCATGCCGTCGCCGTTCCAGTCGGCGATCGCGATGCGGGCGAGGAGATCGTCGTACGTCGCCGACGGCGGGGCCTGCTGCTGGAAGAACGAGGTGAGGATGATCGAGTCGTCCGTCGACTCCTCGAACTGCACGCCGGAGCCGTCTTCGCCCCGGTTGATCCAGACCTCGACCCACAGGGCTTCGTCGCATGACGCGAACGTCATTCCCTGGCACTCGTACGGTGCCGCCGCCTCGGAGCAGTCGGTGGGGCACTGCTCGGCGGGGTTGTCGACGCACACCAGCGGCTTCAGGCCCGCCGCGAGCCGCTGCTCGGGGATCCAGCGGATGTCGCTGTAGATGCGGAGGACGTCCGGGAGCGCGTCGTGGTTGGCGTGGAAGAACCGCGTGGCGACGTGGTTGATCTCGGGGGTCGCCGGGGGGAGGCCGTTCGCCGTCGAGGACAGCGTCGTGTCCGGCCCGAACAGGTCGGACGGGTCCGTCGACGTCCAGGCGCTGCTGTAGTGGAACCGGCGGAGGCGGATCGGATCAGGGGTGACGCCGTCGACCGCGTGGCCGTGGACCGTGACGTCCCGGAGCAGGCGGTGGTTGAGGGGCGCTTGAAGGAGGTAGTCGAAGGTCCACGAGGTCAGCTCCTGGGGGCCGCCGGGTCGGGCGACGAGCGCGATCTCGGACAGCCGGCTGCCGTGCCAGCCCGGGTTGCCGGCCTGCGCGACGAACGGCACGTGCTCGCGCGGCTCGTAGCCGAACTCGAGGCGGTAGTCGAACTGGTCCCATTCGCGGGACAGCTGGGGCGCCGGGTACCAGCCCTGGCTCCAGCTGATGGTGTCCAGGAGCACGCTCCCGACGAAGCCCGGGTCGCCCGGCTCGCCGGCGGGGAGGTGGTAGCGGTAGACGATGGTGTTGCCGTGGGGGTCGCGGCGGCGGGCCAGCCACCAGCGGGTCGTCACCGCGTCGCCGATCGAGTCGTACGGCGTGGGGGCGTCGCCTCCGGTCCAGAACACCGAGACCTGGTTCTCGATCGCTTCGGCCTGCTCGGTGGCCCCGCAGGCGGGGCTCGTGAGGGTCCCGTACTCGTCCGTGTAGCCGTCGGCGGTGACGGACCAGACGTCGCCGACCAGCTGGAAGACCTCGGGCGTCCGCTGCGCGAGGCGGTAGCGACCGTCGCCCACGGGCACGAGCTCCTGTCCCTCGAACCAGAAGACGTCGGTCGCGTCCCCGCGGGGATGGCCGCCGGTCTCGCTGCGGCGGACGATGGCCGAGGTCGCGTCCAGCCTCCAGTGCCGTCCGAGCTCGGGACTCTCGACACCGTTGGCGAACTCGATCGAGACCACCGGCGGGAAGCCGCCGCGGCCGGCCGGGAGGTCGAGCTCGAGGGTGTGGTCGAGGACCCCGTCGAGGACGACCTCCGCCCCCGCCGCGTCATCGACCAGCGTGTCGATCGGCGTCCCGTCGAGGGTCACTCCGTCGAGGGTCGTGACCGTCATCGGCGGTCCCGCCGGGATCGGGTCGGTCGCGGGGTCGAAGCCGTCTCCGCCGGTCGGGTCCAGCCCGGGACCCGGCTCCACCGGATCGGCGCCGTCCTCGCCGTCCGCGGGGGCCGCGTCGTCGTCGTCGCCGCCGACCGGGGGGCCCAGGGAGCCCTCGTCGTCCACGTGCCCGAAGATGAAGGGGCTCAGGGCGATGCCGGTGATCCACCCGTCCCCCCAGCTCCCCTCGATCAGCGCGTCCACCTCGCCGTCCTCGTTCGCGTCCAGCTCGAGCCGGTCCGTGGGCTCCTCCCCGGGCTCGGCGTTGAACCACTGCACGTCGGCGAGATCGAGGTCCATGAGACCGCCGACGAGCGGCTCGGTCAGCGCCTCGGGCTGACGCAGTCGGTCTCCTACGCGGTCGCCGGGCGCCTCGCCCTCGAGGACCCGCCAGGCGACCTCGTCGAGCCAGTACGAGCCCGGCTCCGGCAGCTCGAAGAGGGGCACCACCCAGACCCGTCCTCGGTCGTGATCCCACGCGGGCGCGCCGATCAGCGCCTCGAGCAGGCCGTCTCCGTCCACGTCGACCACCACGAACGACGCCCCCGTGGCGTCGTCGGGATCGGGCGAGAGGAGGACGAAGTCGGGGTCTCCCGGGCTCCCGGACGCGCCTCGGAAGAGGATGAGAGAGAGCGAGAAGACGATGACGGCGACGCTGTGACGGCTCATGGGGAGCCCCCCTTTCAACGCCCAAGGCGGAGGGGGGCCCTCGTCGTGTCAGAGCTTGACGATTCCTTTACAAACCAGTCCGACGGCGGGGGCTGCCGGTCCTGCGGGAGCAGGGCTGATGGGGGGCGCCCAGCTTCAGGCCGGCTCCGGCGACTCCGCCAGGGCGTCCACGAGCTGTCCTCGGAGGGTGGGGAGATCGTCTCGGAGTGTGGCCCAGACGGTCTCGACCCGGATGCCGAAGTACTCGTGGACGAGGACGTTCCTCATGTCCGCGGCCTCGCGCCAGGGAATCCGAGGGAACCGGTCTCGTACCTCGGACGGGACCGCCGCCGCGGCTTCGCCGAGCACCGCGAAGCGAAAGACCACCGCGTCGATCGTCCGGAGGTCAGCGCGAAAGCCGGCCTCGTCGAGCCCGTCGACGTACGCCTGGATCCGGTCGATCGACTCGACCATGTCCTCGAGTCGCATCCGCCATTCCCTAGGCGGCATCGACGGCTTCGGACAGGACCCGGGTTCTGAGCGCGGGATGAACGGCGTCGGGCTCCACGAGGTCGATCGAGCGGCCGAGTCGATCCTCCAGCCGATGCTTGAGACGAAGGAACGTGAACAGGCTGACCGGGGTCTCGAACTCGACCAGGAGATCGATGTCCGAGTCGGCGTGAGCCTCTCCCCGGGCGACCGAGCCGAAGAGGGCCAGGCGCGTGACTCCGAACTCGTCACGCAGCTCGGGCAGCATGCTCGCGACTTCTTCCAGCACCCGCTCCGCCTGAATCACAGGGCCAGTCTAGATCACCTCGCGGGGGCCTGAATGCTCTACGTGTTGACCGCTACGGCAGCGGCGGCGGCTGCCAGTCCGGGGGGAGCAGCGGCTCGTTCGCGTAGGGCGCGTACAGCGGATCGCCGAGGAACATCGCCATCCACTCGCCCACCGGGGTCGCCATGTAGAACGCCTCTGCCAGCGTGAAGCCCTGGAACAGGTAGAGGTAGAACTGGTCGTAGGCCATCAGCCCCGCCACGTACGGCTCCGCCACCGCCCCCATCGTCGCGATCGAGCCGCGCTGGAGCACGCTCGCCGACCAGTTCGTCCCGCCGCGGGGGTCGCACGCCGAGCACGAGTCGAAGTGCAGCGAGATGCTGCCGAAGTTCCAGTCCCAGACGTCGTTGTAGTTGTCGAACGAGTACCAGCCGCCGTAGTACAGCGCGTCCGGGCCCGTCAGGGGGGCGGGGTCCGTGCCGATCTCCGTGGACGTCTCGTCGTACACCGTCTCGAACCCCGCCGCCTCGAAGATCTGGGCCAGCCGCGACAGCTCCCACTCCACCGCCTGGTAGCTCCCGAAGTCGTCGCTGGTGCCGCGGTCCTGCCACCCGCGATCGACGTACGCGAGGCCCGTCAGCGGCGCCCCCGCCTCCACCGCCAAGGCGTCGTCGACCAGCCGCGCCGCGTCGTCCGGGGTCACGCCGTCCAGCCGCGTCACCAGGTAGTACGGCGACCCCGGCGCGTCCGCCCACTCCGCGAAGGGGACGCCGGGGTCGTACACGCCGTTCATCGAGTCGGCGGCCTGGTAGTAGGGCGCGAACGTCGGGCTCACGGGGAGGTCGTCGTGGTGGTGCGGCTGGGTCAGCAGCGCGTCCAGCGCCGCGGGCACGACGTTGGCCGAGTCGGCGAGGTCGCGGGCGGCGCCGTCGACGCGGTAGGGCATCCCCCAGACCGTCACGAACTGCAGCCAGTGGTCCCACCGTCCGTCGATGCAGGCGAGCACCGCCGTGCCTACGCCGGCGCTGTACGCGGACGCGTCGATGACCGTCGTCCCGCCGGGGGTCGTGGGGCAGAGCGCGGACTCGGGGAGGCCGCGCGCGGCGACGTAGTGCTCGGCGACGGTCAGGGAGTCGGGCTCGTCCGCGTTGTAGACGACGAGCATCCGGTCGGTGACGGGGGCGGGCGGCTCGACGCTGTCGTCGTCGTCGTCATCGACGTCGCCGCTGTCGTCGTCGTCGTCACCCGCGCTGTCGTCGTCGTCGGCTGTGCTGTCGTCGTCGTCGTCCGAGACCGTCGGACAGCCGCAGAGCAGGAGCCCGAGGACCACGACCAGGCGCCTCATTCGCCGAAGAACTCCCGTTCGGGATCCTCGTGCTCGGTGCTGCTCCGCATGATCTGGAAGAACTCCACGAGCCACAGCACCATCCGCAGCGCCGCCGCCCCCAGGATCACGTACCCGATGACCGGCGTCTGGCTCTTGAGGAAGGCCATCCCGAAGAACGCCAGGACCGCCACCGTCCCCAGCCCCAGCATCATCCGAGCCCCCCGAGGGAGGCTTGCTACAGTCCCGCGCATGCTTTCCGTCTCCGTCGTGATGTTCGCATACAACGAGGAAGCGAACGTCCGCCCCTGCATGGTCGAGGCGCTGGAGTTCCTCGCCTCGGCGACGTCGGAGCACGAGCTGATCCTGGTGGACGACGGCAGCTCCGACGGGACCGCCGACGTCGCCCGCGAGGTGATGGCCGAGTACGGCGAGGACCGCGTCCAGGTCGTCAGCTACTCGCCGAACCGGGGCATCGGGGGCGCGCTCAAGGCCGGGTTCGCCGTCGCCCGCCGCGACTGGGTCAGCTGCCTCCCCGCCGACGGCCAGGTTCCCCCGTCCGGCCTCCAGAACCTCTTCGACGTCGTCGAGGGCGGCGGCGCCGACCTCGTCACCTGCCACTTCCCCCACCGCTTCGACGAGGCCGACAACCTCCTCCGGAAGGTGCTCTCGCGCGGGCTCCGCGTCGTCCTCTGGTGCGCCACCGGCGTCGACCGGAAGATGGACGGCGTCTACCTCATCCCCCGCGAGACCGTGCAGGGGCTCGACCTCCGCTCCGAGACCTTCTTCCTCAACCTCGAGCTCCCCATCCGGGCGATCCGCTCGGGGATGACCCCCGGCGAGACGACGATGCACATCCGCCCCCGCATGAGCGGCCAGTCGAAGGTGCTGAACGTCCGCCGCATCCGCATGGTGCTGCGGGAGACGCTCCGGCTCGGCGCCGAGCTCCGCTTCGGGCTGGGATGAAGAAGCTGCTCGCGGCGGCGGTGGGGGCGGTCGCGCTCCTCGCCGCCGGGGTCGCCGTGGTCCGGGGGACGACGCCGTCGGGGGTGCCCGCGGGGCCCGGCGGGCAGCCCGCGCCGGAGGGGTCGTGGTCCTGCCCCGAGCCGTGCGGCGCCTGGGCGATCGCGTTCGCGGGGGACACGTTCATCGGCAACGCCGCCAACAAGCGCATCCGCAAGCACGGCTACGGCTACGTGCTCGCCCACGCCGACGCCCTCCTCGGCGACGCGGACTTCACCATCGTCAACGCCGAGGCGCCGCTGACGAGGCTCAAGGAGCCCTCCCGGCCGGGGCAGAAGTGGTCCTACAACAGCAGCCCCAAGGTCGCCGCCGCCCTCGCGGGGGCCGGCGTGGACGCGCTCGGGTTCGCCAACAACCACACGTTCGACCGCGGCCCCGACGGGATCACCGACACCGTCGCCCACGCCAACTCCGCCGGGATCGCGGTGTTCGGGGCGGGGGCGAACCGGGACGAGGCGGAGGCCCCGCTGCTCCTCGAGACGCCCCACGGGGACGTGGCCGTGGTCGCGATCCAGGCGCGGGGCGCGGCGGGCGAGGAGGCCGGCCCCGACGCGCCGGGGACGCCCCGCCTGCGCGCCTCCACGATCACCCGCCTCCACCGGCGGGCCGTCGACGCGGGCGCCGAGCACGTCGTCGCGTTCGTCCACTGGGGCAGGAACTACGCCCCCCTGACGTACGCCCAGAAGCGGGACGCGGCGCTCCTCGCGGAGGCCGGCTTCGACCTCGTCGTCGGCCACGGCCCGCACGTGATCCAGCCCGTCGGCCGCCTCGACGGCGTCCCCGTCCTGTACTCGGTGGGGAACTTCGTCTTCAACACGGCGGGCCGCTACGAGCGGTTCGGGGTGGCCGGCTACGGGATGGTCGCCACGGCGTTCCTCGGCCCCGACGGCTTCGAGGCGATCGAGCTGCGCTGCCTCCAGGCCGACAACCAGCGCACCAAGTACAAGCCCCGCCCCTGCGACGAGGCGGAGCGGGCCGACGCGTTCCGGTCGATGGGGCCCGAGGTCCGCGTCCGGGGCGACGTCGGCGTCGTGGCGTGGTGACCGGTAGGATCCGTCTTCGGGGCCGATGCCGACCGTCACCTGGAACCAGCCGCTCGAGAGCGAGTTCGAGCCGATCGACCTGGGGCAGTACCGGCTCGTGGACCGGCTCGGCTCGGGCGGGTTCGCGACCGTGTTCCGGGCGATCAGCAAGGGCGAGCTGGGGTTCGAGCGCGAGGTCGCGATCAAGGTGCTCCACCCCGAGGTCGTCGCCCGGAACCCGTCGCTGACCCGCGGGCTCGCCGACGAGGCCCGCCTGCTCGGCCGCATCCGCCACCCCAACATCGTCGCCGCCCACTGGTTCGGCCAGCTCGAGCCGGAGGGGGACGACGACCCCGTGTGGGCCATCGTGATGGACTACGTCGAGGGGCAGACGTGGCGGAAGCTGCTGGAGGAGGCGCGCCGGGCGGGGACGAGGGTGTCCCTCCCCGAGATCGTCGACGTCCACCTCCAGATCGCCCGCGGGCTCGCCTACGCGCACGGCCTCACGGGGGAGGGGGGCGAGCCGCTGGGGCTGGTCCACCGCGACCTCAAGCCCGAGAACGTCATGGTCTCCGCCCAGGGCGAGGTGAAGCTGCTGGACTTCGGCATCGCGAAGATGCGCGACCGGCTCGCCGACACGACCGCCGAGGGGTCGGTCCGGGGCACGGTCTCCTACATGTCGCCGGAGCAGGTGCGGGGACAGGACATCGACCACCGGAGCGACCTGTTCGCGCTCGGGACGATGCTCCACGAGGCGATCACGGGGGTCCGGATCTTCGACGCCCGGGAGGCGGTCGTCGCGATGTATCGGATCGCGCACCTGAAGGTGGAGGACGCGCTGCAGCCGGTGCGGCGGGCGGCGCCGGCGGCGGTCCCCGTGGTGGGGCGGCTGATGGCGCCCGATCCGGACGCGCGGTTCCAGGAGGGGGGGGAGGTGGTCGCCGCGCTGGAGGGGCTGCGTCGGGCGTTCGGCGAGGCGCCGACGCCCTCGGTCCTGCGCGCGCGGGTGGTCGACGGGCCGCCCCCGCCGAGCGCCGATTCGATGGCGACGGAGGCGTGGGTGGACGACGTCTCCGCGGACGCGCCGACGGCGGACCTGTCCGACATGGCGGAGCTGGAGCGGCTGAGCCGGCCGGGGGCGCGCGCTCCGGTGCCGCCGGGGACGGCGCCGCCTCCCGGGACGCCGCCGGTGATGACGACGGTGGCCGCGCCGCCGCGCCCGACGCGTCGGAACGCGGTGGCGACGGGCGCGGTGCTGGGGGTGGCGATCGCGGCGCTCGCGTTCCTGTTCGGGCCGTGGGCGGACCCCGGTCCCCCCGATC
>CAYFOA010000029.1:0-49196 GCA_964344575.1 uncultured Rickettsiales bacterium | reverse complement strand
CGACGACGACACCGCCGACGACGACGACGCAGCCGACGACGACGACGCGGTCGCCGTCTGGGAGTCACCCCACGGCTTCGGCGCGCCGCACATGCAGAGCCAGGCGTACTGGTACTCGCGGTACAACCTCGGCCACCTGGTCATGCGCTCCGGCGCCGGCGAGACGTTCATGCCGGCCATGGACGATGTCACCGCCATGGTGTCGATGGTCTCCGACGACGACTCCACCGCGACCCCACCGACCAACCCCGCCCTGCTCGCGCGCGTCGCCAACGGCGGCGACCCGGCATGGCTCAACGCCGACAACGGCGACCCCGGCGACTACGCAAACCACCGCTGGACGACCATCGACGAGGGCCCCACGACGCTGGAGGCCGCGGGCTGGACGCTGATGAAGCAGTCCCAGTGGGCCAAGCAGTTCCACGTCGACGACCACTTCGGCGTGGTCGGGAGCGGGGACGGCATCCCCGGCGCCCAGCAGCGCTTCGCCGGGATTGTCCTCTTCGCCGAGAGCGCGATGCAGATCTTCGACTGGATGAACAACCCCGACCAGTGGGACGACAGCGATCCTGCCGGGGTCTACGTCTGGCTCGCGGCGGTCAGCGACTTCACCGCCGTGGTCCACCCCAGCACGCTCCCCCACTCGACCAGCAACCGCTGCCGCATGGTGGCGTCGTCGATGCTGCCGGAGATGGTCGGCGACCCCGACCTGGACGTCGACGCCTGGCTCGACATGAACATCGACAACCTGTGGTCGGCGCGCCCGGATCCGGTCGATCTGCACGATCACGCGATGGCGATCGTCGGGGGGACGTTCTACGCGGCCGCGTCGGACACCAACGCCGCTGAGGTCGTGGCCGCCATCGCCGCCTGGTCCGACGCGCTGGACGCGATCGAGTCGGTGACCGCCCGCGACCACGCCGAGAAGGTCCGCGCGTTCACGGAGGCGTGGCGGGTGACCGGCGAGGACGTCCACCTCGAGCGGGCCGAGGCCGCGCTCGACGGCCTGGTCGCCGACTACGACCCCGAGCTCGCCATCTACGACAGCCTGGAGGTCTACACGTCGGCGGACGTGGCGGCGATCCTGGGGGCGCTGAACTCGGCCAACCTCCACCTCCCCGGCGGCGCCGCGCTCCTGACGCAGCTGACCCACACGTTCGAGAACGTCGTCAACGTCAGCGGTCTGCAGATTGCCGCCCCGCCGCGGACGATGCTCCCCGAGTACGAGTGGCTGCCCAACCCGGACGCGCCGGACGATCTGTTCCACCGCTACCCGGACACGCCCATGCCGCCGATGGCCGGCGGGGGCAACGGGACCGCCCCGGTCTACGCCGCCAGCGTGACCTACGACCACGCCGCCGGTGCGTGGAACGGGCGTGACGCCCTCTACGACACGGCCGGCGGGATGTGGCTGGCGAACGAGATGATGTGGTTCCACAACGACGAGGTGAACGGGTTCCCCGATCCGCTGTAGCGACCGCAGCGAGGGGGCGGTCGAGCGGCCGGCCGCCCCCTCCGTTTCCAGGAGGTAGCACCCCACCATGACGACCCCATCCGTCCCCATCCTCGCGGCCCTGGTGCTGTTCGCCGGGTGCCTTGACTTCGGGGTCGACGTTCGCGACCTCCCCTTGCCGGGAGCGGACGACGACGACGACGACGACGCGGCCGACGACGACAGCGCCGAGCCGACGCCCCCGCCGGCGGTCGATCACCCCGTCACGCTGTCGGGCCTGGCGTTCGACCCGCTCGTGGTCGAGATCGCGCCCGGCGACAGCGTGACCTGGTTCAACAACGACTCGGCCTTCCACATCATCACCGCGGGGACGCCGGAGGAGCCCGACGCCGAGATCTTCGAGAGCCCCGCGATCCAGTTCGGCGAGTCCTGGACGCTGACGTTCGAGGAGGCCGGCGAGGTCATCTACTTCTGCTCGAACCACAGCCGCTTCATGCGCGACGCGAAGGTGATCGTGAAGTGACGGGGCGACGGCATGGCGGCCTGGCGACGCTCGCGATCCTGTCCGGGGTCGTGGCGCTGGGGGTCGTCGCCTGGGAGCCCGCCCCCTCCCAGGCGCTGCCCCGGTTCGCTGCCCGCACGGGCCAGGCCTGCGGGACGTGCCACGTCAACCCGACCGGCGGCGGCATGCGGCGCGACTACGGTCGGGAGGTGTACGCCCACCACGCGCTGCCCGTCCGCTGGGGGGGCAGGGTGCTGGATCCGGGGTTCTCTCCTTCGCTGCCGTTCGGGGAGGAGTCCTCGGTCAGCTTCGGGGCGGACCTGCGGCTGGCCTACCTCCTGACGCGACCCCGCTTCTACCGGACGCCGGTCGACGACCAGCTGTTCCGGATCCCGCCGCTGAACACGTTCTTCCTCATGCAAGCGGACCTGTACGTCGCGACCAACCTCGGCCGGTACGTCAGCGTCTACCTCGACAAGTCGGTCGTCGGGCCGGGATTCGAGGCCTTCGTGCTCGCGCACAACCTCCCCGGCAACCTCTACCTCAAGGCCGGCCAGTTCGTCCCGCCGTACGGGCTGAAGCTGCCCAACCACCAGACGTTCATCCGCGCCGAGGGCATGGGCTTCGACCCGGCGCTCAAGGACGGCGCCGTCGAGGTCGGCGGACACCCCGGCCCCGTCTCCTTCGCTGTCGCGGTCTTCAACGGCATGGAGGGGGGCGTCCCCCTGGACAGCGACTCGCGCAAGGGCGTCTCCGGCCGCGCTGACGTGACCCTCCGCAAGGGCGCGGTGGGCCTGACCGTCGGCGGCTCGGGCTGGTGGAACGTCAAGGGGAACGCACCGCGGGAGGAGGTCCACGAGGAGAGCCGCGTCCGGGAGGCCAAGGTGGGCGGCTACCTGATGGCCCACGCGGGCCGGTTCACGCTCCTCGCCGAGGTCGATCACCGCCGCGTCGAGGACGTCGCGCTGGAGGAGACCCGGCGATGGCTCGTGTCCTACGCCGAGCTGAGCTTCCTGCCGGTGCGCGGCCTCGACCTCCAGCTGATCTGGGAGTGGAAGGACCCCGACATGGCGATCAAGCCGAACAGCCTCCACCGCGTCGGCGCGGGCTTCGAGCTGTTCCCGCTGCCGTACGTCGAGCTGAAGCTCCTGTACCGCCACACGTTCGCCGAGACCGAGGTCGGGCTGACCGACCCCCGGACGTTTCCGTGGGCCGCCAACGACGGGCTCGACGAGATCCTCGTCTTCGTCCACGCGTACCTGTGATGGCGATGGAGCTTCGACCCTGGGCCCCCCTGCTGCTCGCCACCCTCGGGCTGGCGGTCGCAGCATCCTCATCCTCCTGCGCCGCCCGCTCGGGGCGCGTGTCGGCAGGGGAGCCCTCGGCCGTCGAAGCGGGCAAGCGGGTCTACCGGCGTCACTGCGTGACCTGCCACGGCCGGGCCGGCGACGCGGACACGCAGGCGGCGCGGTTCCTGGACCCCCGCCCCCGCGACTTCACGCAGGGCGTGTACAAGTTCCGGACCACCCCGAGCGGGGAGCTGCCGACCGACGACGACCTCCTCCGCACGATCACGAGCGGTGTGCCGGGGACCGCGATGCCGGCGTGGGGAGATCGCCTCGGCGAGGAGGATCGGCGCGCGGTCGTCCAGTACGTCAAGACCTTCTCCGACGACTTCGCCGACTGGGGCCCGCCGGAGCCGCTGACCTTCCCGCCTCCCCCCGAGCTGACGGACGCGATGGCCGCGGCGGGGCGCGAGGTGTTCGTGGAGATGAAGTGCGCGGAGTGCCACGGCGACCAAGGCCGGGGCGACGGGCCGTCAGCGCGCCAGCTGAAGGACGACTTCGGCCACCGGATCGCCCCCGCCAACCTCCACAATCCCCGCCTCAAGGGGGGAGGGGGGCCGACGGACATCTACCGGACCTTCCACACCGGCCTCAGCGGCACGCCGATGCCGTCGTACGAAGGGCTGATGACGACCGAGGAGGCGTGGGCGCTGGTCGCCTACGTCCGCAGCCTCCAGCGCTCCCCCGCCGCCGACTGGCTGGTCGGTCACCGGGGCGTCTGGGAATGACCCCATCCGAACCGAAGGAGATCCCATGAACGTCGCCACCCCCCGCCTGCTGTCGTCCCTGGTCCTGCTCACCGGCCTCGTCCTCGCCCCCAGCGCCCTGGCGGGGGGGACCGTCGTCGGCAAGGTGACGTTCAGCGGCCCGGCCCCGACGCCGGACGACCTGAACGTGGACAAGGACCTCGAAGTCTGCGGCACGTCGGTCAAGAAGGACCCCTCGATGGTCGTCGGGAACGGCGGGGAGCTGGCCAACGTCGTCGTCAGCGTCGAGGGAGCGGTCGCCCCCGAGGGCTCCGGCGACGACGTCACGGTCACCCTGGACCAGAAGGAGTGCGAGTACGGGCCGCACGTCCAGGCCGCCCGGAAGGGCGGGAAGATCATCCTCGCCAACTCCGACCCGGTGCTCCACAACGTCCACGCCTACCTGGGCGAGACGAAGACGATCTTCAACTCGGCGTTGCCCAAGGCGGGGCAGACGACGACCCAGAGCCTGCGCCGGGCCGGCGTCGTGCACATCAAGTGCGACGCCCACAAGTGGATGGAGGCCTGGGTGGTCGTGAAGGACCACCCATGGTACGCGGTCACGTCCGCGGACGGCTCCTTCCGGATCGAGGACGTCCCCGCGGGCAAGTACGAGCTGGAGCTGTGGCACGAGGAGCTCGGGACGACGACCGTCGCCGTGACCGTGACGGACGGCTCCGAGGCTCGCGTCGACGTGACTTGGTAGGTGCGCCTCGATTCGGCACCTTCTCGTGCCGAGGAACGTCATGAAGACCCTGGACCTGACCCGCGCCGTCCCGGACACGATCGCCCTGTTGGAGACCCGCGGCGAGCCGGTGAGCGTCGTCGCGGTCCTGGAGACCCTGCAGATCGATCTGCCGCCGACCCTGCGGCATGGCGCCCGCGGCGTCCCGGGGCCGCGCGCCGGCGACGTTCGACGACGAGGGGCGGTGGGCGACGCTCCTGAAGGGCACGGGGGCCCTGACCCTGCACACCGACCCGCCCGGCGCGGAGGTCGTCTGCGAGCGCTACGACGTCACCGCGCCGTTCAACTGGCCGCTGGTGGAGCGCCGCCTGCTCGGCACGACTCCCCTGCAGCGCGTGGCGCTGGAGCAGGGCAGCTACCTGCCCACCATCCGCTCACCCGGCAAGCGGGACACCCGGTACCCGGTGTTCATCGCCCGGGGCCGCCACTGGGACTCGGGCGCGGAGCCCGTGCCCCTGTACTCGGACGCGGAGATCGGCGATGGGGCGGTCTACGTCCCGGGGGGCCCGTTCGTCGAAGGCGGCGACCCGGAGGCGCAGGACTCGCAGCCGCGGAGCGAGCCGTGGGTGGACGGCTTCTTCGTGTCGGTTCTGCCGGTGACGATGCAGCAGTACTGCGACTTCATCAACGCCCTGGCCGAGCGGGACGCCGAGCAGGCCTGGACCCGGGCGCCGCGCCAGGAGTCGGGGCTCAAGAGCGGCGGCGGGCAGTACTGGGAGCACCCGACCCCAGGCGAGCCGTACGTCGTGCCCGAGGTAGACCGGGACGGTGACCGCTGGGACCCGCAGTGGGCGGTGATGGGCATCTCGTGGGACGACGCGCAGGCCTACGTCGCCTGGCGCTCGCGGCGCGACGGTCTCGTCTGGTCGCTGCCGAGCGAGCGGCAGTGGGAAAAGGCTGCCCGCGGCGCCGATGGTCGCATCTTCCCGTGGGGCGATGGCTTCGACCCGACGCTGTGCAGGATGAGGGACAGCCGCCCTGGCCGGCCGCAACCGGAGCCGGTGGGCGCCTTCGAGACGGACAGCTCACCCTACGGCGTGCGCGACATGGCCGGCGGAATGCGCGACTGGTGTGGCGATGAGGACTACGGCGGCGACGCGAAGCGCCGTCCGGTTCGCGGCGGGTCGTGGTTCTCGCTCGCGCGGCACTGCCGTTCCGCCTACCGCATCGGCCTCGATCCGTGGTGCGTGTACACGATCAACGGGTTCCGGTTCGCGCGTGCGGCGGCGCCGGCGGCCCCCACGGACTCGTAGGACCCGGGAGTCGGTCGGGCGCCGCGGTTCGTCACGGGGACAGCGGATCCCGGGGCTTCGCGAACCGCGGCGGCTCGTTGCCGGTGCCCCCGTAGAAGGTCGGCATCGTCCCGATCTCGTCGGGTCCGTCGCCGAAACGATAGGCCTTGTGTACACCATCGGGCTTGACCGCGCCGAGGGTGCCACGGAGCGAGTCCCAGAACCGGCCGAACGCCGGGTGCTCGGGGTCGTCCACGGGAAAGCGCAGTTCGATGCCCGTGCTGCAGCCGGCCCGCGACAAGCGCGGACGCAGCGTCACGACGCCGCCGGGGAGGGGACCGTGCTCACGGTCCACCAGCGTCACCCGCAGCTCGCCCCCGACCTCGGCGCGGGGGACGCCCAACCCCGGGAGCAGCTCCCGGTCGAGGCCACGGAACGCCCGCCAGAGCTGCTCGAGATCCTCGTCTGCTGCCTCCCACCCCCACGTCACCCCGACGCGATCGCCCTCGGAGAAGCGGCGGACGTCCTGACGCTCGGCGAGCCAGTCGCAGAGCCCCGGCTCGCCGAACCGGCCCACGATCCCGGCTACGGCGCCGTCGTGGACGTGTCCGCCGCCGGCCATGAGCTCCTGGTATCGACCCGGCGGCAGGTTGCCCCGGATGGCGAGCCCGGTGGCCGGCTCCACCGACCGGGGCGCCTCGATGGCCGCGAGCAG
Source organism: uncultured Rickettsiales bacterium (assembly GCA_964344575.1). Lineage (GTDB taxonomy): Bacteria > Myxococcota_A > UBA796 > UBA9615 > UBA9615 > JAAESI01. Next base: position 42,457 of record CAYFOA010000029.1, on the reverse strand, counting down.
CCGCTCCGTGCATGGCTCCGTGACCGACAGGCGCATCCGCGTCCAGCCGCCGTCACCGACCGCCGCGACGAAGGCGTCGCACCTGGCTCGGCCGACGTAGGGATGCCTCGTCCGCAGGTTGATGTCGCGGCCGAGGTCCAGCACCAGCCACTCTGCACTCATCTCGATCCTCCTGGTGGAAGTCGCACCGGCGCGGGCGCGCGCGGAGGAGACACACACTACAACGGGACCGCCACCAGGCGACCCCAGACGACGACCGCGGCCAGGAGGAGGAGCATCGCGTTCATCGCCACCATGGGGAGCTCGCCCCGCCGGACGTGCACCCCCGCGGCCAGCACCATCACCAGGCCCAGGCACGCCGCGGCGACCGGCGCCAGGACCGGCAGGACTCCCGTCAGCGGGGGAGCCACGGGTCCGATGGCCCCCAGCAGCTCGGCGAACCCGATGAACGTCAACGTACCGCCGGAGAGGTCCTCGGCGTAGCCCATGCCGATGCCGAGGAGCTCGTCGCGCGACTTCGTCAGCTTCATCGCGCCGGCGCCCGCGAAGGCGAAGGCGAGCAGGGCTTGGACGATCCAGATGGCGGTGTTCATCGCGACCTCCGTTGCACGTCGTCATCCGACTCAAGGGCAGGACGGAAGAGCCGCCCACTCGTTACGGGCCCCGCATCCCGCACGGCTCAGGTCGTCGATCTCCTCGTCCGCACCACCCGCTCGAGGAGCGAGCCGGCCATCGCCACGGCCTCGGCCAGGAACGGGGCGCCCCGGCGTCGCGCGGGCAACACGGCGACGATGCTGCCTTCGGTGTGCCACCAGCCCTGGGACAACCGGGGGAGGTGCCCGGTCTTCGCCGGAGAAGGCGTGGGCGCGACGAACCAGTGGGGTCCGCGGAGCCCGGGCAGGCACGGGCTCATCCCGGCCTCCACGAACCGGTGCTCGCTGACGTCGAGGCGGACCACGGCCTCGAATCGGAGCGGCCGGATCCGGGCGCGCAGTCCGAGGGTGTGCAGGGCCGCGTCCGCGCGCTCGAGGAGGATTGCGAGCTCTTCGAGCTCGTCGGCGAGGACGAACTCGCCGCCCCGGGCCAGCGGGCTGGCGGCGACGTCCCGGCGCGGGGGGCGGAGGGGACGCCCGTGCCGCTCCTCGAGCCAGGCCATCCCGTCTTGCCAGGTCCGGCCCGGCAAGGCGAAGGACTCGCGCCCTACCCCCAGGGTGAGATCGGCGATCCGCACGCTCGTCGACCGACCCGCGACGGGGGGCGCCACCAGGGCCTCGCGAACGGATGACCACGCCAGCGTCATCCCGGCGGTGTCGGGGGGAAGCGGCGCCAGCGTGGCCGCCGGCGCGATCGCCAGCAGCGCGGCGGCGCGCGCCTGGAGCAGTCCGACGCCGAAGTTGGGGATCATGTCCCGTAGACGCGCGAGCAACCGCCGGTGTTACCTGCGCTCCCCACAGAGAAGGCCGGAGGTCGCCCGACCTCCGGCCTTCCGGTGTGGCCGCCCCCCGGGGGGGGGGAGGGGGCGGCGAGCGACGCGGGCTGGGGACTCGCGTCACATCATGGTGGTCACCTTGACCTCGGTCCACTTGCCGCCGTCCTTGACTTGGACCTTGTCGGCGATGACGCCGCCGCCGTTCAGCGCGGGCATGCCGGTGACCTTCGCGGTCTTCGCCATGTGGTCGGCGAAGATGTTGGCGGGCGCCACGATGACGGTCACGTTGCCCTTGTTGTCGAGCACGCCGACCGGGATCCCCATCGCGGCACACGCAGTCGCGCAGCTCGGCATGTCTCCCTTGGGCGTCTTGTGGTCGTTGCCCGCGTTCATGGCGTTCATCGAGTAGCACTTGGTGTCGATGAGGGTGCCCTTGACCGTGATCGGGTCGGGCATCTTCATCATGTCGCCGGCCTGGGACGATGGGGTGATCGCTACGGTCGTCACGCTCAGGAGGAGCGCGGCGGCGGCGAGGGTGAGCAGCTTCGAGGTCGTGGTCATGGTGTCTCTCCGAGATCAGTCCTTGTTGGGTCCCGCCTCACAGACGACCGGTGTCACGGTCCGTTACGCGGTCTGTCGAGCGGTGTCGCCGGCGAGCAGCGCCCACAGCTGGTCGGGCCCGTGAACGCCGGTCGCGGAGGTCACCAGCGCCCCGTCCTGGAAGACGGCGAGCGTAGGGACCGAGCGCACTCGAAACGCCCGCGCCGTCTCCGGCGCGCGATCGACGTCGACCTTCACCACCACCTGCAGGGGGTGGGCTTCGGCGAACTCGTCGAGCAGCGCTCCCTGACGCAGGCAGGGCCCGCACCACGGCGCCCAGAAGTCCACGAGGATGGGGCCGGGCTGGGCGAGGACGCGGGTCGCGAAGTCGTCGTCGGTGGCGTGGAACAGGTTCTTGCTCATGTCATGGTCTCCCGCCGCGCTGTGCGGCTCGGGGGGATGACGCACGAAGGCGCCGCGGCGTTACAGTCCCGGGGGCGCCGTAACGCCGCGCCTGGCGACGCGTAGGATCCCCGTGCGCCGCCCGCTCCTCCTCCTCCTCGGTGTCGTCTTGGCCGCCTCCTCGTGCGCGCCTCGCTCCGTGTTGCTCCAGGGCGCGGTCGTGGACGATCTGCGCGCCGGGCTGGCGGCGGACGGGCCGGCGCACTTCGATCACGGGCCGTTCGACCGCCTGCTCCGCGCTCACGTCCGGGTCGCCGACGGCCAGGTCGACTACGGGGTGCTGGTCGCCGCTCGGGGCGACCTCGACCGTTACCTCGAGGCCCTGGCAAACGCGCCCTTGCGGCAGCTCGGCCGCGACGAGCAGGTCGCGCTGCTCTCGAACGCCTACAACGCCTTCACGCTGGCGCTGGTCCTGGAGCGCTATCCGGATCTCCGGTCGATCCGGGACCTGCACGATCCCTGGGGACAGCGCCGGTGGCGCCTCGGCGGGCACACCGTGAGCCTGGACGACCTCGAACACGGCCTGCTCCGGCCGCTGTACCGCGACCCGCGCATCCACTTCGTCATCAACTGCGCTTCGGTCAGCTGCCCCCCGCTCCGTGCTCGCGCCCTCGAGGCGGCGACGCTGGAGGCGCAGCTCGTCGAGGCGGTCAGCGACACGCTCGGCCGCCCGGGCTACGCGCGCCGGGACGGCGACGAGCTCGCGCTGACGTCGATCTTGCGCTGGTTCGGCGACGACTTCACGGACCCGGACGCGCACGGCCACGAGGCCACGGTCCAGGCCTGGGTCGCCCGCCACGGCCCGCCGGAGCTGGCGGCCTTCATCGCCGCGGCGGATCCGGTGATCCGCTGGCTCCCCTACGACTGGTCGCTCAACGACGTCGGCCCCGACGCTCACGCCGGTCCGTGAGGCCCTCGTGCCGGGCTGGTTCCTGTTCCCGCCGAAGACCTCCCCGCGGCCCTTGGGCCTGGTGCTCGCCGCCGTCGCGCTGCTGACCACGTGGGAGGCGGTGGGATGACCGGCCTCGGCGTCGGCCTCGTACTGGGCGGGGGCGGCGCGCGAGGGGCGTACGAGGCGGGCGTGCTGCGGTACGTCGCGCACGCTTTCCCCCACGCTCGTTTCGACGTGATCACGGGGACGTCGGCGGGGGCCATCAACGCGGCCTGGCTGGCGGCTCACGGGGGCCGTCCCGGGCACGCGCCCGCGGACCTCGCGGGCGTGTGGGAGCGGCTCTGCATCGGTGACGTGTACCGCCTCCGTGCGTCCGACCTCCTCCGGCCGGCCGGCGCGCTCCTGGGTCTCGGGCGCGAGGTCGCCCTCTTGGACACCCGCCCGCTCCAGCGCCTCGTTCGGGAGATCATCCCCTGGGGCCGGCTCGGCTCCGAAATCCGGGCCGGCGGGCTGCGGGCCCTGGCCGTGACGGGGACCGAGCTGGCCACCTCCAGGAACATCGTGTGGGTGCAGGGGCGTCCTTCCGACACGCGGTTCTGGCAGAGCACGAACCCCTACGTCCGCCCCCGCCCCGCCGACATCGGCCCGGAGCACGTCCTCGCCTCGGCGGCGATCCCGTTCCTGTTCCCCCCCGTCCAGGTCGATGGCGGCTTCTACGTCGATGGGGGCCTGGGGCAGCAGACGCCGCTCCGGCCGGCGCTCCGACTGGGCGTGGATCGGCTCCTCGTCATCAGCCTTCGCCGCGCCACCACGGTCGACCAGGTCTGCCGCGTCGGCGACGAGCGAGAGGGGGAGCAGCCGACGTGGTCCCAGGTCGTCGGGAAGACGATGACGTCGGTCCTGCTCGACATGAGCGCGCACGAGGTGGAGCGGCTGCGCCGCACGAACCGGCTCCTCGCTTGGGGCGAGGCGGAGTTCGGCCCGGGCTTCGCCGCTCGCGTGGGCGAGTTCCTGGCCGCCGAGCGGGGCGCCCCGTGGCGCCATGTCGAGGCGGTGGCGCTCTCCCCGCGCCAGGATCTCGGCGAGCTCGCGGTCCGCCAGGTCGAGGACGGTGGCTTCACGCGGGCGCCCGCGCTGGTGAAGGCGGCGCTGCGCGGAATCGCCCGCGCGGGCACGGCCGCGGAGAACGACGTCCTGAGCTTCCTCCTCTTCGATTCGGGCTACCTGCGACGCCTGGTGGCGCTGGGCCAGGCCGATGCCGCGTCGCGGCATGACGAGCTCGAGGGGCTGTTCACCGGGCCGGCATCCGCACGCGGCGTCAGTGCGTCGGAGCGCGGCGCGGACGGAAGCGGATCCGGCCGTTGACGCCGGCCGTGAACACCACGGCGGCGGGCCACTTCTGACCGGCCAGGGGGATCGCGAACGCCACGCCCATGCTGAAGTCCTCGCCCACGCGCCCCAGCACGCCGGGGCGCAGCTGGAGCAGCTTGCGGCCCGGGGATCGGAGCCCGAAGGAGTCCACGTCAGGCCCTGCCGCGATCCAGTCGAGGGCGAGGGTCGCGCCGAGCTGGGGGATTGGCGTGAAGCCGCCCGACAGCGAACCGAACCACTCCTCGCCCCGGTCTACGTGCACCGCTCGAGACCGGATCCGCACGCGCACCGCGGTCTGCACCTCCGCCCACCCCCACCGGCCGAAGCCCCGACCCGCCCGGCCCCCGAGCTCGAGGTCCCACTGCCCTTCGCCCAGGGGGATGTCCCGATCCTCGAGCCCCTTGGGTCCCGACGGAGCGCCCACGCGCACCTCTGCGGCCAGCGCCCAGCCGCGCACGGCCCCGCCGGCTCGGAGTCCGAAGCGCACGTCGCCGAGCCCACGTACGCGGGTGACGCCGAGATCGTCCTCGAAGGAAGCCGACAGCACGATGGGCACGAGCACGTCGAGCGTCAGGAAGGGGGCGACCCCCGCCGAGGCCTCCAGGAACAGGGAGTGCTGCTCGTAGCGCCCGCCGGTCACGCAGGAGTACGGCATCCGATCGCCCCCGAGCACGGGCTGCGGGCAGCGCGGCCCCGTCAGCCCGCCGGCGTCTCCGGGGGCGAACTGGGTGCGCGTCGAGGTGGCGCCGTAGCCGGCGCCGAGCCGGAGGGCGCCGAAGGGCTCCAGCCACGCCGACGCCGACGCCGGGCCGGGGCATCCGGCGACCGCGGCGACGGCGAGCGCGAGCGCGAGGATTCGGGGCACGTCCCTTCGACGGTGCGGCGTCCGGGGCGTTACCCCGTAACGGCGCCGCCCCGGCCACGTCGGAACCACGGACCCGGCCACGGAGGTCTCGTGTCACGTCGACTGCTCGCATGCTTCCCGCTCCTGTTGGGGCTCACCGCCTGCCCCGGGGGTCCCGCCACCGACCCCGCCCCGGCGAACCCGGGGGGAGGCGACCCCGGCTCGGGCACCTTCGACGGCGACGTCCCCGAGCCGACGGAGGACGACCTGGTCTTCGTCGACACGGAGACGGGGAGCCGGTTCAACCTGCTCGGCCAGGCGCTGGACGGCCCCCTCGGGGACGACCGCGTGCAGCTCGGGCTGCTCCCCGGGATGGTCGGCTACTGGTTCGCCTGGAGCGTGCATGAACCCGGCGCGCGCGTCTGGAACAACGGCATCAACAACGAGGGGGAGGAGATCCTCGCCAACGACGAGTGCCGCGTGCCGTGCAACGAGATCCGGAGCGCCTGTTTCGGGGGACAGGACTGCATCCCCAGCATCGACGCGCCGGTGTGGACGACGCGGGACGACACCGCGAACCTCGGCTACCTCACGGACGCGGACCGGGTCCTCGGCTTGTTCCGGCCGGACGGGGAGGCCCGCGCCGACCCCCTCGACACGCTCTGGACCCACGAGATCGTCAACGACACCTGGGACGGGGACGAGTTCAGCCTGACCTACTGCCCGCTGACCGCCACCGGGCTCGTGCTCGCCGGCGAGCAGGGCGGCGACGCGATGCGGTTCGGCGTCTCGGGCAACCTCTACAACGCCAACCTCGTCCCCTACGACCGGACGACCGGGTCGCTGTACGGGCAGATCCGGCAGGTCGGGTTCCGAGGGCCCAACCTCGGGCTCCCCCTGCAGACCGAGGGCGTCATCGACACGACGTGGGCGCAGTGGCGGGCGTGGTTCCCCGACACCGAGGTCCTCTCCGACGACGTCGGCCCCGCCGGCTACCCGTACGGCGACTACCGGACCGATCACGACGACACCTTCATCGTCACCAACCCGCTCCCGGATCCGAAGTACCCCAACAAGTCGATGGCGTTGGGGCTCAGCCGCGGCGGCGAGACCGTGCTGTACGCCTTCGACGAGATCGAGGCCCAGTTCGGCGAGCAGGCGATCGTCGAAGACGACGTCGGGGGCGTGCCCGTCCTCGTGGTCTACGACGGCCGCACCGCCACCGCCGCGGCCTTCAGCCGGACCGTCGGCGGCGCCCCGCTGCGGTTCGAGTTGGAGTGATCCGATGGCCGGCCGCATCGCCGCCGCCCTCGCCGTCCTTGCGCTCACCTGGCCGGGGCAAGGATCCGCGCACCACCCCGGGCATGGCGGTGGGGGGGCGACCATCGGCGTCGGGTTTCCCGGCGCGTTCGCAGGCGCTCCCACGAGCGGGGTGGGCGGCGCCACCACCGTCGGGGGGGTGCCCGAGCAGCGCCTCGCCTATGCCGTCCAGTCGATCTCGGGGGGCCTCGCGTGGCACCGCGGCTTCGGGCTGGATCTCTCGGTCCCGGTGGTCTTCGCGAGCAGCGGGACCAAGGCGCCGCGCGTGCACCTCGGCTCGATCAGCGCCGGCGCGCGGGGCAGCTTCCTGCTCGGGGCGGGCGCGTCGGCGCCCCGCGTCACCCTGGCCGCCGCCGTGCAGCTGCCCTCGACGTGGGCCGTGGAGCGGGTTCGGCCCGGCACGGTCTCGGTGCGACCGTCGATCGCGCTGTCCGGGCGGTGGCGCCGCCTTCGGCTCGCGGGGGACTTCGGCGCGACGGCGGGCATCGGTCCCGAGGCCAACAGCCTCGTCGATGGCGGCGTGGCGGCGGCGCTCCAGGCGTCGGAGCGGGTCGGGCTGGGGGTCGGAGTCCGGCTGACGGCCGCCGTGGCCGGCGAGCTGGCCGCGGTCGTGCCGCCGGTCTCGCTGGACCTCTCGGCGGGCCTGTCGCTTCGACTCGCACCCCGCGGGACCCTGACCGTGGCGGCCGGCGGATCGCCGGTCTCCGGCTTCGGCCGGAGCGTCCACGGCACCGTCGGCTTCGACGTCGATCTGGGACGCCTCGGGCCGGCGCCGGAGCACAGCGGATGCACGTGCGACATCGACGGCGAGCCGCTCGTCCTGTAGCTCCGCAGTCAGGGGCGCGGGTCGGGGAAGCCGCTGACGTAGTCCGCGTGGAACCACAGCGCCTCGGTGGCCAGGTGCATGGCGCCGGCGGTGTCGTAGGCGGGATCGACCGCCGCGCCGCCCGCATCGGGGTCGAGCGTCACCGCGGCGGCGAACACGGGCGCCACGCCGTGGTCGCCGCCCGCCTCGCGGGGCTCCGGCACGGCGGGGTGCCGGTGGAAGAGGTCGGCCCCTTCGTACTCGTGTTCGGGCACGAAGGGCGGCGTCGCCGGGGGGGCCGAGCGCTGCAGTCCACCGAGGTTCACCAGGCCCTCCCAGGTGCCGGTGAGCAGATCGACGGCGCGGTCGAAGTCGATGTCGTCGCTGTCCGGCGACAGCACGTAGCGCGCCGCGTTCAGTCCCCCGAGGAGGCCGCCGAGCTGCTCCGCTGTCCACCTCGCTCGCCCGTCGAAGGCGCCGGTGTCGCAGTCGTAGGCGGTGTCGAGGGCGGCGAAGTCGGCCGCGGTGGCGGCGAGGAGGGACGGATCGCCCCCCAGCCGCCACGCCTCCGCCAGGGCGCGGAGACGGAGGCCGCGATCGGCCGGATCGGTCAGCTTCGCGGCGGCGAGCTGCGCCGCGACCTGCTGGAGCCGGTCGGCGGCGGCGGCGCCGGGCTCCGGGTCGGCCACCGCCAGATACCACGCCAGGGCCTGGACCGCGCTCGCACCTCCTTGCGGGGTCGTCGGATCGGGCAGGTCGGCCGCCAGCCGGTCGCACTCCGCGGCGAGCCGGGCCCCCAGCGTCGCGAGCTCGACGCCGAGCTCCGGTGCTGCCGCGACCAGCTCGGTGTAGCGGTTTCCGGTGCTGTGGGGGAGCGTCTCCGCCTCGAGCAGCGCGCGCAGGTCGGACAGCGCCAGCAGCACCGCCCAGGCGCCCTGTTCGGTGGGCTCGGCGAACTCGTCGGGGTGCTCCAACCAGGCGTCGGCCATCGCCAACCCATCGACGAAGAGCACGAGGCCGCTGAACCGCTGCTGCGCGCCGGGGATCCCGTCGCCGGCGCCGGGCACCCCGAAGTGGGCGTCCACGTGGAACTGCTTCGCCCACTCGACGATCTTGACGAGCGTCCAGCCGAACGCCGCCGGCGCCGTCGGCCCCTCACCCGACGCCACCCACCGGCCGTCGGCGAGGTCGCCGGGATCGCCGTCGTCGGGGGCCGCCAGGCGGGGGTCCCCGTCATCGAAGACCCGCCGCAGCAGCGCGGCTCCGGCCGGCGGCGCGGCCACCGACTGGCTGTCCGAAGCGATGGCGACCATCGCGTCGACCGCCCCGGGGTCGAGGAGGAGCGGCGCGCCGTTGCCGGACTGCATCGTCAGCGCGCCGAGGTTGTAGCGGGAGTACCAGTAGCCCTGCCACACGACGTGCTCGAACCGCGTCCCGGGGGCTGCTCCCTCGGGGAGGCAGGGCTCGGGGGAGGGCGGGGGACGCTCCTCGTCGCCCCCGTCCGGCGGCGGCGCTCCGCAGGCGACCGCGCCCGCGAGGAGCGCCGCGAGTCCGACCCGACGGAGTTCGGCCACGGCGTCAGCGGGGGAGCGTGAACGCGTCGCCGGTCACCAACATCTCGTCGTCGTCGGGGTAGTCGAAGAAGACCCGGCACGCTTCGCCGATGTGCGCCTCGACGATCACCGCGGGGCCCTGGCCGGCCAGCGTGTCGAGGTCCACGAAGTTGGTGCTCGCCATGGCGAGGTCCAGCTGCTGGAGCTCGTCGTAGTCCTCGAGCGGGCCGGTCCAGTTGGCCGTGTTCATGTCCCCCGGGAGGAACAGCGACCGGCCCCCGAGCTCGACGCGGTAGCTGAGGTGGGGGTAGGCGGTCGTCTCCCCGATGTGCTGCGTGAAGTAGGCGTCGACCGGCACCCCGGCGAGCACGTCGGAGCCCTTCTCGCCGTACATGAGGTCGTCGAAGTCCGCGAGCTGGTCGTCGATCCCGGCGCCCTCGAGGTCGGCGATCACCGCGGACGGACCGACGACGATCGCGCCCGACGCCTCCGCCGACGCGAGGACCCGGGACCGGCCGTAGTGGTCGCTCATGACGTGCGTGATCAGGATCAGGTCGGCGTCGTCCGCCTCGAACGCCGACATCTGGGTGAAGGCGTCGATGTAGACGACCGCCTCGCCGTCGGTGATCCGGAAGCCGTTCTGGACGATGAACTCGACCTCCACCTCCTGCGGCTCTGGTGCCGGCGGCTCGTCCTCGTCCAGCGCCTCGCCCGGGGGGCAACCCGTCAGGATCAGTCCCCCCGCCAGCAGCAGCCATCGCGCGTCGCTCGTCATGCTCTCGTCTCCTGTGGGTCCGTGCGCCATAGACGCGGCCGGAGCGCCGGCGTTACATCGGCGACGAAGGGGGCGACGTGACGTAACGTGAGGACGCTGAGCCGCGTCTCTTGGACGAGATGGCGCAGTTGTCCTCGCTGAACGATCCGATCGAGCTGGGGTCTCCCGCCCCGGCCTTCGAGCTGCCCGAGGTCCGCGGCGGCCTCGTTCGACTCTCGGACGTGCTCCGGACCGGGCGCGCCGCGCTCGTCTTCTATCGAGGCGGATGGTGCCCGATCTGCAACCGGCAGCTCGCCCGGCTGAGCGAGCGGTACGACGAGTTCCGCTCGCGCCGCACCGAGATCGTCGCGATCTCCAACGACATCCCCCGCGCGGGAGCCGTCGCCGGGATCGGTCCCGAGTTCCCCGTGGTCTACGACGGCGTGGGGACTGTGCTCGCGGCCTACGGGCTGATCGCCTACCGCCGCGACCCGCTGGGCTGGCTGCTCGCGAAGCGCGGCTACGCGCACCCCGCCGTCGTCGTCGTCCGCTCCGACGGCCGCGTCGAGTGGGTCTACCGGGGCGCCTCGTACCGCGACCGACCCACGCCCGACCGGATCCTGGCCGCGATCGATGTCCAGCGCGGCCTCGACGCCGTCGGTGGGCCGGCCGCCAACCATGCCCAACGCTGACGCCGCCGAGGCCCCCGGGCCGTCCCCCCTCCTGGCCGAGCACGCTCCCACGTTCCTCCGCCGGGTCCGTCCGCCCCGTTGGCGCAACCCGCGCCCGGCGCCTCGCTACGACCTCGTGGTGCTCGGCGGCGGCACCGCGGGGCTGGTGTGTGCGCTCGGGGCGGTCGCCCTGGGGGCGCGGGTCGCGCTCGTCGAACGCCACTGGCTCGGCGGCGACTGCCTGAACTTCGGCTGCGTGCCCTCCAAGACCCTCCTCGCCGCCTCGGCGCGTGCGGCCGCCGCGGGGCGTTCAGGCCGCAGGGTCTTCTCCGAAGCGATGGACGAGGTTCGCCGCCTGCGCGCCGTCGTCGCGGCGCACGACTCCGCGGAGCGCCTCGCCCACGCGGGCGTCGACGTGTACTTCGGTGACGCGACGTTCGCGGGGCGCGACTCCGTCGCCGTCGGGACCGCCGCGCTGCGGTTCCGACGAGCTGTCATCGCGACCGGCTCTCGCACCGCGGTCCCACCCATCCCCGGGCTCGCCGCGGCGCCCTACCTGACCAACCGGACCGTCTTCGAACTCACGGAGCTCCCTGCGCGTCTTCTGGTCCTCGGTGCAGGTCCCGTCGGCTGCGAGCTGGCGTTCGCCTTCGCCCGGCTCGGTTCTGAGGTGACGCTGCTGGACCGCGCCCCGCGAGTCCTCCCCGGCGAAGACCCCGACGCGTCGGTGGTCGTGGCCGAGGCCCTCCAGGGGGCGGGCGTGAGCCTCGAGCTGGGCGTGGAGGTCGGCTCCGTCGAGGGGACGGCCGTGCAGCTCGGAGACGGCCGCGTCCTCCCGGGCGACGCGCTCCTCGTGGCGACCGGACGACGGGCCAACGTCGAAGGGCTCGGTCTGGACGAGGCCGGCGTCACCGTGGACGCCCGGGGGAGGCTGGAGGTGGACGACCGGCTCCGCACCAGCAATCGGCGGGTCTTCGCGGCCGGCGACGTCGCCACGGACCGGAACCGCTTCACCCACGCCGCCGACGCCATGGCCCGCGTCGTGCTCGCGAACGCGCTCTTCGGCCTCCGAGCGCGGGCGAGCCGTCTCGTCGTCCCCCGCTGCACCTACACCACCCCCGAGGTCGCCCACGTCGGGATGACGAGCGCCGAGGCTGCGTCGAAGGGCGGCCGCGTCATCACCCTCACCGAGGATCTCCGCTCCGTCGATCGCGCCATCATCGACGGAGCGACCGCAGGGTTCGCCCGCGTGCATGTCGCCCGTTGGACCGGCCGCGTGCTCGGCGCGACGCTGGTGGCGCCCCACGCGGGCGAGGCGATCGGGCTCATGGGCCACGCCGTCACCCACCGCCAGCGGATCGGCGCGATCGGCCGAACTCTCTACCCCTACCCGACCGTCGCCGGAGTGTGGGCGAAGCTCGCGGACAGGTGGGCTCGCCGTCGACTCCGTCCGTGGGTCGCGGCGCTGCTTCGACGCATCCTGCGGCTGCTGCGCTGACCGCCGCATGGGTGGTGTGGAGCCGGGCCCGGGCTGCGACTCGCGAACCAGGGGGAGGAGAGTGGGAGGATGACCGCCCGTCGAAGCGCGGTCGCCCGCCTGCCCCTGGCCCGGACCCGGTCCACGTGGGATCGACGCACGTCCGCCCGCCCCGTTACAGCGTAACGTTCCCGCTCGCGCCCCGTCCGTGCGGCATGACACACCCACTCGCACTCCTCGCTGCCCTGTTCCTCCTCGGCTGCCCGGCCCCCGACGGTGACGATCACGTCCACGAGCCGGAGGCCTTCGCCTTCGAGAACTCCGGAGATCCCGGCCTCGAGGGGCACACTCCGCGCGGTTTCCAGGGCCAGGGCGGCGGCCTGTTCGTGGGCGACAACCTCAACGCCGGCTTCCCCGAGGGGGACGGCGTGCAGATCTTCCTGACGATCCCCCTGGACGGCTCGTTCGACGACGGCCACGCCTGGGACGTCGAGTCCGCCGTGCTGTCGTCGGACGACGTCGACGTGCGCGGCATGCCGTTCGAAGACCTCGGCGAGCTGACCGCCGAGGAGATCCGGTTCGACGCGTTCTCCTCGGACCTGTGGGACATCGACGTCGAGGACGACGGCGGGAGCTGCACCTTCGCGACGTCCGCGGACGGTCCGTTCGCCTGCGACCTGGCCGAGGCCCTCCAGCATTCCGTCGACGACGGGTACGACGCGCTGCAGCTCCGGTTCCGGCTCGACGAGGCGGGCGACTCCGACGGTTCTCAGGACATGGTCCTGTTCTTCATCGACGACACGAACAGCACCGCCCCCGGGATCTTCGCGCTCGACGTGGAGGCCGTGCCCCTGTAACGCCCCCCTCGCGGGGACGTAGACGCTGCGATGTCCCCCGTCCTGCTCCTCGCCCTCGCTGCCCTCGCCCTCGCCTGGGCCAACGGCGCCAACGACAACTTCAAGGCGACCGCGACCCTGTACGGCTCCGGAACCGCCGACTACGAGGCCGCCCTCACCCTCGCGACCGGCGCCCAGGTCGTCGGCTCCATCGCCTCGGTGGCGCTCGCGGGCGCGCTGCTGTCGGCCTTCTCGGGCAAGGGGCTGGTCCCGGCGTCGGTCGTCGGCGACCCGGCCTTCCTCGTCGCCGTGGCCACGGGCGCCGCCGCGACGGTGCTCCTCGCGACCCGCGTCGGCGCCCCCGTCTCCACCACCCACGCCCTCCTCGGCGGCCTCCTCGGGGCGGGCCTCGCGATGGCCCCCGATCGGCTCGCGTGGGGCGCCCTCGGCGGCAAGTACTTCGTGCCCCTGGCCGTCAGCCCGCTGCTCGCCGCGACGGCCGCCGGGCTCCTGTACCCGGCGGCTCGGTTCGTCCGCTGCCGGTTCGGTTGGAACGAGCAGACCTGGCTCGCCGCAGGGGCCGTCGACCGCGCGGGCGATCCTCCGTCGGGCGCGTTCGCCTTCGCCGGACAGGAGGGCGACCCCGCCCCCCGGGGCGACGGCCGAGCCTTCGAAGGCCTGCTGCTCGGCGTCTCCGCGCTCGAGCTGATCGACTTCGCGCACACCGCCTCGGCCTTCGCGCTCGGCTTCGCGCGCGGGCTCAACGACACGCCGAAGATCCTGGCGCTGCTCGTCGCCGCGGGCTGGTCGGGGATCGACCCGCGCGCCTCGCTGCTCGTCGTGGCGGCGGCCATGGCAGCCGGCGGCGTGCTGGGGGCCCGTCGGGTGGCCGAGACCATCAGCCACCGGATCACCGGCATGAACCGCGGGCAGGGCCTGCTCGCGAACACCGTCGGCTCGACCCTCGTCATCGGGGCCTCGCTCCTGGGCTCGCCGGTGTCCACGACGCACGTGTCGATCGGCGCGATCTTCGGGATCGGCCTGCACACCGGCAGCGCGGACTGGCGGGTGGCCGGTGGAATCCTCGCGGCGTGGGCGGCCACGCTGCCGGCCGCGGCCCTCGTCGCTGCGGCCGTCGCGTCGCTGCTCTGACCTACGGCTCCGGCGGGTCCTCGTCGAGCTTGTCGAGGATCGGCGCCATGACCCGGTCGAAGTCGGGCGGGAGATCCTCCTCCGTGACGACGCCGGCGGCGTCGCGGATCTCCTTGAACTGCTCGTAGTAGCGGGTGCACTCGTGACACATCGCGAGGTGCCCGAAGAAACGCATGCGGGCGATGACGCCGGCCTCGCCGTCCACGATGGCGGAGACGCGGTCGAGCACGTTGCGGCACTTGGAGAACGGCATGTCAGGCTCCCTTCGGACCGTCGACGACGGCGGCGCGGAGCGCCTTGCGGGCGCGGTGGAGGCGGATGCGGAGGTTCCCGGGTTGGATCTCGAGCGACTCGCAGATCTCGTCGGTGCTGAAGCCGTGCACCTCCTTCAGGAGCAACACTTCTCGCCAGCTGTGGGGCAGCTGGTCCAACGCGTCGCGGACCTCGTGGAGCTTGCGCGCGGCGTCGATCCGCTCCTCCCAGCGGGGGCATCCGGCCACCCACTTGCCCGCCTCGGTGAAGTACGAGCCCTCGGGGTCGTCCTCGGGGAGGCCGACGAACCTGCTGCTGCGGCGCAGTTCGTCGATGGCGCGGTTCCGAACGATGCGGCACAGCCACGTCTTGAGGCTCGCGCGGCCGTCGTACGAGCCGATGTGGCGGTAGGCCGAGACCAGCGCGTCCGGCACGACGTCTTCGGCCAGGCTGCGGCTGTTGAGCATGCGTGTCGCGTACCCCAGCAACACCGGCCCGCAGTCGGCGAACAGCATTCGCCAGGCGTCCCGGTCGCCTGCCTGCAGCCGCTCGATCTGATCGGGGTCGTACCGCAGCGTGGTCATCGCTCCGCCTCCTCCAGCAGCTCCTCGACCAACGCCGTCATCTCGGCGGCGTTGAACGAGTTCCGAATCGATCGGATCGTGCCGTCGGTCCCGACCACGACGTCGCGCGGGTAGGGATAGCCCACCCCGGCCGGGAAAGCGAACCGCCACAGCGTCGACTCGTCGCGGACGAGCGGGAAGGTCACGCCCGTCTGGGTGCGGAAGTCCAGCAGCAGGTCGGCGGACTCGCCCTGGTGGATCCCGTACACGAGGACTCCCTGGTCGGCGAACGGCTGGTGGATGGCGGCTTCGATGTCGGGAAACTCCAGACCGCAAATCGGTCAGAACAGCGCGAAGTAGGCGAGCACGAGGACACGACCCTCGAGGTTCGCGACGTCGTTGTCCCCGGTGGGGTCCAGCCACGCGAACTCCTCCGTCAGGATCGAGTCACCGACATCCAGGGCCGACGTGTCGACGGCGTGCAACGGGACCTGGCGCGGGTTCTCGTTGACGTCGGGGTCGTTGCTGACGATGCGGAGGCTCTGCACGCTGACTTCGGGCGCCGGTGGGACGTACGCGACGTCGATCGCGAGCGACCCTCCGGGCGGGACCACGGCCGCCTCGACCGACGGAACGAACGCGGGGTCGCTGGCGCCGACGGAGGTCAACTCCAGCTCCAAGGGCCCCCGGTTGACGACCTCGATCTGCTGCACCGACGGCTCGGCGGCGTCGAAGGAGAGCAGCTCCTCGCCCACGAACGCGTCCGGCGCGACGTAGCCGTCCCGCCACCGGAGCAGGTGGACGGCCTCCCACTCCGCCACCGCGAGCACGTCGCCGGTCCACGCGACGCCCAGATCCTGCTCGAATCGCGGGTAGGGGCGCGTCCGCTCGCTGCCGAGCCGGCCGAGCGTGGCCGCGTCGTAGACGGAAACGTGGCTCCAGTCCGCCACCGCCAGCCGGCCTTCGGCGACGTCGACGGCCTGGCTGGAGCCGGCCGAGGCGAGGTTGGCCACGAGGCTGGGCAGGGCGTCGCCGTCGAGATCGAAGACATCGACGCCGCGCGCGCCCTTCGCCGCGAAGAGCCGGCCGGCGCCGACCGCGAGGTCCCGCGGCGGCCCTGCCGTGGTGACGGTCCCCACCACCGTCGCGGCGAGCGGTTCGGTCACGTCGATCACGACCACGCCGGTCTCGTCCGTCACGAACAGCCGGTCGCCGTCCCGGGCGAGCTTCTGCGCGTTGTCGAAGCCTCCGAGCACCCGCCGGATCGTCGGCGCGCCGTCCTCGGCGACCTCGTAGACCCGGACCCCTCCGTCGTGGGTGGCGACGTAGAGGAAGCCGCGTTCGTCGTACAGCAGGCCCTCGAAGCGGGTGCCCGGGTCCTCGATCAGGTCGACCTGGACGATCTGGTCGCTCTCGGTGATCCGCCACGTCTGCAGCGACGGTGTGTTCACCCACGAGTCGCCGTGGTGGGCGAGCCAGAAGACCCGCTCGCCGCCGGGCAGCAGGGGACCGACCCCGATCCGCTGGCACCGCGACGCCGCTCCGCCGAGGAAGACCGGCTGCTCGGGCAGGGTGATGTCGTTGACGCGCACGCCGAACCCGCCGCACGCCCACACGTGCTCGCCGTCGGTCTCGACGTCCACGGCCTCGGCGGCGGTGGCGACGGACAGCGCGACGAGGTTGTCACCGAACGCACAGCAGGTGTCGCCCAGGAACGGCCCCTCCGGAGCGCACTGCTCGCCGCGGGCGCAGGGGAGTTCGTCCAGACCGACGAACGTGTCCTCGGGCGTGGGCCCGACGTCCTCGGGCACGGGCTCAGGGGCGTCCGGCGCCTGGCCCTCCAGATCCACGTACGCCGGGGGGACGGGTGGCGGCGAGGCGCACGCCGCGAGGAGGGCTGCGGCGGCGGCGAGGGCAGGTCGCATCGGCATGACAGCGTTCCATGGATAGGACGGAGAGCCGAGGCCGGCGTTACGGGCACCGGCTCGCCCGCAACGACACGGTCCCGGGCGGCGTCCCTGCGTCAGGAGTCGCCGGTCCGGCGAGGTGGGTTCAGAGAATCGGGTCCCTGTCCTCGGGCCTGCCGGGCCGGCGCCTTCGGGGGTCCCGCCTTCAGTCGAGGAGGGCTTCGACCCATGCCGCCCCCTCCTCGTACAGGCCGGGGCGGAAGCCGACGACTCGCCGGACCACCCGTCCCTCCGTGTCGACGAGCACGTTCAGCGGGATCCGCTGGGCCCCATAGGCCTCGACGGTGGAACCGTCCGGGTCGATCACGGAGCGCACCTCGACCTCGAGGCGATCGAGGAACTCAGCCGCCATCTCGGGGTCCTGGTCAAGAGACACCGCCAGGACGACGGCCTCTCCGCCGGACCAGCGACGGGCGAAACGCTCGAGCTCCGGCAGCTCGGCGCGGCAGGGCCCGCACCAGGACGCCCAGAACGCGAGCCAGACCGGCTTGCCGAGCAGGTCGTCCAGCGCGAGCGTCTCCGTGCCGGCGAGGTCGTTCAACTCGAATGAGGGCGCCCGCACGCCGACATCCGCGAAGGCCGGGGCAGGGGACGGGGGCGGGTCCGGCTTGGTCGCGAACACCACGGGCTCCAGTCGGGAGGCAGGTACATGGAAGTCGACCGCGGTCGTGACCCGCGACCCGTCGTCCAGGTCCACCCAGATCCGGAGCCGATACCTGCCCGACATCGGAAACTCGCCGGCGGAGGAGACGGGGTCGTCGCCGGCCGCGTGCCGGACCTCGCCGGTGATCCAGTGGCCGTGGTCCGGCATGCCCAGGCGCGTACTGACCGCGACGGGGCGAGGACCGGTCTGGCTGACCGGTGCGGTCGCGACCTCCATGTCCATCGCCTGGCCGACGCGGAGGCGGCTCCGGCGGAGCGTGGTGGTGACTTCCACCAGGCCGTCGACGGTCGCCCGGACCGATGGGAGGGCTCGCCCCGCTGTGCTCGGCGCGGGCCGGAGCACGAGGAGGACACCCCAGAGGAGGAGGACGAAGAGCGGAGCGCGGCGTTCCATGTCCAAGCGACGCCGGCGCCGGCCGCGCCGTTACGCCAGTCGCGTTCGCCGGCGCTGCCCGGAGGGCCGGCCGACAGTCGCCCACAGCGGGGAGGTGTTGCGCGCCGCTCCGAGGCGGTCGGCGACCCATCGCTCGAGCTCCCAGGGACCCGCCCCCGACGGACCCGGGCCTTCTCGCGTCCATCGCCGAGCGCAGTCGGCTCGACGCCGAGCTGCACCGGCGCATGGTGGAGCGGCTCGAACAGCAGCTCCGCGCGCCCCCGGTCGCCCGGCCCCTCGCGATCGAGGCGGCGTCCTCACCGCTGCGCTTCTGGCACGGCGTCGGGCGCGCGGACGCCATCCTCTGAGCGGACGGAGGAGCGACCGACGAGGACGGCCATCGCGGGCAGCAGCGTCACCGAGACAAGGAAGCGGGTGTCGAGAAGACGTCTGGCGCAACCACGAAGCGAGCTCGGCACGGAGTGAGGGGCCCCGGTTGGTCATCGCCTGACCTCGGACGGTGGTCAGCTTCTGACCACGAGGGTCTCTGTTCTCCGTCGAGAACGACGTATGTAGCCGCTGTTCGAGGTTGGCCCGGCGCTTGCTTCGCCCGGGCTCGTGGACTACGGGACCTTCTTCGGCATCGATCCCCGCACGACCGTCTGGTTCGTCGCGGAGCTGCACCTGATGTTCGCGGCGTTCGTGCTCGGAGTCCCGATCTTCGCCGTCGTCGTGGAGCTCATCGGGGCGAAGACGGGGGACTCCCGCTACGACCGCCTCGCCCACGAGTTCACCCGGCTGCTGTCCGCCGCCTTCGCCACCACCGCCGCCCTCGGCGGGCTCCTCGTCTTCGTGCTGATGGGGCTCTACCCGACCTTCACCAGCCACCTCGCCGGCATCTTCAAGGGCAGCTTCTTCATCTACGGCCTGCTCTTCTTCGCCGAGGCCTTCTGCCTCTACTACTACTACTACTCCTGGGACCGGCTGACGTCCCGCGAGGGCCGCAACCCCCGCCTCGCGCGCGGCCTGTGGATCGGGTTCGGCGCCGCCGCCGCCGCCTGGATCGGCGTCTTCCTCTTCGGCGGCTCCGACCTCGCCCACATCCGCCACCAGGGCGACGTCGAGGCCGAGCGGGTCGAGTCCTGGGCCGAGCAGCTCGGTCCCTGGCTCGCCCAGGGCATCGAGGACGACGAGGACATCGCCGCCTACCTCGCCACCCCCGTCGGCCAGCTCGTCGACTACGACGTCCAGCTCGCCGGCGGCGTCGGGGAGGACGCCATCCGGGCGTCCGCCGACGCCCTCGTCTCCGCCGCCGCCGAGCTCGCCGCCGACCGCAAGAAGGTCACCCCCGAGAACGCCGCCGACGAGCTCGGAGAGGCCGCCACGTCCATCGCCGCCGACGCCCGCGCGGGCGCCGCCCGGGACGCCGCCCTCGCCTCGGAGGGCCACTGGAAGCTCCTCCTCCTCATCGGCCTCCTCGGCGCCATGCTGTCGCTCGGCGCCTCCTGGGCGAGCAGCGCCAAGGCGTTCCACCTCTGGTTCGGTTTCGCGCTCAACGCCATCGGCACGGCGCTGCTCCTCATCGCCAACTCGTGGGCGACCTACATGATGAGCCCCACCGGGGTCCACGAGGCCACCAACGAGTTCGTCGGCACCACGTGGCAGGCGATCACCAACCCCCTGTGGCACCCCGTCAACCTCCACCGCCTGCTCGCGAACGTCGTCCTCGGCGGGTTCGTCGCCGGCGCCTACTCCGCCGTCAAGATGCTCGGCGCGAAGACCGCCGAGGAGCGCGCCCACTACGACTGGATGGGGTACGTCGGCAACTTCGTGGGCATGTGCGCCATGATCCCGCTGCCGTTCGCGGGGTACTGGCTCGGCCGCGAGGTCTACTCCTACAGCCCCATCATGGGGAACAACATGATGGGCGGCGCCTTCTCCTGGACGTTCATCCTCCAGGCGCTCCTCATCGGCATGCTCTTCTTCGGGGCGAACTACTACCTCTGGGTCGGCATGCAGCGGATCGAGGGGGCCGAGCGCTACCGGAAGTTCGTCCCCTGGAACACCGCCATCCTCGCGATCTCCTTCGCGATCTGGCTGACCCC
This sequence comes from uncultured Rickettsiales bacterium, assembly GCA_964344575.1. Lineage (GTDB taxonomy): Bacteria > Myxococcota_A > UBA796 > UBA9615 > UBA9615 > JAAESI01. The sequence goes on along the minus strand of CAYFOA010000029.1, from coordinate 22,428 downwards.
CCACAACCTCCCGCTGTCCGCCACCGAGCGGGCGCTGATGGCGGGCGAGTCCTTCCACCCGGTCCTCAAGTACTTCGGCCTGATGCCGGCCAAGAACGCCGTCGTGAACTTCATCATCGTCTCGACGTTCTTCAGCTTCCTGATGTACCGCCGCGGCAACCTCGGCGCGCTGAGGCCGTTCTCGGAGCAGGGGCGGGGCGCCAAGGTCGTGCTCCTCGTCGTGCTCGCCTCGGTGCTCGCGATCCTCGGCTGGTACGCGTCCATCATCTGGCACCTCGAACCGGCGTCGATCTCGGTCGCCGACGACAAGCGCTGGATCTTCCTCGGCGCCGGCACCGCGCTCCTCGTCGAGGCGGCGATGGCCGTCGTCGCCACCCTGCTGACCTTCTCCGGGCGGGGCAAGGCGGGCCAGTCGCTCTACTTCGCCTCGACCGTGCTCCTGGTGACCTTCTTCCTCGGGGTGTGGGGCTTCGTCGCGATGACCGACGCGTCCCAGTTCCTCCGCAACATCGCCGTCTGCCAGGTCCTCATGGTCCTGACCTGCCTCGCTCTGAACACGACGATCGACGTGCTCCAGTTCCGCGACGCCGAGGTCATCGGCGGGATCACGTGGGGGACCATGCCCGCCCGCGGCGCCTACACGCTGATCTGGAACTGCCTCGCCGTCGTCATGCTCATGGGGCTGATGGGGTTCATCCGCAGCGGGCTGCGGGAGGACTGGCACATCTACGGCGTCATGCGCGACACGTCCGATTGGGCGTGGACGCCGACGCAGGCGATGATGACGACGAACGTCTCCATCATCGCGTTCATCTTCCTCGGCATGGTCGCCTTCGTCTTCTGGCTGGCCGACCTGGCCCACAGCGACGAACCCGAGGCCGCCGCGCCTGCCGCCGCTCCCGCGGCGGGGGAGGCGTAGCCGTGGCCCTCGTCGCGACCGTTCTCGTGTGGGGCGCATTCGTCGCCCTCCTCGGCCTGCTCGGCCGCCTCGCCCGCGCCGGCCGCCCCGTCGCGTTCGTCTTCGGCCTCCTGGCGACCGTCTTCATCTTCTTCAGAGCGGTCTTCCCCGGCGTGATGTGGGGCGCCGGCGACGAGGCCGTCGTGGTACCCGGCATCGCGATGCTGGTCACCGGGCGGGAGCTGCCCCTGCCCGTGCCCGGCGTCGCGTTTGCCGTGTACCTGGGCCTGACCGCGGTCGGCTGCCTGATCGTCCTGTCCAGCGACGACCAGCTCTTCGCCCGCAGCAAGGCGCCCGTGGTCGAGTTCCTGCAGGGCCGCGACGCCCGCCCCGTCCCCCGCTACGCGCGCCTCGCGGTGCTGTACGTCGCCGTCCCCGTGCTGTGCGGCTCGATGGTCTACGACCGCTACCGGATCGGCGTCGAGCCCCCCGTCGAGTCCCGCCAGGCGCACCCCTCGATCGCCTACGACGAGGACCTCACCAACCCCTACCGGGAGCCGAGCGACGCCCTGCTGACGTCCTTCCTGGGCGAGCGCGGCCTCGAGGTCCCCGCCGACCCCGCCGCCGCCCGCGCGCTCTTCGACGCCGAGGCGGTCGCCGCGGGGCGGGACCTGTACGCCGCCAACTGCCGCCCCTGCCACGGCATCCGCGCCGACGGCACCGGCCCCATGGCGCGCGGCTTCCGCCTCCGCCCCGCCGACTTCACCGACCCCGGGACCATCGCCACGCTCGTCGAACCGTACGCGTTCCAGCGGATCCGCGAGGGCGGCGTCGGCCTCCCCGCCAACGGCAGCCCCTGGGACAGCGCCATGCCCCGGTGGAAGGACTCGCTGAGCGACGACGAGATCTGGCTGATCCTCCTCGGCGAGTACGACGTCGCCGGGGTCAACCCCCGCGTCCCCGAGGAGCACGAGTGATGCGCGCCCGCACGCTCCTGCTGCTCGTCGCCGCCGCCGCGCTCGCGCTGCCCGCGACGTCCGGCGCCGCCGACTACGACCTCGCGGCCTTGGAGCAGGCCAAGGCCGCCGTCCCCGAGAACGAGGAGAACCTCGCGAAGGGGCTGGAGCTGTACGCCGCGCGGTGCGCCTGGTGCCACGGCGACAAGGGCCTCGGCGACGGCCTCGCGGCGCCCTCGCTGTGGCCCCGCCCGCGCGACTTCCAGCTCGGCCTGTTCAAGTTCCGGAGCACCAACAACGGCGAGTTGCCGACCGACGCCGACCTGTTCCGGACCATCTCCCGGGGGGTCCAGGGGACGGCGATGCCGGCCTGGGGCGAGGGCGCCCACCCGCTGAGCGAGGAGGAGCGCTGGCAGCTCGTGTGGGCGGTCAAGTCGCTCGCCGAGTACGCCGACTTCACCAGCGACGACTTCGACCCCTACCGCCCTGACGCCGCCGCCGCGCTGAGCGAGCAGCCGCCCATCGACGACGCCCTGCTGGAGCTGGGCCGGGCCATCTACGGCGACGAGAACCGCGGCGGCTGCCAGAAGTGCCACGGCAAGGCGGGCCGGGGCGACGGCAAGGGGGACGACCTCCTCCACGACGACTGGGGCGACGCCATCGTCCCCCAGGACCTCACGACCCCCCGCCGGATCAAGAACGGGGAGACGATCTTCGACATCTACCGGACGCTGACGACGGGCCTGAACGGGACGCCCATGCCCTCGTTCACCAACTCGATCGACGACCGCGAGCGGTGGGCCGTCGCCGCCTACGTCGCCTCGCTCCAGGAGCCCGCCGGGGACGACGCCGACGTGCTCCTCCTCGCCCCCCAGGTGGCGGACGCGCCGCCCACCGACCCCGCCGATCCCTTCTGGACCGAGCAGCCTCGGATCGAGATCCCCGTGACCGGCCAGGTGGTCGTCGCCCCCCGCCACCAGAACCAGGCCGTCGACCGCGTCTTCGTCCGGGCCGCCCACGGCGGCGGCCGCCTCGCCGTTCACCTGACGTGGCACGACCGGACCGCCAGCACCACGCCCGCAGAGCACGCCGACCCGGACGCCACGGGGGCGCCGTACCTCGCCGCCAGGGATCACTGGGACCGCTTCGGGACGTTGCCCGACGGCATCTCCCTGCAGCTCCCGAAGAAGGCCCCCGACGGCCCCGTCAAGCCCCACTTCTACCGGGGTGGTCCCGCCGGCGGCGTCAACCTGTGGACCTGGAGCGCCGCCACCGACGCCGCCGTGGAGCAGGACTCGCGGGGCTGGGACAAGCTCCCCCAGGACCAGCCCGAGGCCGGCCAGGAGCTGCAGTCCGCGAGCGCGTTCGAGGACGGCCGGTGGACGGTCGTGATGTCCCGCCCGCTGGCCACCGCCGACGGCGCCAAGGACCTCGACCTCGCCCCCGGGATGCTCGTCCCCATCGCCCTCCAGGTGTGGGACGGCGGCCAGGGCGAGACCCCGACCGAGTGCGGGCTCACGTCCTGGTACTACCTCCAGCTCGACGCCGCCACGCCGACCGCGGGGTACGCCTTCTCCGCGCTCGCCGCGGGCGGCGGGCTGGGCCTCGTGCTCCTCGCCGTGGGCCGCGCCCGGCGCCTCGAAGACCCCACCCCCGCCCCGCCCCCGGAGGCCTCGTCATGACCGCTGTCCTGCCCATGCGCGCCGGCGCGATGAACCCGCTGTGCGACCTGTTCGAGTCGCTGTACGTCCCCGTCGATGGCAGCGAGCTCGGCGACCGCTCCGCCGATCTGGCGACCACCCTCGCCGCCCACGCCGGCGCCCACGTCGTCGCCAGCCACGCGTACGCCGCGCGGCTGCACGACGACCGCTTCCGCCAGATGGAGGGCGGCCTCCCCGAGCAGTTCCAGCAGGAGAAGGAGCTGCGCCGCCAGCGGAAGATCCACGACAACCTCATCACCCGCGGGCTGCAGCTGATCTCCGAGTCCTACCTCGACCAGGTCGAGAAGGGGACGAACGCGGTCGGCGTGAAGCTCGAGCGGCGTGTCATCGAGGGACGCAACTGGCGCGTCCTCCTCGACGACGTCTCCAGCTACCTCCCCGACCTCGTCGTCCTCGGCTCGCTCGGCCTCGGCCGGGTCGCCGAGTCGACCGTCGGCACGGTCTGCGAGCGGCTCGTCCGCCGCCTCGCGGGGACCGACGCGCTCATCGTGCGGCAGACCGAGCGGAACCCCTGGGACCACATGCTCGTCGCCGTCGACGGCTCCGAGGAGGCCCTCGGCGCGGTCCGGACCGCGTGCGTGCTCGCCAACGCGATGGGCGGGACCGTCGAGCTGCTCTCCAGCTTCGACCCCGAGTTCCACCACACGATGTTCCACGCGATCTCCCGCGCGCTGAGCAAGGAGGCCGCGCGCGTCTTCCGGTTCGAGCAGCAGCAGGCGCTGCACGAGGAGATCATCGACGACGGCCTCGCCCGCATCTACCAGGCCCACCTCGACGCCGCGGCCCGCCTCTGCGAGTCCCTCGGCGTCACCCCTGTGCGGACGACGCTCCTGTCGGGCAAGGCCCACGTCTGTGTCACGCGGCACGCGCTGGAGGTCCGGCCGTCGATGGTGATGCTCGGCCGGGTCGGCGTCCACAGCCACGACGACCTCGATCTCGGGAGCTGCACCGAGCAGGTGCTGCGGACCCCGCTGGACTGCGACCTCTACCTGTCCGCCCGCACCGCCGAGGCGCCCCCCGCGGAGGACGAGGAGGAGGAGCTGACGTGGACGAACGAGGCGCACGAGCTCCTCCACAAGGTCCCCGAGTTCGTCCAGAAGATGGTCGCCGGGGCGGTCACCCGCCACGCCCGCGAGCAGGGCCACACGGTCGTCACCAGCGACATGATCCAGCTCGTCCGCGACAAGGCCCACGGCAAGGGCGGCGGCGGCGGACACGGACACGGCGGCGGCCACCCCCACGGACGCCGTCCCCCCGCGCTCCCCGACGCCCCGACCGGCGAGGCCGACGTCTCCACGATGCCGTGGACGGACGAGGCGGAGGCGGCCCTGGGCCGGGTCCCCGACGGCTTCATGCGGACGCTGACCCGCCAGCGCGTCGAGGACGTCGCGCGCAAGCAGGGCAAGACCGAGGTCGACGCCGAGGCGGTCGCCGCCAAGTACGAGACCTGGGGCGACGGCTCGGCTCGCGCGGAGCGCCAGCTCGTCTGGGACGACGACGCCCTCCAGCGCGTCCAGCGGATCCCCGACTTCATCCGCGGCAACGTCGTCCGCGAGCTCGAGCGGCGCGCCCGCGACGAGGGCCGCGACCGCATCACCGCCGCCTACCTCGACGAGGCCCGCCGCCGCTGGTCGGGCGGGGAGGGGTTCCACGGATGACCACCGCCTTCCCGAAGATCGTGGTCTTCGTCGCGGCGGTCCTGTCGTTCTTCGTCTGGGCCGGCCACGCGGTGACCGCGATCTCGGGAGAGGGGGCCGGGGGCACGGTCTCCGGCGACGTCTCCGCGGAGACGGGCCGCACGATCTTCTTCGGCAAGGGGAAGTGCAGCACCTGCCACAGCTTCGGCGGCGAGGGGAGCGCCATCCGCTGCCCCAACCTCGGCGCCGCCGCCGGCTTCGAGGCTCCCGTCGGCGTCCGCGCCGGCTCCCGCAAGGAGGGACTGACCCACGTCGAGTACATCGTCGAGTCGATCTACGACCCCAACGCGTACGTCGTCAGCGGCTTCCCCAAGGGCCTGATGAAGCCCATCCACCTGCCGCCGATCTCGCTGACGGACGAGGAGATCACCTCCGTCGTGATGTTCCTCCTCGAGAACTCCGGCGTGCCCGCCGAGGACCCCGCGGTGATCGTCAGCGCCCAGCGCCCCTACGCCGGCGCCGCGACCGACGGCGTCGCCGAGCCGACCGGGATCGACCTCCCCGACGGCGACGAGCTGACCGGCGGCGAGGTCTTCCTGGGGGCCAAGTGCTGGTCCTGCCACGTCGTCGAGGGGATCGAGATTCCCAGCGAGGACGAGGGCCAGGGCGGCGTCGGCCCCGACCTGACGTCCATCGGCGCCATCCAGACCCGCCGCTACCTCCTCGAGTCCCTCATCGACCCGTCGGCGGTGGTCGTGGCCGACCCGGATGGCGTCGTCGCCGGGTCCGACGATTCGTACCAGACGACCGACGGGAGCTCGCGCATGCCCAGCTTCCTCGACTCCCTCACCGTCCAGGAGCTGCTCGATCTCGCCAGCTACCTCGAGACCCTCCAAGGAGAGACCCCATGAGACTGCTGACCCTCCTGATCGCCCTCCTCCTCCCCCTGTCCGCGCACGCCTACGACGAAGTCGCGGTCGACGGCGGCGGCACCATCACCGGCAAGGTGACCCTCACCGGGACCGCCCCCGCGCCGCGCCAGATGACCATCACCAAGGACCCCGAGGTCTGCGGCGAGGGCGCGCGCGAGGTCGGCGGCGTCAAGGTCGGCTCCGGCAACAGCCTCCCCGAGGCGATCGTCTTCATCGAGGGCATCGGCGCGGGCAAGGCCTGGAGCACGGTGACGTGGGACGAGACGATGACGCAGAAGGACTGCAAGTTCCTCCCGAAGACCCGAGTCGTCCGCAAGTCGACGAACCTCCAGATCAAGAACGAGGACTCCGTCTTCCACAACATCCACGCCTACGAGCTGATCGGTTCGGCCCGCATCAGCATGTTCAACGAGGGCCAGCAGCCCGGCACCGACTTCGCCAAGAACATGCGGATGCGGCGCCCGGACAGCCACACCATCAAGCTCGAGTGCGACGCCCACGACTTCATGCACGAGCACCTCTTCGTGGCCGACACCCCCTACTTCTCGACGGTCGGCGCCGACGGCAGCTTCAGCATCGGCGACGTCCCCCCGGGCGAGTACACCGTCAAGTCGTGGCACCCGATCCTGGGCTACCAGGAGGGCAAGGTCACCGTCGCCGCCGACGGCTCCGCGTCCATCGACTTCACCTACAGCGGCAGCTAGGGCGGGACGGTGGACGGCGAGTACCTGAACCCGCGGGTCGTGGTCTGGGTCTTCGCCCAGCTGCACCTGCTGTTCGCGGCGTTCGTGCTCGCCGTCCCCATGTTCGCGCTGCTCATCGAGTTCCTCGGGTGGCGCAGCAAGGATCCCGCCACCTCCAAGCGGCTCGACGACCTCGCCCACGAGTTCGTCCGCCTCCTCGCTACCGCCTTCTCCGCGACCGCCATCCTCGGCGCCATCTTCACGTTCGCCTGCCTCGCCTGGTACCCGAACGTCATCGGCTACCTGAGCAAGGTCTTCGGGCCGACGATGTTCGCCTACGCGTGCGTCTTCTTCGGGGAGTCCTTCAGCCTCTACCTCTGGTACTACGGCTGGGAGCGGATGCGGGACCGGAAGGTGCTGCACCTGGGGCTCGGGGTGCTGCTCAACGTCTTCGGGGTCGTGCTCCTCTTCCTCACCTCGGGGTGGACGGCGTTCATGATGTCCCCCGCCGGCGTGGAGGCGGACGGGACGGTGGTCGACGCGGCGGCGGCGATGAAGAACGCGCTGTGGATGCCGCTGAACATCCACCGCCTCATCGCGAACCTCTGCCTCGGCGGCTCGGTCGCGGGCGCGTACGCGGCGATCAAGTTCCTCACCGCGAGCTCCGACGAGCAGCGCGCCCATTACGACTGGATGGGCTACATCGGCAACTTCGTGGCCATCCTCGCGCTGCTCCCGCTGCCGTTCGCGGGGTACTGGCTGGGGCTCGAGATCTACCAGTACAACCAGCAGCTCGGCGTCACGATGATGGGCGGGATCTTCAGCTGGCTGTTCATCGTCCAGGCCATCCTCATCGGCGGCATCTTCCTGTCCGCGAACTACTACCTCTGGCTCGGGATGGACCGGATCGACGGCAGCGAGCGGTACCGCGGCTGGAGCAAGTGGCTGCTCGGCATCATCGCCCTGTGCTTCATGATCTGGGCGACGCCCCACTCGCTGCTCGCGACCGCCACCGAACAGGCGGCGATGGGCGGCAGCCACCACCCCGTGCTCGGCGTGTTCGGCGTCATGTCGGCGAAGAACACCGCCGTCAACTTCATGATCCTGGCGACATTCCTGACGTTCCTGCTCTACCGCCGGGGCAACAAGGAGCCGACGGTGTCGTGGGCGCGGCACGGGAAGAGGGCGCAAGTGGCGATCTTCGCGGCCGCCTCGGCGATGGTGCTCTTCATCGGGATCCGCGGCTACGTGGACGTCCTCGGGTTCGCCGCCTACACCACCGAGGAGCGGGTCGCGGCCTCGCCGTGGCAGGTGCTCGCAGTGCTCTTCACGATGGTCTCGGTCCTCGCCATCGACGTCGCCATGCTCCGCGGCGCCAAGGAGATCGGCCCGATCCGCTGGGGCCGCATCCCCCGCCGGTCGCAGTTCGCGCTGCTCTATCTCGCCGTCAGCTTCTGCTGGCTGATGGGGTTGATGGGGTTCGTCCGCAGCGGCCTCCGCCAGCATTGGCACGTCTACGAGATCGTGCAGGACGTCACCCCCCACGCGTTCACGCCGCCCATCGGGTTCGCCGCGAACGTCATCACCTTGGTGGTCCTCGTCTTCTTCGCGATGGTCGGGATGATCTTCTGGATCTCGAGCCTCGCCGCGCATCGGCCCGAACCGGCCAGCGCCTGACCACCTCCGATCCGACGCTGACCAGGGTGTGCCTTCCGCAACACGCGTGTGGCTTGCCGCACATGTCTAAGTTATTGAAATAATGGAATAAAATAGATCCGGCCGATGTGCTGGGGTGGCACGCCGGTTGCTCCGGGAGGAACGAAACCCGGAGTCCCTCCATGAAGCGTGTCGCCCTTCTCCTCTTGAGCCTCGCCACGATCGCCGGCTGTTGCTTCACCGGCAGCGGCGGGACCGCGTCGTCCGGCAGCGTCGCGTCCGACTACGCCGCCCTCGGGCCGCTGCCGCCGAAGGATCCCGTCGACCCGAAGCTCATCGAGCTCGGCAAGATGCTCTTCTTCGACGTCCGCCTGTCCGGCGACGCGTCCATGTCGTGCGCGACCTGCCACCAGCCCGACAAGGCCTGGACCGACGGCGTCGCGCTGGGGACCGCCTACCCCGACTCCAAGGGGTTCCGGAACACCAAGACGATCCTGAACTCGTCGTACGGCGACTACTTCTACTGGGACGGCCGGCTGACCAAGGCGGACAAGGACACGCAGGTCCGCGACATGATCGTCGAGACCCACTACCTGAACATGGACGGCCGGCTGATGCTGGAGCGCCTCAAGCAGGTGCCCGAGTACGTCGAGCTGTTCGGGGCCACCCTCGGCGGCGAGCCGTCCTTCGGGCGCACCCTCAAGGCGGTCGCGGCCTTCCAGGGTTCGCTGAACAGCGTCAACGCGCCGTTCGACGCGGGCACCATGTCCGCCGAGGCGAAGCGCGGGCAGAGGGTCTTCGAGGGCAAGGCCGGCTGCGTCCAGTGCCACAACGGGCCGTACTTCAGCGACGGCCAGGCGCACGCCACCGGCGCCGGCGACAACCCCGACGTCTTCAGCGACCCCTACCGCCACTTCACGATCCGCTCGTTCACGAAGTTCATGGGGGTGGACGGCTTCGAGCGCCTCGGGGCCGACCCCGGCTTCTACATCGTCACCAAGGACGACGCCGACTGGGGCAAGTTCGTGACCCCGACCCTCCGCGAGGTCAGCCGCACCGCGCCCTACATGCACGGCGGCACGATCGAGACCCTGGCGGACGTCGTCGACTTCTACGACGCGGGCGCCGGGCCCGAGCTGAAGCCGCTGGGCCTGTCCGACCGCGACAAGGCCGACCTCGTCGCCTTCCTCGAGGCGCTGTCGGGCGAAGACCCGTCCATCGAGCCCCCCGAGGTCCCGCCCTACCAGGTCATCGCCGACTGGCTGTCGGTCCCGAACTAGGAGCCCTGAAATGACGCGCGCGCGCATCGCCCTCCTGACCGCCCTGTCGCTCCTCGCCGTCGCGGCGTCGGCGGCCCTCGCCGGCGACCGGCCGACCCCTCGTCCGCTCGCGGCGCTGGGCCCGGTCCCCGTCCCCGCCGACAACCCGATCACCCCCGAGAAGGTGGCGCTGGGCAAACTGCTCTACTTCGACGCCCGCCTCGGCGGGGACGTCTCGACGTCGTGCGCCACGTGCCACAACCCGCAGATGGGGTGGCAGGACGGCTCCGACCTGTGCCGCGGCTACCCGGGCACGTCCCACTGGCGGAACTGCCAGACGATCATCAACTCCGCCTACTACAAGAAGCTCTTCTGGGCGGGGTCGGCGACCAGCCTCGAGGCGCAGGCCCCGTCCGCCGCCAAGGGGGCCGTCGCGGGCAACGGCGAAGAAGACATCATGGAGGAGCGGCTCCGGCAGATCCCGAAGTACGTGGAGATGTTCGAGGCCGCCTTCGGCACCCACCAGCCGGAGATCAAGGACGCCTGGCGGGCCATCGCCAGCTACGAGCGGACCCTCGTCCAGCGCGACACCCCCTTCGACGACTACATGAACGGCGACAAGGACGCGCTGTCCGCCGAGGCGAAGCGTGGGATGAAGCTGTTCGAGGGGAAGGCCGGCTGCATCCAGTGCCACGACGGCGCCTTCTTCACCAACGAGCGCTACTACAACCTCGGCGTCCCCGACAACTGGGGCTTCGAGGAGGACGCGCTCAAGCAGATCACGTTCCGGTTCGAGCAGTACGCCAAGGGCGTCACCGAGGAGATCTACCGGAACACCAAGACCGACCTCGGGCTGTACTACCGCTCCAAGGTCGACAGCGACATGGGCAAGTTCCGCGTCCCCACGCTGCGGTACCTGACGCCGACGCCGCCGTACATGCACAACGGTGCCTTCTTCACGCTGGAGGAGGTCATCGACTTCTACGACGCCGGCGGCGGCGAGGACGCCATCGAGAAGAACTTCGGCTTCTCCACGAAGACCGACCTCATCCAGCCCCTCGGCCTGACCGCGCAGGAGAAGTCCGACCTCGTCGCCTTCCTCGAGTCGCTGACGGGCGAACTGATCATCCACGACCCCCCCGAGCTCCCGCCGTACGCCCCGATGGACCCGGCCGAGCTGACCCGGAGGTAGCGCCATGACCGACCGCACCGAAACCAAGACCCGCGGCTGCAGCCGGCGCCGGTTCCTCGCGGGGGCGGGGACCATCGTCTCCGTCAGCCTGCTCCCGCTGCCGTGGCAGTCCTCCGCGCTGGCCGCCAAGGCCAAGCTCGTCGACTACCCCCGCAAGGTGATCGGGCAGATCAGCAAGCTGAAGGAGGGCGCGCCGACGGCGGCCTTCTACCCCGGGGAGATGGACAACGACCCGCTCAGCTCGATCTTCCTCGTCAAGCTGGGCATGCCCGCCGGCGGCGGCATCGGCCCCGACGGGGACATCGTCGCGTACTCGGCCTACTGCACCCACATGGGGATGGTGCTGCACGGCACCTACAAGCCGTCCCACGGCGTGATGGGCCCCTGCCCCCTGCACCTGACGACGTTCGACCTCACCCGCCACGGGATGGTCGTCGCGGGGCACGCCACCGAGAGCCTCCCGCAGATCGTGCTCGAGGCCGACGGCGACGACATCGTCGCGACCGGCGTCCTCGGGCTGCTCTTCGGCAAGAACCACAACCTGAGCCTGGCGTAGGAGGACCCCTCGTGACTTCCCGGCCGTTCCATACCGATCCCGACCACGTCCCGCTGCCCCCCAAGGACGCGGACGTCCTCACCACCTGCTGCGACTACTGCATCGTCGCGTGCGGCTACAAGGTCTACCGCTGGCCCGTGGGCAAGGACGGCGGCCCGAAGGCGTCCCAGAACGCCCTCGGCGCCGACTTCCCCCTGCAGCCCGGCGACGCCCGCTGGTTCTCCCCCAACCAGCACACCGTGGTCACCCACGAGGGGAAGAAGCACAACGTCATCGTCACGCCGGACAGCGACCTCGAGGTCGTCAACATCGGCGCTGACCACAGCATCCGGGGCGGCACGATCGCGCAGAAGTGCTACCGCCCGGACCGCAAGACGAAGGACCGGCTCCAGCACCCGATGGTGCGCGTCGGGGGCAAGCTCCGGAAGATCTCCTGGGACGACGCCGTCGACATCTACGCCCGCGTCGCGCTGCACGTCCTCGACGTCCACGGCGTCCACGCCTTCGGCGTCAAGATGTTCTCCTACAACTACATGGAGAACCGCTACGCGCTGACGAAGTTCGCGTGGCAGTCGATCGAGACGCCCGCGTGCGCGTGGCACGACAGCGCGACCATCAACGCCTCGACCCCGGGCTTCAAGGACGCCGGGCTCGACAACTTCGGGCCGTCCTACCAGGACTGGTACGAGGCGGAGACGCTCTTCATCTCCGGGACCGACCCGTTCGAGACGAAGACCATCCTGTGGAACGAGTGGATCCTCCGCGGCGCGCGGGACCATGGGCAGAAGCAGATCTTCGTCAACCCGCGCAAGACGACGGGCGCGGCGTGGGCCGAGGCCAACGGCGGCCTCCACCTGCACCTGATCCCCGGGACCGACACGATCCTCCACCTCGCGATCGCGCGCGTCATCCTCGAGAACGGCTGGGAGGACCGCGCCTGGATCGACCAGTACACGAACAACAAGTGGGAGACCGACTCCGGCTTCGGCCAGGGCACGCGGAACACGCCGTGGCAGTGGCGGACGACCTGGGGGACGTTCGAGACGAAGGGGTTCGAGGACTACCGCGACTGGGTGCTGTCCCAGAAGGAGAGCGAGCTGGCGTACGCGGCGAAGAAGTGCGGCCTGGCCGAGGCGGACATCGTCCGCGCGGCCGAGATGATGGCCAAGCCGCGCCCCGACGGGAGCCGGCCGAAGACGTCGATCGGCATCGAGAAGGGGAACTACTGGTCGAACAACTACCTGAACACCGCGTCCATCGCGTCGCTCGGCTTCGTCGTCGGCGCGGGCAACCGGCACGGCCAGGTGATCGGGCGGTTCGGCGGCCACCAGCGGGCGTCGGTCAACGGCGGCAAGTACCCGCTCAACCGGAGCCCCGAGAAGTTCGCGGGGCGGCGCCGCAAGCCGCTCGACCTCGACCGCTGGGTGACCGCGGGCAAGCTCCGGTTCGGCTACGTCGTCGGCTCGACGTGGTCGTCGGGCATGTGCGGCACGGCCGACCTCACAGAGCGCCTCACGGCGATGACGCGGGGCATGGACCAGCAGCCGACGAAGCTCGACGTCGACCACATCGTGGAGACGCTCAAGGCCCGCGTGGACGCCGGCGGGATGGTCATCGCCAACCAGGACATCTACCTGCGGCACCCCATCGGCGGGGAGATCGCCGACCTGATCCTGCCCGCCAGCGGGTGGGGCGAGAACGACCTCGTCCGCGCCAACGGCGAGCGTCGCGTGCGGCTCTACAGCAAGTTCTACGACGCCCCCGGCGAGTCCAAGCCGGACTGGGAGATCGTCAAGCTGATCGCCCAGCGGATGGGCTTCGAGGGGTACGACTGGGAGGACAGCAACGACGTCTTCGAGGAGCTCGCCCGGTTCACCCGGAAGGGGCGCCTCAACGTCCACCCGCTCGTGACCAAGGCGAAGCAGAAGGGCATGCGCGCCCACGACCTGCTCCGGACCTACGGCACGACGGGGATCCAGGGGCCGATGCGGATGGAGAACGGCGAGGTCGTCGGCACGCGCCGGCTCCACGACCCGTCGATGCCGCTCCCCGACGACGGCCCCGAGGGGGTCACCGTGTGGACGAAGAAGTACCGCGCGTTCGGCACCCACACCGGCAAGGGGAACTTCCTCAAGTCGCCGTGGTGGCTGTTCGGGGACTTCCACGAGTGGCTGAGCCCCAAGGACGACGAGCTGTGGGTGATCAACGCCCGCATCAACGAGATCTGGCAGTCCGGGTTCGACGACATGGAGCGCCGCACGTACATCATGCAGCGCTTCCCCACGAACTTCATCGAGATCCACCCCGACGACGCGAAGTCGCGGGGGATCGAGTCCGGTGACGTCGTGGAGGTCACCTGCGACCGGGTCCCCGTGCAGACCGGCGGGTTCGTCGGGCGGGACACCAAGGACCTGCTCTTCAGCAAGCTGATGGAGGACGGCCACATCCACCTCGACGACGTCAAGGTCGAGGCGGTCGCGATGGTGATGCCGGTGCCCCGCCCGGGGACGTCGGCGATGTACTTCCTCGACCCGAAGAACCCCGCCAACTCGCTGGTCCCGCGGGTGACCGACCCGATCTCGGACAACTACCGCTACAAGCTCGGGATCGGCCGGATCAAGAAGACCGGCGAGTCCCCCTACAAGGACTCGTTCGCCCAGATGACCTTCAAGTCGCGGGCGATCGTCTAGGAGACCCCCATGGAACGCATGACCCGATGGCTGGTCGCCTGCGCGGCGGCCGCGATGGTGACCCTCACCCTGACGCCGGCGCTGGCCGGGGTCGGCTGGACCCCCAAGGAGGGGATCTCGCTCGAGGCGGGGGGCGACTTCCGCTTCCGCAACGAGTTCGACTTCGTCCGCAGCAACCCCGACGACCCGTTCCGGTACCGGGCCCGCATCCGCGCCCGGTTCGGAGGGAAGGCGAAGTTCCTCGACCAACTGGAGCTCGGGCTCCGGCTGGCGACGGGCAACGCGGCCGACGCGAACTCGCCCCACCAGACGTTCACCGACGGCTTCGGCAAGTGGACGTTCAGCCTCGACAAGGCCTACGCGAAGTGGTCCCCGAAGCCGCTCGGGGGGAGCTACGTCATGGCGGGCAAGTTCAGCCACCCGTTCGTGAAGCGGCCCGTGTTCAACGAGACGCTGTGGGACGGGGACATCAACCCGTCGGGGTTCGCCCTCGGCGCGAACGTCCCCATCGGCAAGGCGCTGGACGCGTGGAAGGCGGTCGGCACGGCGTACGTGTTCGCCGAGAACGGCGGCGACACGACGGACGGCGTGGTGGTGACGGGGCAGACGTCGTTCCACTTCGCCTTCAGCGACGCCGTCAAGCTGGACGTCGCCGCGGGCATGTACTGGATCCCGAACACGACCCCGGGCGGCCACCAGGCGTGGGTCCTGGAGAACCAGGGGAACGCGACGGTGGACGACGACGGCGACGGCGTGGCGGACGGGTTCGCGGAGGACTTCGCGGTCATCGACGCCCTCGTCGGCCTGAAGATCAACGGCCCCGGGGTCGGCGTCCAGGTCGGCGGCCAGGTGTTCGTCAACGCGCTCGCGGACAGCGACAACGTCGGCTTCGGCGTGGGCGTCGCGGTCCCCTTCAAGACGGGCCACGCGGACTGCACGGTGACGCCGTACGTCGACTTCCAGCGGGTCCCGCAGGAGTCGATCTTCAGCCCCTGGATGCAGGACGACCACCAGTCGTCGCTCCCCCTGCAGGGCATCATCGGCGGCGTGAAGTGGAAGCCCGTGAAGTGGTTCCAGTTCCACGCCTGGGTGCTCACGGAGCAGGACCTCGCGAACCCCGACGACCCCTGGGCGACGCGGGTGCGGACGGACTTCAACTTCAAGCTGTAGGCCGATCCGGGCCGTTTGACACATGACGGCCGCCCTTGCGGGGGTCGGCGTTCCCGGCCGATCGTCGGGGCATGCGACGGCTCCCGCCCCTGCTCCTGCTCCTGCTGATCGCGGCGGTCGGCTGCGGTCCCTCGAACGGCCACCGGTCCGAGTGCGAGACCTGCCACGCCCCGCTGGTCGACGGCGAGGCGACCGGCATCGAGGACATGCACCCCGGCTACGCGCTGACCTGCGTGGAGTGCCACGGCGGGGACCCCGAGGGGAAGACGACCGCCGAGGCCCACGTCCAGCCCCCCGCGGCCGCCGGTGACGACGCCGACGAGGCGGCGCTGGCGCACACCCCCGAGCAGCTCCGGCGGCTGAGCGCGGCCGAGCTCGACACCGTCGACCCGGCGTACCTGCGCTGGGTGAACCCGTCGGACTACCGGGTGGTCGACGCCACCTGCGGGCAGCCCGGCGGCTGCCACGAGGCGATCGCGCAGACAGCGCCGACGTCGATCATGACCACCTTCGCGGGCCACTTCAACAAGACGCGGTACTACGCCGGCATCCAGGAGGAGAAGGTCGCCAGCGTCGCCGTCCGGGACCAGGCCGACGACGCCTGGGAGGGGGCCGAGGGGACCACCGCCGGCTTCACCATGCTCCAGCCGCCGCCGCTGACGGAGGACTCCCCGTTCGGCGACTTCGTGGACCACTACCTCGTCAAGGGGTGCCCCCGGTGCCACGTCTGGAACTTCGGGTCCAACAACACCGACGGCGACTACCGCAGCTCGGGCTGCGCCGGGTGCCACGTCGTCTACCACGACGACGGCCGCTCCCGGTCCGCCGACCCGCAGCTCGACCACAACGACCCGCCCCACGCGCAGACGCACGAGATCACCACCGCCATCCCCGACAACCAGTGCGAGCACTGCCACTACCGGGGGAACCGGATCGGGACGATGTACCGCGGGGCGCGGGAGAAGGGGCGGCTGGGGGACCCGTCCGAGGAGGAGTCCGAGCGGAACACCGACACCATCCACGGGCGGGAGCCGGGCTTCTACCTGTTCGACGAGGACACTTCGAACGACGTCGACGAGACGCCCCCGGACGTCCACCACACCGCGGGGCTGGGCTGCGTGGACTGCCACGTC
Source organism: uncultured Rickettsiales bacterium (assembly GCA_964344575.1). Taxonomy (GTDB): domain Bacteria; phylum Myxococcota_A; class UBA796; order UBA9615; family UBA9615; genus JAAESI01. The sequence continues at coordinate 5,945 of CAYFOA010000029.1, read as the reverse complement.
GGGCGCGACGTCCACGGCGACGGGAAGCTCTACTCGGCGCACGACTACCAGGTCGGGATCGAGTGCGAGGACTGCCACGGGCTGCCCGACGCGACCATCGCGCCGGACGACGACGGCCGCTTCCGGAACACCGGCGGGGACGTGCTGCAGCGGGTCGGGCAGGACGCCGACGGCTTCTTCATGACGGGGTCGCTCGACGGGCAGCGGCACCCGCTGACGCAGCTCACCGAGGTGACGACGGAGGTCCACGACGCGGCCCACATCGACACCCTCGAGTGCTACACGTGCCACACGGCGTGGACGCAGTCGTGCTTCGGCTGCCACGTGACGGTGGACCTGCGGAGCTGCGGGGAGTCGAAGATCGACGGCGACCGGCTCGACGGCGCGGCGTCGGGGACGCGGAGCTGGGTGACCCTCGACTACCTCGGCCTGGGGATGGGGACGGACGGGAAGATCACGCCGATGGCGCCGCAGGAGAAGATGACGTTCACGGTCATCGCGGCGTGCGATCCCGAGGTCCAGACGTGCACCGACGGGGTGGACGGGCCGATGCCGGGGCGGCGGCTCTTCGACCGCGTCGTGCGGGTGACCGCCGACGGCCTGCTGGGCATGGGCTACGGCCCGGTGATGCCGCACACGACGTCCTCGGAGTCGCAGCCGTGTGACCGCTGCCACCTCCGGGAGGACGAGTCGAACACGGACATCCTCAGCGAGACGATCGGCCTCGGCTCGGGTCGCTTCGTGATGCTCGACGGGGCGGGCACGGCGCACGACCTGACGCAGGTCGTGTCGGACCCCGGGCAGCCGATCGTGGGGCTCGGCCACGAGGGGACGGACGTGCTCTCGGCGGAGATCGTGGAGCGGATGCTGATCCCGCGCGTCCCGGACTCGGGGCTGACGCTGAAGCAGTTCCCCGAGTGGGTCGATCCGGCGCCGCCGGAGGAGGTGACCCGATGAGCCCGCGTCACGCGATCACGGCGTCGCTCGCGGTGGTCCTCGGGGCCGCGCTGGCGGGCTGCCCGTCGGGGGTCGACTGCGACGCGCTGGCGGAGACGCCGGCGACGATCGAGCTGGGCACGGGGTCGGCGGTGTTCAAGTCGCTGGACGACGGTGACGACCTCGAGATCGAGCTCGGCCCCCAGGGCGGGATGCACGTCTGGGGGAGCGTCCGGCTGACGGGCGTCCACCCCGGCGACCCGGACGACCCGCTCTCCCTCGACAACCCGCTGCTCCAGTTCTCGGTCACCGAGGCGGACGGCACGACCCGCGCGTTCGCCGACGCCCGCGGCGCCCTCCGCGTCCGCGACGACGGCACGGTCGAGCGGATCGGCGAGGTGGTCCAGTTCAACACCGGCCGGATCGACGACGTCGCCTGGCACGAGGTCACGTGGGCGGTGACCTTCGCCGACGCCTGCGGAACGGCCCTGAGCGACGAGCGGACGGTCCGCCTGACGCCCGGCTGCGGCCGGTCCGAAGAAGACGACTGAGCGGCGTCGCGCCATGACCCGCCCGATCCTCGTGGTGTGTGCGCTGCTCGCCGGCTGCGTCCCGCCCGGGGAAGGAGACGGCGTTCCGGTCGACGCACCCGACGACGACGACGACGCGCCGGCGGCCGAGGGGCCCGACTGCCTGCTCCCGGACCCCGACGCCGCCGCGTGGGTCTTCGAGGACGTCGCCCCGGAGCTCGGGATCTCCGACGCCGACGGCAAGAACATGGGCGTCGCCGCGCGCGACCTCGACGGTGACGGCGTGCTCGACCTCGTCCTCGCCAACGGCCCCGACCCCGCCGCGCTGTACCTCGGCCGGTCCGACGGCACGTTCGCCGCGCACCCCTCGCCGCCGTCCGGGGGGGCCGACACGTCCGCCTCCACGCCCGACTTCGACGACGACGGCGACGCCGACGTGTACATCACCTGCGGGGGGTGGGACGTCGGCTGCCCCAACCGCCTGTTCCGGAACGACGGCCTCGACCGCGACGGCACGCTGCGGCTGAGCGACACGTCCTCCCAGTCGGGGATCTCGACCTTCGCCGCGTCCACCTTCGGGGGGACCTGGGCGGACTACGACCTCGACGGCGACCTCGACCTCTTCCAGCCCGCCAAGGCCCTGCAGGGCAGCGGCGCGCCCCCCTCGCGCGACCTCCTCTTCCGGAACGACGGCGACGGCCGCTTCACCGAGGTGGGCGAGGACGCCGGGATCGGCGGCGAGGGCGACGACTCCCACCCGTCGGCGTGGCTCGACTTCGACGAGGACGGCGACCCCGACTTGTTCGTCACCGTCCACCGCGGCGACAACCGGCTGCTCGAGAACCTCGGCGACGGCACGTTCGCCGACGTCACCCCCGACGCGCTGAAGGAGCCGCACCTCGCGTTCGCCGCCGTCACCGCCGACTTCGACAACGACGGCCACGCCGACCTCCTCGTCAGCGGGCGCACGGTCGGCGGCGGGGGGAACGACCCGTTCCTGCAGGAGCACGGCCTGTTCCTCGGGGACGGCGCCGGCGGCTGGACCGACGCCTCGTTCGGGACCGGGCTGAACGACCCCGGCGACGGCGCGACCCACGTCTCCACGATGGGCCTGCAGGCCGGCGACCTCGACCTCGACGGCTTCCCCGAGGTGATGTTCGGCAACGGGTCCCCCGAGGCGGGGGAGGTCAACGCGCTGGGCTCGTTCGTGCCGGTGGACGGCGGCGGCGTCGCGTGGATCGACCGGACCGACGCCCTCGACGTCGCCGGCCCCGGCTACCCCTACCGGACCCACGGGGCGGCCTTCTTCGACTACGAGGGGGACGGCGACGTCGACCTCTACCTCGGCAACGGCGGCGGCTCCGAGGCCGAGCCCAACCGGCTCCTCCGGAACACCGGCGGCCCCGACCACGGCTGGGTGGAGGTCGCGCTGGTGGGGACGGCGTCGGCGCGGGACGCGGTGGGGGCGCGGGTCCGCGTGGCCGACGGGCCGCCCGGAGACGCCTCGTGGCAGGTGTTCGCGACGGTGACGTCGGGCACCGGCTTCAACTCGGCCCACCCCGCCGCGCTGCTCGTCGGCACGGGTCGCTGCGGCGGCCCCTACCACGTCGAGGTGAGGTGGCCCGGCGGTGCGACCCAGGTCCTTGACGGGGTCGAGGCGGGGGCGAAGATCGAGATCGTGGAGGGCGGCTGACCGATCTGGCACGCCCGTTGCTTTGGAAGGGACCCCCCGAGAGAGCGTGGAGCGTGCGATGACCCGGTTCTTCCTTGTCGCCCTGACCGTCCTGACCGCCGGCCTCCTGATGCTGTCGGCCTGCCCCGTCGAGCTCCCCCCCGACCAGGTGCCGCCGCCGCAGGGATCCGACGCCTTCCTGCTCCAGTTCGACTCCTGCGACGAGCTCCAGGACCACGTCGAGACGGCGTGGCTGGAGGCGCTGGTGGCGTCCCGCTACGGGGGCGGCTGGGGCTGGCTGGAGGGGGACGACGACGTCGCCGATCCGGCCGGTGACGGCGACGGGCCGTCCGACTGGTCCGACACCAACGTCCAGGAGGAGGGGGTGGACGAGCCCGACATCGTCGAGACGGACGGCGAGCGGATCTACGTCGCCAACCGCGGCGAGCTGACGGTGGTCGACTCCTGGCCCCCCGAGGACACGGCGATCGTGGGACGTCTCGCCCTCGACACCGACGACTGGTACCCGCGCGGCATGTTCCTGCGGGACGACCGGATCGTGGTCTACGGCTACGACTGGGACGCGTTCGAGGACGACGGCGGGGAGGGCTGGCACAGCACGTACGCGACCCGCGTGGCGATCGTGGACGTCTCCGACCCGGCGGCGCCGGCGCTGCTCCGGGAGGTCCTGATCGAGGGCTGGTTCGTGGACGCGCGCCGCATCGAGGGGGACGTCTACACGGTCGTCGACACTTGGATGGGGGTGCCGTACGAGCTCTACGACCTGCCCTGGGACGAGGACCTCGGCCTGCCGGAGATGGACTGGGAGGCGGACGAGGAGACGCAGGAGGCGATCCGCGAGGAGGCGCGGGGGATCCTGGCGCCGCATGTCGAGGCGTACCTCGCGGAGGTCGAGGCGACGTCGCTGCTCCCCCGCACGCGCGAGGTGACGGCGGGGCAGGTCGGCGACGCGGAGCCGCTGCTGGCCTGCGACGAGGTCTACCGCCCGCGGGACGGCGCCCGGCCGTCGGTGCTGTCGGTGGTCCACTTCGACATGAGCAGCGGCGACGTCGGCGGGGAGACGAGCGCGACGGGGCTGATGTCGGAGGGCTGGGAGGTCTACGCGTCGGCCGACAACCTCTACGTCGCGCAGACGTCGTGGTGGTGGTGGTGGGGCTGGGGCGACCTCGACCTGCAGACCCACATCCACAAGTTCTCGCTGGACGCGGGCCGCACCCGGTACCTGGCGTCGGGCGCGGTGGACGGGTGGGTCCTGAACCAGTTCAGCTTCAGCGAGCACGACGACCACCTCCGGGTGGCGACGACGGACATCGACTGGTGGTGGGGGACGGAGGCGGACGACGAGGCGACGGACCCCGCGAACAACGTGTTCGTGCTGGAGCAGCGCGGAACCGCACTGGAGCTGACCGGCGAGCTGCGCGGGATCGCACCGAACGAGCGGATCTTCGCGGCCCGGTTCCAGGGCGACCGGGGGTTCCTGGTGACGTTCGAGCAGATCGATCCGCTGTTCACGCTGGACCTGTCGGACCCGACGGATCCGCGGCTCGTCGGGGAGCTCGAGATCACGGGGTTCTCGTCCTACTTGCATCCCGTGGACGAGGACTTCCTGCTCGCCATCGGCATGGAGGCGACGCCGGAGGGGCAGACGACGGGGCTGGCGGTGAGCCTGTTCGACGTCAGCGACTTCGCGGACCCGCAGCTCGCCGACCGGTGGGTGCTGGAGTCGGACGACTGGTCGTGGTCGGAGGCGCTGTGGGACCACCACGCGTTCACGTTCCACCGCGGGGTGCTGTCGTTCCCCGCGTACACGTGGACGGGGGGCGAGTCGTTCAGCGGGCTGGTGGTGCTCGACGTGGACCTCGACGAGGGGCTGACGCAGCTGGGGACGGTGGACCACGGGGATCTCGTGGCGGACTCGGACTGCCTCTACGGCGAGGAGACGGCCTGCGCCGACTGGTACTGGTACGCGTGGATGCGGCGGAGCGTGGTCGTGGAGGACGCGCTGTACTCGCTGTCGGACTACGGGATGAAGGTCAACGAGCTGGAGGCGCCCGAGGTCGAGCTCGCGCGGGTGCTCTTCTGGCCTGCGGACTGAGGGAGGCGGCGCCGTGGCGGACGGCTTCGGGCGGCGGGTCGTCGGGGTCGTCCCCAACGGGCTGACGGTCAGCCGGCTGGTCCTCGCGCTGGCGTTCCCGTTCCTGGACGACGCGGCCCGCGTGCCGGTGTTCGCGTACGCGCTGGCGACGGAGTGGGCGGACGGCTGGCTGGCGCGGAAGCTCGACGTGATCAGCGAGTTCGGCCGCCGCCTCGACCCGGTCGCGGACAAGGCGTTCGTGCTCGGCGTGCTGACGACGATCCTGCTCGACGGGATGGTCACGCTCCCCGAGGTCCTCCTCGTGGGGCTGCGCGACGTGGCCGTGTTCGTCGCCTGCCTCGTGCTCCTCGCGATGGGCCGGAAGGAGCAGCTCCTGGCGATGTCGCCCCGCCTCCTCGGGAAGGCGACGACCGTGGTGCAGTTCCTCTTCCTCGGGGTCGTGCTGGTGACCGGGGCGGCCCCGGCGTGGCTCGTGGGCACGGCGGCGGCGCTCGGGGCGGTGGCGTTCGTGGACTCGGCGCGGGCGTTCCCCCGGGAGAAGCCCGCCTCAGCGGGGCCCCCGGGATGAGGCGACGGCGCCCGCGCGGACGTCGTCGACCTCCCCCGACTTGTGTCCCCACCGGACGCCACAACCCGGCCGAGGTCGTCGACCTCACCCCCTTGAGGGCCCCTCCAGGCGCCCTGAACCCGC
>CAYFOA010000028.1:0-51065 GCA_964344575.1 uncultured Rickettsiales bacterium | reverse complement strand
CGGGATGGGTGCCCCGTCCATCCGGGCGGTCGCCCCTAAGATCTCACCTATGACCTGAGCCTAGACGCCGTCGCCCTCGCCGTCCCCGTCCGGCTTGGCGGCGACCACGAGCACGCTCGCCCGGTCGATGGGGTCGAGGGCCCGGACGGCGGTGACGAGGTCGGCGTCCTCGGGGATCCCGATCGCCACGAGGTCTGCCTCCGACGCCTCGGAGGCGGCGGCGGCCACCGAGTCCGCCGCCCGCCGGACCACCAGCTCGCCGCGGAGGTCCACCCCGATGGTCGCCTCGAGATCCCGGAGCGCCCACTCCACCGCCTCCTCCTCGGCGTCCTCGGGGACCACCGCGACGAGGCGGAGGTCCGACCCCCACGACGCCTCCAGCCGCTCCACGATCGTCCGCGCCAGCTCCCCGTGCGCGGTCGGCTCGACGATGAGCGAGATCACCTTCGCGGGCAGCGGGGGGCGCTCCTTGAGGACGATGGTGTGCGCCGGGAGGTGGGACTCCGCCGCGGCGAGGACCTCGGGGGGGAACGCCGCGGAGTCCCACACGGGCCAGCCGAAGACCACGAGATCCGCCGACGTCGCCTCGACCGCGGACGCCAGGCCGAGGTCCACCGACGGGGCCAGCGGGACCATCGAGCGGACCCGCCCCCCCTGGGACGTCACGATCGGGGCCAGCTCGTCCATCGCCCGGGCCCGCTCCCGGGACTCGGTCTGCCACACCTGGGCGAGCGGACCGTCCAGCGTGCCCGCCGCCCGGACGACGGTCACCGCCACGGCCTCACCCTTCAGCGGCCCCACGATGGCGCCGGTGACCCGCAGCCGCTCGGCCCCCCGCGCCGGATCGGCGAGCGCGACGACGGCGACGGGGAACGGGTCGGCCAGCGCGCCGAGGCGCTCCACCCACTGCAGCCCCGGCTCGAAGAGCCCCCGCCGCAGGAACCACGGCCAACGCCCCTTGAGCTGCGTGTGGCGCCGCGCCCGGAGCTGGAAGTGGGCCATGGAGAAGGCGACGATGACGAGGCCGCTGAGCACCACCCCGGGGGCCATGAAGAAGGACACGGCGAGGCAGCCGGCGGCCCCCGCGATCGGCACCCAGGGGAAGAACGGCACCCGGTACCGAGGCTCGTAGCCGCCGGGGCGGGCGACCCGGAGGACGATGCAGGCGACGCAGATCAGCCCGTACAGGAGGAGGTGCAGCAGGCCCGCCGCCTCCGCCAGCAGCTCCAGGTTGCCCCCGAGGATGACCGCCAGGGTCAGCCCGCCCGTCAGGAGGACCGCCCGGTGGGGGACGAGGAAGCGGGGATGGACCTCGTTGAGCCACGTGCTGACGAGGCGGTCGCGCCCCATGGCGAAGCTGATGCGGGAGGCCGACATGATGCTGGCGTTGGCGGAGCTGACCGTCGCCAGGACGGCCGCCACGAGGACGGCCACCCGCCCCGCGGGCCCCGCGAGATCCGAGGCGAGCTCCGCCAGCAGCGTCGCCGTCCCCGCCTCCTCCCAGGGGCGCAGGGCGGCCGCGAGGAGGACGATCACGCAGTACAGGATCGTCACCGCGATGACCGAGCCGAGGAGCGCCCGGGGGAGGTTGCGGCCCGGATCGCGGATCTCCTCGGCCATCGACGCGATCTCGCCGAAGCCGCAGAACGAGACGAACAGCGTCGCCGTCCCCGCCCACACCGCGCCCAGCCCGAAGGGGGTCCAGTCGGTCGCCAGCCGCTGCGGGTCCGCCTCCGTCACCCCGTGGACCGTGAAGCCGAGGAGGACGGCGAGGAGCGCCGCCACGATGAGGTTCTGCGCGCGCCCCGCCGCCTCGGTGCCGACGAGGTTCAGCCCCGTCAGCGCCACCGTCATGGCCAGCGCCAGGAGCAGCGGCGACAGGCCCACGGCGTGGCCGACGTACTCCCCGAACCCGACCATGTAGAAGGCCGACGCGAAGATCAGCCCGAACCAGCTCCCCCACCCCACGATCGCGCCCCACGCCGGCCCCAGCGCGCGGGAGACGAAGTAGTAGCCGCCGCCGCTGCGGGGCATGCCCGTGGCCACCTCCGCCGCCGACATGGCCGCGAGCAGGGCGATGACGCCGCCGCCGAGGAACGAGAAGACCGCCGCAGGGCCGACCTTGGCGAGGATGATGCCGGGGAGGACGAAGATGCCCGCGCCGACCATCGTGCCGACGCCGATCGTGAGCGCCTCGAGCAAGCCGAGGCTGCGCACCAGGTCGCGGGACTCGCCCCCTTCGGCCATGCCCGTACGCTAGCGCAGCGGCGCGGGGGGGCCCTGACGGCGACCGGCGCCGCGGCGTCTACGCGAACAGCTTCCGGAACCCCACCGGCAGCGTCACCGACAGCAGGATCGCGAGCAGCACCAGCGCCGACGCCTCGTGGTCGTCGATCGCGCCGACCTGCTCCCCGAGCTTCGCGATCGCCACCAGCAGCGTCAGCGGCGCGGCGAGCAGGAAGCTCACCCCGAGCGCCTCGCGGGGACCGAGATCCCGGTCCGTCAGCAGCACCGCGCACGGGAGGAGGCGCGCGAGGAGCATCGCGCCGCCGAGGACGGCGGCCGTCTTCAGTCCCTCCCACGACAGCAGCGACAGGTCGAACGTGAGCCCCACGAAGATGAAGAAGATCGGGATGAAGAAGCCCGAGCTCAGCGCCGACATCTTGTGCTCCAGCACCTCGACGTCCCGGAACACGACCCGCGAGACGGCGCCGGCGATGAACGCGCCGAGGACGGGGTCGACCTTCAGCGCGACCGCCAGGGCGACGAACGCGAGGCACGCCGCGACGGCCGCGCGGACGCCCAGCTCGCTCGGGTCGTGCTCCGCGAACACCCGCGCGAAGATGCCCGGGTGCCACCACGTCCACGCCTTGAGGGACCGCAGGAACAGGCCCCCGAGCACGAACAGCGCGAACAGCTTGCCGAGGTCGTAGAAGAGGTCCGCGGACAACCCGACCCGGTAGAAGACGCTGAACGCCGTCATCGCGACGAGCGTCAGCAGCTCCCCCAGCGCGCCGATCAGCAGCAGCGCCTGCCCCGTGGGGCGGGCCGCGAGGCCGGTCTCCCGGAGCACCACCACGCCCAGCCCGATCGACGTCGCCGAGAGCACGACGACGTAGAACAGCGACAGACCCAGCGCCCACGCGAGCAGCCCCGACATCGCCACCACCCCGACGGCGACGCCGAGCCCCCGCAGCACGCCGGTGCGCCCGCCGCGCTCGATGGCGTCGAAGTCGATCTCCAGCCCGGCGCCGAACATCAGCAGGATGAAGCCCAGCTCGGCGAGGACGTGCAGCACCTGCTCGGCGGTGTGGTCGTCGCCGTGGTGGAGCATCGCCGTGAGGCCCAGCCCGCCCGCGAGGATGCCGAAGATGATCTGGCCGACCGCCTCGGGCATCCCCAGCCGGGGCGTGATCATCGGGACGACGAACGCGCCCAGGGCGAGCACGAAGAGCAGCAGCGCGACGTCGATGCTCACGCGCGCCTCACCCCGCGGGGACGTTGTGCAGCAGCGAGCTGCAGGGCGCCGCGAGCGCGATCCGGAGGCCGACGTCGGGGCGGAAGTAGGTGTCCGCCTGGCCCGGCCGGCGCGCGGCGACCACGAGCTGGTGCTCGGAGGCGACGTCCGCCGCCTGCCGGATGGAGTTCCCCTCTTCGAGGCGGATGTCGAACTCGAGGTCGTACAACCGCATGATCTCCTCGACCTGTCTCTCGACCGCGTCCCGCCGCTCCTCGCCTCGGGAGCCGGCCAGGAACCGCGGCTGGCTGACGTGCAGCGCCGTGATCCGGGCGTCGACCACACGCGCGACGTCCACGGCCAGCTCCAGCCCCCGCAGCGCGGTCTCCGTGTCGGTCACGGGCACCAGGATGCGGCGCCACGGGGCGGTCCCCCGCGCCATCACGATCGGCGACCGCGCCCGGTCCAGGAGCAGGCTGAGAGCCCACGACGGAGCCGCCATCAGCCCGCGGCTCGGCGGGGGGATGACGTACGCCGCGGGGTGCACGGCCCGCAGCGCCTCCAGCCCGATCTCGCCCGCCGCCAGGGGCAGCCGCTGCCCCCAGTCCGGCGTCCCGTCGGTCGTGCCCACCGGCGTCACGTGGAAGACCGACTGGATCGCGCTGACCTCGGCCAGCCAGCGCGCCTCCTTCGCCACCCCTTCGTCCTCGCCGCCACCCCACACCACGAGGCTCCGGCCGAACTGCATGGGGAACCGGGCGGCGCCCAGTCGGTAGTAGTCCGCGATGGCGCGGAGGGTCTCGGGGTTGCCCACCAGCAGCACCTGGTCGCCCGCGTGCACGGTCGTGTCGCCGTGGGGCACGACCAGCTCGCCGTCCCGGTAGATCGCGCCCACGAGGTACTCCCGGGTGGCGATCTCCCGCAGGGGGCGACCGATGACGAGCGAGCCGGGCATCACCCGGACCTGGAGGATCTCGCCCTCGCCGATGCCGACCTCCGACGTCGTCACGGCGACACCGGGCAGGCGCGCCGTCAGCGCCCCCACCAGCGCCATCTCCGCGGTGACGGGCCGGGCCCCGATCGCCCGGACCTCCTCGGCACGGGCGCCGTCCGTCAGCCGGCAGAAGACCTCGGGCACGCCGCTCATCACGGCCAGCCGACTCGCTTCCACGTTCACGTCGTCGCGGTTGCTCGCCGCCATCACGGCGTGGACCGTCTCCACCCCGGCCTCCCGCAACACCAGCAGCGACGATCCGTCGCCGTGCACCTTGCGGACCGTCTCGGGGAGCTCGCACTCCAGCGCCGCGGCGTCGTTGTCGACGATCGCGACCGACATCACGTTCGCTGTACGGGAAGCCACTCCGCGCCCTGCCGGGCCGGCGCCGATGACGATCAGACCTTCCCTCCTCGGCGCGTCCCGCATGAGCGCGGCATTCAAGCACAGCGAATCAAAGTGTTGAAATCGTGTGAAAAGTCGGCACTGAACCCTTGCTGGCCCTGGTGGTCGGCATTACAGTCCGGCGCGTCGCCCCCGGGCAGCTATATGGGAGAGGTGTGCCCGCCGCCCGGGGTTCGAGCAGTTTTCGGTGTGATCGCCCGCACATCGACGTGGAGCAACGATGGCCAGACAGCAGCGAAACAAGGACTGGTTCGAGAACCTGATCGAGACCGGCAAGAAGCGTGGACACGTCAGCCTGGACGAGCTGAACTCCGCGCTCCCCAAGACGGAGTTGACGCCCGAACAGCTCAACGACGTCATGTACAAGCTCAACGAGATGGGCGTCGAGATCGTCAACAGCGAGGCCGCTGTGCGACGTCTCCGCCAGAAGATGCTCGCCTCGAAGACCGAGGCGCTCTTCGATCGCAAGCGGCGCGAGGAGGAGGACTACGGCGGCGGCCGCAGCGATCCGCTCCGCGTCTACCTCCGCAAGATGGGCGGGGTCAGCCTCCTGTCGCGCGACGGCGAGGTCGACATCTCCCGCCGCATCGAGAAGGGCGAGACCCGGGCCCGCCGCGCCGTGCTCAGCATCGACTGGGGCGTCGCCGAGCTGTTCAAGATCGTCGGCCTCGGCGACGAGGCCGCCAAGGCCGCCGAGGGCGGGACGATCAACCCCCTGCGGGACCTCGAGAAGGTCCACCTCGACGTCCTCCAGGCCCAGACCCTGGCCAAGACGCAGGCCGACGAGGAGACCGTCGCGCAGTACGAGGAGCAGATGGAGGACATCCACGAGGAGTCCTTCCACACCCTCGCCAAGCTCGAGCTCGACCGGAAGATCTACATCGAGCTGCTCGAGCGCTTCAAGGAGCGCGTCCAGCTGCTGCTCCGCTCCGAGCGCGAGATCGCGGCGGTCGCCCGGCGCGCCCGCCTGTCGGTCGCCGAGCTGCGCGAGACGCTGACCAAGATGCGGAAGAAGAAGGGCGGCAAGGGCGCCGTCCTCGCCGAGGACTTCTACGAGTTCGACGCCACGGTGGCGGACGCCGACGAGCGCATCGACGCCGTCTGCACGGTCACCGGCTGCGACGCCGCGCACCTCAAGAACATCTACAACCGCGTGCGCGACGCCGAGAGCTTCGCCGACCGGGCGAAGACCGAGATGGTCGAGGCCAACCTCCGCCTCGTCGTCTCGATCGCGAAGAAGTACACCAACCGCGGCCTCGACTTCCTGGACCTCATCCAGGAGGGGAACATCGGCCTGATGCGGGCGGTGGACAAGTTCGAGTACCGGCGCGGGTACAAGTTCTCGACGTACGCGACCTGGTGGATCCGCCAGGCGGTGACGCGGGCGATCGCCGACCAGGCGCGCACCATCCGCATCCCCGTCCACATGATCGAGACGCTGAACAAGGTGATCCGCACGAGCCGCCAGCTCATGCAGGAGCTCGGCCGCGAGCCGACGCCCGAGGAGATCGCCGAGCAGATGGACATGCCGGCCGAGAAGGTCGAGAAGATCCTGAAGCTCAACCGCGGCCCCATCTCGCTGCAGACCCCGGTCGGCGACGAGGAGGACAGCCAGCTCGGCGACTTCATCGAGGACGTCTCCGCGGTCTCCCCGGCGGACGCGGTCATCAGCCGCAGCCTCAAGGAGCAGACGCGCAAGGTGCTCGCCACGCTGACGCCCCGCCAGGAGCGCGTGCTCCGGCTCCGCTTCGGCATCGACGAGAACGCCGACCACACCCTCGAGGAGGTCGGCCAGGACTTCGGTGTGACGCGCGAGCGCATCCGCCAGGTCGAGGCCAAGGCGCTCCGCAAGCTGCGGCACCCGTCGCGGGCGAAGCGGCTCCGTCCGTTCGTCGAGGGCTAGCCGCGTAACGGAGCCGGCTCCCGTCCGTACGGACGCAGGAGGTCCATGAGCGTCGTCCTGATCATCGCCGCGGTGTGGCTCGCCCTGTGCGCCGTCCTCGCGGTGTGGGTCCGGGGCGGCCCCGTCGCCGACGAGCGCCACCCCGTGTGGACGGACGACGGCTGGGTCCTCACCCTCCACCGGTTCCTCCCCCCCGAGGGCGTGCAGCGGCGGCCGATCCCGCTGATCCTGGGCCACGGCATCAACATGAACCGGACGGCGTTCGAGCTGTCCCGGCGGGGCAGCCTCGCGCGGGCGCTCGCGGCGCGCGGGCACGACGTCTTCGTGGCCGAGTACCGGGGGGAGCCGACGAGCAAGCCGCCCGTCCGGGGCGAGCGGGCCGGCGAACGGTGGGCGTACGACCTGATGGACCACCCCCGCCACGACGTCCCCGCGATCATCCGCGAGGCCCGGCGCATCGCGGGGGCCCCCAAGGTCAGCTGGATCGGCCACAGCATGGGCGGCGTCCTCATCTACCTGTACGTCGCCCTGCACGGCGACGACGCGCTCCACCGGGTCGTCACCCTGGGCTGTCCGATGCGGATGGGGCGCTGGCCGGGGCGGGTCCTGCAGACGGTCCAGAACTTCGGCTCGGCGCTGGTCAAGAGGCGCGACGTCGTCCGCGTCGTCCCCCCCACCTACCTCGCGCTGCCGATCATCTTCGCGTTCCCCGGGCTCTGCATCTCGTGGAACACCAACACCCGCCACATCACCCGCCGCGAGGCGCTGGCCCTGTGCACGACCGCGTTCGAGGACGTCAGCGCCGGCGTGATGCGGTTCTTCGTCGAGATGCAGCAGGAGGGGAAGCACCTCTGCCCCCGCCCCGACGAGGGCGTGGTCGGGTTCGAGACCGGCGGGCTGGAGGGCATGACGGCACCGCTGCTCGTGATCTCGGGGACCAAGGACGGGCTGGCGCCCCCGGACATCGCGGAGCCCGCCTTCCACCGCGCCGGGTCCCCCACCGCGGCCTACCTCCGCCTGGCGGGGATGGGCCACTGCGACCTCATCTCCGGTGAGGTCTGCCTCTACCGCGTCCTCCCCGTCCTCGCCGACTGGCTGGAGGGGGACGAGGCCACCATCGAGTCCCCCACCCTGCACCGGACCCCCGGCGCCGGGCCCGCGCGGGCCGCCGGATGATCGCCGGCCTCCCCTGGCTCGACGCCCTCGTCCTCGGCGCCTACTTCGTGACGGTGGGGCTGCTGAGCGTGTTCGGCGCGCACCGCCTCGGCCTCGTCGTCCAGTACTTCCGGGGCCGCGACCGGGCGATCCCCCTCCCCGACCCGCTCCCCGACGACCGCTGCCCCACGGTCCTCGTCCAGCTCCCGATCTTCAACGAGCGCTTCGTCGTCGAGCGGCTCGTCGACCACGTCGCCGCGCTGGACTGGCCCGCCGACCGGCTCCGGATCCAGATCCTCGACGACTCCACCGACGACACCGTCGAGCTGTCCCGCGCGCTCGCCGACAAGCACCGCCGCCGCGGGGTCGACGTCGTCGTCCTCACCCGCGCCGACCGGACCGGGTTCAAGGCCGGCGCGCTGGCCGCGGGGCTCGACGCGGACGCCGCCGATCCGCGCGGCGCCGCCCCCTTCGTCGCGATCTTCGACGCCGACTTCGTGGTCCCCCCGGACTTCCTCCGGCGCGCCCTCCCCGCGATCGCGGACGACCCCGGGATCGGCATGGTCCAGGCCCGGTGGGGGCACCTGAACCGCGACCGGTCGCTGCTGTGCAAGGCCCAGGCGGTGCTGCTCGACGGCCACTTCGTCATGGAGCACGGCGCCCGCTTCCGCGCGGGCCGCTTCTTCAACTTCAACGGCACGGCCGGGGTGTGGCGGCGTCGCGCGATCGCGGACGCCGGCGGGTGGCAAGGCGACACGCTCACCGAGGACCTGGACCTGTCCTACCGGGCGCAGCTCGCGGGGTGGCGGTTCCGCTACCTCCAGGCCCTCGAGGTCCCCGCCGAGCTGCCCGAGGATCCCCGCGCTTTCAAGAACCAGCAGCACCGCTGGGCGAAGGGCTCGATCCAGGTCGCGCGGAAGCTCCTCCCCACCATCTGGCGCGCGCCCCTGCCCCTCGGCCACAAGCTCGAGGCGACGTTCCACCTCGGCAACAACCTCGCCTACCCGCTGATGGTCCTGCTCCTGCTCCTGCTCCCCCCCGCGCTGGTCGTCCGGGCGGGGCGGATGGACTGGATCGCCCTCGCCGTCGAGCTCCCCATCTTCGTCCTCGCGACGCTGGGGCTGGTGATCTTCTACGCCCTGAGCGAGCGGGAGCTCGACCGCGCGGGGTGGACGTCGAAGGTGCCGCTGGTGCCCTTCGTCCTCGGCCTGGGGGCGAGCCTGACCCCGAACAACGCCCGCGCCGTGTTCGAGGCCGTCACGGGGCGGCGGTCGCCCTTCGTGCGGACGCCCAAGGCCGGCGACAGCAAGCGCGTCGCCCGCTACCGGCCGCGCCTCGGCGTGCAGCCGCTGGTCGAGTCCGCGGCGGGGCTCTACTACCTCGCCGCCGCCGCCTTCGCGCTGACCGAGGGGCTGTGGGTCCCCTTCCCGTTCCTCGCGCTCTTCGCCACGGCGTTCCTGATCCTCGGGATCGGCTCGCTCATTCCTTCGGCCGTCTTCGCCGGCGCCAGTCGATCACCAGGCCTGCCAGCGGTAGCCCGTATTCGGCCCGCCACGCGGCGTCGGGGACCGCCCACGGACCGCCGGCCGACTCCGAGCTCCACGCCAGGTAGGCGAGCGGCAACAGGCCGGTGAGGAGCAGGGCGAAGAGCGTCGGGAAGAGCGGCACGAGCGCGAGCAGCCACAGCCCGTACCAGGGGTGGACGACGGGGCTGAGGTAGAGGACCCCCGCGAACACCCACGCCGACGACCGGGCCGGCGACCAGCCGCGCGTGAACACCCACCCCGTCCACAGCACGAGCAGCCCGAGGCAGATCCAGCGCGCGGGGTGGTAGCCGACGCGAGGCTCGAGGACGGTGTGGAGCGCCCCGTTGAACGCCCAGTGGCCCGCGTAGGTCCCCGTCGAGCCCACGGGGAGGCTCCCGTCCAGCGCGAAGGGGAGCGACAGGAGGACGATCACGGAGACGAGGAGGACGCCGCCGGTGAACGCGGCGGCGGGACCGTAGCGACGGAGCTCGGCCCGGAGCGCGAAGAGGGCGGGGAGCGCGCCGAGGTACTTGGTCGCCAGCGCTGCGCCCCACGCCAGCCACCCGGCGTGGGGGCGCAGCTCGTGCATCAGGAGCAGCCCCGCGATCATCGGGAGGATGGCGAGGGGCTCGTAGTGGCCCGAGCCGCTGACCTCGATCACGACCAGGGGGTGCCACGCGTACAGGACGACGGGCTCGACCCGGCGCCGCGTCAGGAGCAGCAGCCGCCCCAGGACCACGACGAGGAGGAGGTCGACGACCGTCAGCGCGATCCGCATCGCCCGCTCGCTGTCGTCGGCGACCGTCACGAGGGCGAAGAACCACTGCGCCCCGGCGGGGTAGATCGCGGGCAGCTCGGGGTGGTTGATGAGCCCCCACTCCGGCGCGACCGCGACGACGTCCGAGAGGTCGAGGTCGGCGGGGGGCATGTCCCAGGGGTCGCCGCCGAGGGCGACCAGCCGGCCCTCCCAGACGTAGCGGTAGACGTCGTCGGACAGGGTCGGCGCGGTCCCCAGCAGCGGGAGTCGCATCGCCGCCGCGCACAGCACGATCAACGCGAGCCGGACGCCGGGGCGGGACGGCTTGTCGGGGGGCCACAGCCAGGGACCGGCGAGCAGGACCGCGACGCCGCCGAAGTACCAGGGGAGCCAGGCGGAGACGTCATCCGCGAGCGGCGCCTGCCCGGCGACGTGCCAGACCCCCGCGATCAGGACGACAGCGACGCCGTAGAAGGGGATCGCCCTCAGCGGCCGCCCCCGGCGTGGGCCATGCGGATCCTCAGGACCTCCTTGAACATCCGCCACGTGTCCCGGACCGGCTTCACCGAGCTCGCCTCCATGTAGTACCAGGTGATCGGGACCTCCACGACGCGCATCCCCGCCCGCCGCGCGAGGTAGAGGATCTCCACGTCGAAGGCGAACCCGTCGATGGTCTGGTGGGGGAAGAGCCGCTCGGCGGCGGCCCCGCTGAAGCACTTGAAGCCGCACTGGGTGTCGTCGATGCCGGGGACGAGCAGGGTCGTCACGAGGCCGTTGAAGACGCGCCCCATGAGGTGGCGGGACTCGGGCTCCCCCACGCGGACGGCGCCGGGCCCCTCCCGGGTGCCGATGGCGACGTCGTAGCCGTCGAGGTACGGCGGCAGGAACCGCTCCACCTCCTGCACGGGCATGGAGAAGTCGGCGTCGCAGAGGAACCGGAAGTCGGCGTCCGAGGCGAGCATGCCCGCCTTGACCGCCCCCCCCTTGCCGCGGTGGGGCTCGGCCTGGAGGATCAGCCGCGGCTCGTCGGCGGCCAGCGAAGCGACCACGTCGCGCGTCCCGTCCTCCGATCCGTCGTCCACGACGCGGACCTCCCAGGTGAACGACTGCTCCCGCAGCCACGCCAGCGCGACGGGGAGGGTCTCCGGGAGCCGGCGCTCCTCGTTGTAGGCCGGAATGACCAGGCTCAGGTGCGGCATCGCGCTCTAGCGTAGCCGTTCGCGAGTGGTTACTCTCCGGCCCGCCATGAATGACAAGACCCCCGCCTCCCCGCCCCCCGGCTCCGTCGTCCTGACCCCCGCCACCATGGCGTTCTCGCTCGCGCTGCTCGTGATCGGCGCGGCGGGCGGCTACTGGGCGGGCGCCAACTCGGCGCAAACGACCGCGGCGACGGCGCCGGGGCCGGCCCCCGCGGCGGACGCGGCGACGGCGGACGCGGACAAGAAGGACGACGGCGGCCTCCAGGGGAACGTCGTCAACAACACCGGCGGCACCATCCGGCGGCTGTCCGAGGAGGAGAAGCAGGAGCTCCTCGCCGGCCGCAAGCCCGGCGACGGCAAGGACAAGGCCGAGCCGAAGCCGCCCGAGGACTCCCGCTTCCTCGTCCCCACGATCACGGAGAGCTTCACCGACGCCGTCCTCCTCGCCGAGTACAAGCGCGCCGTGGCCCACCTCAGCACCGGCAACGCGCGCGCCGCGAAGCCGTCCCTGGTGACGCTCGCGGACAGCAGCGAGGGCAAGCCCTGGGCCGAGCCGGTGGCCGCGATGCTGATCGACGCGAAGGCGTCGGTCGGCGAGGTCAAGCCCGCCCGGGACGCGGCCGCGGCGTTCCGGAGCGCGTACCCGAAGTCGCAGTACCTCGGCCTGGTGACCGTCGCCGAGGGGAAGTCGTTCATGCAGGAGGGGAAGCGGGCGCGCCAGCCGAACCAGAAGCGCGGCGACCCGATCAACGACGAGCAGCGCGCGCTGTACGGCAAGGCGATCGCCAAGTGGGACGACGCGTCGAAGAACCACCCCGGCGACGAGTCGCTGGCGGACGCGCTGCTGAACAAGTCCGCGCTGCAGGTGGAGATGGGCGACCTGGCCGGCGCCGAGGCGTCCGCCATCGAGCTCGCGTCCACGTTCCCCACCGCCAAGAACGCCCCCCGCGCGCTGAGCAACGTCGCCCGCGCGGCGGCCGGCAAGGACGACAAGGAGACGGCGATCCGGCTGTACCAGCGGATGGTCGACGACTTCCCCCGCGACCGCCTCACGCGGTCCGCGCGGACGCAGCTCCAGAGCCTCCAGATGATGGGCGCCGAGGCCCCCGCGCTGGACATCGAGGAGTGGCTGGGCGACGACTACGGCACCATCGAGGAGCTCCGCGGAAAGACCGTCCTGCTCGTCTTCTGGGCGACGTGGTGCCCCCACTGCCGGCGCGAGATGCCCAACATGGAGGAGCTCTGGCAGGCGAACAAGGACAAGGACTTCGTGCTGCTGGCGGTGACGAAGAACTCCAAGGGGCAGACGACCGACAAGGTCCGCGAGTACCTCGCCGAGAACGGGCTGACCATCCCGGTCGCCATCGACACGGGGACGACGTCGCGCAACTACAACGTCAGCGGCATCCCCGCCGCGGCGCTGATCGACAAGGACGGCAAGATCGTCTTCCGCAACCACCCGGGGTCGCTCAAGGACGACTTCCTGGCCCAGTACCTGTAGGCCGGCGATGGACCGCCGCTCCTTCCTCAGGCTGAGCGCGCTGGCGGCCGCGGGGGCGGGGACGGGGGTCGGCTCGTCGATGGTCCGGCCTCGCATCGCGCAGGCGTCGTTCGGGGCGCTGGTGGAGGACCCCGACGGCGTCCTCGACCTCCCCGAGGGGTTCACGTACACGATCCTCCAGCAGGGGGCGGTGGCGATGTCGGACGGCTACGTCGTCCCCGCCGCGCACGACGGCATGGCCTGCTTCGAGTCCGCCGACGGCCTGTACGTGCTGATGCGGAACCACGAGCTCGGCGCGGCCCTGGCGTCCAGCGCGTACCCCGACGGCGACGTCCCCGACGAGGCCTACGACGCCGGCGTCCACGGCGGCGTGACCCGCGTGGTGATCGACCCCGAGACGCTCGAGGTCGTCTCCTCGAACCTCGTCCTGACGGGCACCCGCCGGAACTGCGCCGGCGGGCCGTCTCCCTGGGGGTGGCTGAGCTGTGAGGAGGACACGTCCACCGATCACGGCTTCGTCTTCCTGTGCGATCCGGAGGCCGACGCGGTCGCCGAGCCGGTCCGGATCGACGGCTACGGACGCTGCAACCACGAGGCCGCGGCGATCGACCCGGCCACGAACATCGCCTACCTGACCGAGGACCGCGGCGACTCGTGCCTCTACCGCTTCGTCCCCGACGATCCCGCCGAGCCGTTCGAGGGCACGCTCCAGGCGATGCGGGTCGTCGGCGAGGACGAGGCGAACCTCGCCGTCGGGGCGGCCGTCGGCGATGTGTGGGACGTCGACTGGGTGGACCTCCCCGACCCGACGCCGTCCACGGACTCGCTCCGGTTCACCGCGCGCGGCCTCGGCGCCGCCCTGATCCGGCGCGGCGAGGGCATCTGGCACCACGGCGACCGGATCTACGTCTGCAGCACGTCCGGCGGCCCCGTCTACGGCGGCCAGGTCTTCTGCCTCCGCCCCGACGAGGGGACGCTGGAGCTGGTCGCCCAGTCGGAGGACCGCGACGTCCTCGACATGCCCGACAACATCTGCGTCGCCCCCTGGGACCAGCTCTTCATGGCCGAGGACGGCGAGGCCTTCCAGTACGTCCGCGGGCTGGACGAGGACGGGAACGTCTTCGACTTCGCGAAGAACGCGTTCAGCGGCAGCGAGATCGCGGGCGTCTGCTTCTCGCCGGACTGGCGGACGATGTTCGTCAACCTCCAGAACGACGCGATGACGATCGCGATCCGCGGCCCGTTCCCCGAGCGTCCCCCGGATCCCGAGCCGGAGGACGAGGACGACGCGGGCCCCGCCGACTGCGCGGACTGCGCCGGGGACGGCGACGGCGGCGAGGAGGTGGCGCTGCTGGTGCCCGCGGCGGCGGCGCTGGCGCTACGACGTGACCGGGAGGAAGTCGACCCGGAGTGACATCCGGCTCTCCTCCTCGCCCCACACGCCCATCGCGCTGTGGAGCAGGAGCGTGCTCCCCTGGATGGTGTCGGCGAACCGGTAGGCGCCCTGGTGGATCGTCCGCACCGGCGCCCACCAGACGCCGACGGGGTGCGGCAGCTCGACGACGATCGCGAGGCCGGCGGCCTTGTCCTCCCACTCCAGCCAGGCCGCCTCGCCGAGGTCGTGAGGGCCGTCGGCGAGGCTGACGACGCGCTCGTTGTCGTCCGCGTCCAGCGCCTTCAGCGTGACGGCGTCGGGATCGCCGCCGGGGAGGCCGAGCGTCCACTCCAGCCCGAACCAGACCGAGGCGGGCTCGCGGGACCGGTTGGCGAGCGCGTGGGTGACGTGCATCCGCGCCCTGCCGACGTCGAACCCGAACCGCTTCTCGATCCGGAGCAGGAGCGACCGGCCGGGCTCCTTCACGACCCCGGACCGGCCCACGACGACCTCGCCCCGATCGGCGTGCCCGTTGGCCCCCGGGGCGACCGCCTTCATCATCACGTACTGCGATCCGGCGAAGTCGCCGAGGTCCCGGAACTGCCGCCGGGACCAGCTGTCGAGCGTCGTCTCGGGGCCGAGGAAGAGGTCCTGGAAGCAGGCGCGGGGGACGGTGTCGAGGACCAGCCCGGCGAGCGCCGGCTCGACCTCCTCGTCGACCATCAGCCCCGGCAGCGGGTTCTCGTCGTCGACGACCAGCGCCACCTCGTTGCCCACGAACCGCTGGTGGTAGGGCTCCTCGACGGGGCACAGCGACGAGTGGAGGGCGATCGCGACCTGGCGGAGGTCCAGCTCCGACAGCGTGCCGCCGTCGCCGGGGTGGACGATGGCGGACAGGAACTTCGTCCGGACGAGCACCTCGTCGCGCCCGTCGGCGTCGTGGTCGGCGACCCGGGCGTCCCACGGGGGCGGCTTCTTCCCGTCGAGCACGCGGTCGACGACCTTCTCCGCGAGGAGCAGCTCGCGCAGCGTCCGCTGCCGCAGGATGGGGTCGTACACGCCGGTGTTCAGCGGACCGCCGTGCCAGTACACGCTGTGGTTCTGCGAACGCCACAGCGCCGAGCACGCCTTCTCCAGGAAGCCGCGCGCCTTGTCGACGTTCTTGCCGTTGCGGTGGTGGCGGGCGAGGGCGGCGCGGAGCTCGTCGATGCGGGAGCTGACCCGGAGCATTCGCTTGTGGAGCCGGTTCACCTCCGGGTACTTGACGAGGAAGTTGTCGAAGACGACGCCCCCGGCGAGCTGCTGGGCCTGGGCGAGGACCCCCATGGCGGCGAGCTCCCGCTCGAGGTCGCGCTGCCGCTGGGCGGCGGCGGCGGGGCGGCACCACTCGCCGATCTCGGGTTGGCTGCTGGTCGGGAGGTAGACGCGGCCGCGGTGGGGGAAGTGGCCCCAGGCGTGCTCCAGCAGCATCGTCTTGAGCCAGTACTCGGACTCCAGGGCGTCCATGAGGACGTCCATCCGGCCGGTCCGGACGAGCTCGTCGCCGTCGCCCGCGAACACCTCGGGGTGGCTCCCCGCGGACAGGCCTGCGAGCCGCTCCAGCGCCGGCTTGAGGTCGTCGTCCCCGGCGACGGCGGCGACCATCGACGCGTCGATGGCGAACACCGACATGGCGTGCCCCGCCCGCTCGGTCGTGTAGTGGCCGTGGATGTCGTCGGGGTGCAGCCCGGCGGTGAGGAACTGGGCGTCGTCGAGCAGCGTGTACGTCGCCCCCGCCCGGACCAGCGCCCGGATGAGCGACGGGTCCCACGCCCGGAGGCACAGCCAGGCGCCCTTGGGGAGCTTGTCGAAGTGCTTCTTGTAGAAGTTCGCGGTGTACTGGAGCTGGCCGACGGCGTCGCGCTCGGGGATGGCGGGGAGGACGGGGTCGTGGAACGCGCCGCCGAGGAGCTCGATCCGCTCGTCGTCCCACAGCCGCGACAGCCGGTCGAGGAAGGCCGGGTACTGCGCGACGGCGTGCTCGAGGATGGTCCCCGTGAAGTGCAGGTTGAGGCGCACCTGCTGGCTCTGCTCGAGGCGGTCCAGCAGCGGGTCGTAGACGCGGTCGAAGGCCTCGTCGAGGACCTTGGGGGAGACGCCGGTGGGCTGGTGGAAGTGCAGGACGACGGCGAGGGTCAGCCCCTTGCTGCCGTCAGCGTGAAGCGCGACCCGCGATCCCGCCTTGCGTACCTCCTGTGCCGACACCGGTGCTCCTCGACGGTCCGAGTATTCGGACCTTCAAGTGTGCCTGATCAGGCCGGATTTTTCTCCCTACCAGGCGAACGCGAGGACCGAGGCCGCCGCCCAGTCCAGGTAGCGGTCGGGCATGACGCCCAGGGCGACGACCGCGATGGTCGCGATCGCGATGCCCAGCGCGAGGCGCGGCTGCAGCGCGGGGGTGGGGGCGGGGGCGCCGGGCTCGTCCTTCATGAACATCACCACCAGCGGGCGGATGTAGTAGGCGAAGGAGATCGCGGACGTCAGCAGGCCGAGGATCGTCAGCCCCACGAAGCCGCTGCTGACGGCCGCCTTGAAGACCGCGAACTTCGCGAAGAAGCCCGCGAACGGCGGGATGCCGATCAGCGAGAGCATCGCGATCGTCATCACCAGCCCGACCACGGGGAAGCGGGCGCCGAGGCCGCGGAGGTCGTCGAACGTCTGGACGTCGTGGCCCTGGCGGCTCAGGTGGATGAGGACCCCGAACGCCGCGATGTTGCCGACGGTGTAGGCCAGCGCGTAGTACAGCACCGCCGCCTGCCCGGCCGGGCTCGCCGCGAGGACGCCGACGAGGATGTAGCCGCCGTGGGCGATCGAGCTGTACGCCAGCATCCGCTTGACGTTGTCCTGCGTCAGCGCGACCACGTTGCCGACGATCATCGTCAGCGCGGCCACGCCCCACAGCAGCCCCGTCAGCCCCATCAGCTCCAGCAGCGGGCCGCCGAAGACGCGGAGGATCACCGCCGCCGCCGTCGCCTTCACCGCCACCGACATGTACGCCGTGATCGCCGTCGGCGCGCCCTCGTAGACGTCCGGCGTCCAGAGGTGGAAGGGGGCCGCGCTGACCTTGAAGAGCAGGCCGACCATCACCAGCAGCCCGCCCGCGAACGCGTACGCGGGCAGCGGCCCGCCGTGCTCGAGGATGGCGTTCTGGATGTGCGCGAGGCTCATCGAGCCGACGCCCGTCTCGAACCCCGCGAAGCCGTACAGCAGCGCCATCCCGAAGAGCATCAGCGCCGTCGCGAAGGAGCCGAGGACGAGGTACTTGACCCCCGCCTCCACCGACCGGTCGTCCCACCGCAGCGACGCGGCGAGGCAGTAGATCGGGATCGACATCACCTCGAGCCCCAGGAAGAGCATCACGAGGTCGCCGGCGGAGATCATGTACATCATCCCCGCCGTCGCGATGAGGACGAGGCAGTGGGACGTCGCCGCGGGCATGCGCTGGTTGCGGAGCCACTGGTCGCTCAGGAGCAGCGACAGGCCGGCGCCGATGAGGACGACCTCCTTGAAGAAGAGGCTGAACCCGTCGACCACGAAGAGGCCGCCGAAGCTGACGCGGGTCGAGGCGTCGGCGCCGAGCACGACCAGCGTCCAGACCGCCGCGACGGCGCACGCGAGCACGCTGACGCCGAGGGTGACGTCGCGCGGGTCGTCCTCGTCGCGGCTCGGCCCGGGGGGCACGAGGAACGCGTCGAGGAGGAGCACGAGGATCGCGCCGGCGGCGAGGATCAGCTCGGGGACCATCAGGCTGAAGTCGAGGTCGACATTCATCGATCCGTCCCCTCCCCCGCGTCAGCGAGCGCCGATTCCAGGGTCGGCGACCCTGGTGACCCCAGATCCGGCGGCAGCTCCGCCGTCTGCGCCGCCCCCCGTTCGACGTCGAGCAGCCAGGTGTCGACCGTCGGCTCCATCTTCTCGATGAACGGCTTCGGGTAGAGACCCAGCCAGAAGATCATGACGAGCAGCGGCGCGAACACCGCCAGCTCGCGGCGGTTCAGGTCCGGGATGTGCTTGTTCCGCTCCTGGATCACCTTCCCGAAGAAGACCCGCTCGATCATCCACAGCAGGTAGACGGCGCCGAGGATGACGCCCGTGCAGGCGAAGATGACGAACCCGTAGGACGCCATGAAGCCGGCTCCCCCGGCGTGCTGCGCGTAGCCCCAGCGGAAGGCGCCGAGCAGCGTCAGGAACTCGCCCACGAACCCGTTCGTCCCCGGCAGCCCCGCCGAGCTCAGCGCCACGATGATGAAGATCGTCGCGTAGACGGGGACGATCTTGGCGATGCCGCCGTACGACCAGATGTCCCGCGTGTGCGTCCGCTCGTAGATGACCCCGACGAGGAGGAAGAGCGCGCCCGTGCTGATGCCGTGGTTGAGCATCTGGAGGATGCCGCCCTCGACGCCCTGGTGGTTCAGGGCGAACACGCCGAGCATGATGAAGCCCATGTGGCTGACCGAGCTGTAGGCGACCAGCTTCTTCATGTCCGGCTGGACCATCGCCACGCAGGCGCCGTACATGATGCCGATCACGCTCAGCAGCATGACCACCCAGCCCCACTCGTAGACGGCCCCGGGGAAGAGCGGCATGCCGAGCCGGAGGAAGCCGTACGTCCCCATCTTCAGGAGGACGCCCGCGAGGATGACCGACCCCGCCGTGGGCGCCTGGACGTGGGCGTCGGGGAGCCACGTGTGGAGCGGGAACATCGGCACCTTGATGGCGAACGCGAGCCCGAACGCGAGCAGCATCCAGGACTGCACCGACAGCCCCATCTGGACGCGGTAGAGGTCCGCGAACTCGAGGCTCCAGGTGCCGAACTGCTCGTGGTGCAGCCAGTACAGGTAGAAGATGGCCGCCAGCATCAGCATCGAGCCGAAGACCGTGTAGAGGACGAACTTGACGGTCGCGTAGATGCGCTCGTTGCCGCCCCACACCCCGATGAGGAAGAACATCGGGACGAGCATCAGCTCCCAGAACAGGTAGAAGACCGCCAGGTTCGCCGCGACGAACGTGCCGATCATGAACGTCTGCAGCGCGAGCAGGTGGAAGAAGAACTCCCGGTGCCGCGTCTTGACCGCCGACCACGCGCCGAGCACGACGATGGGGCCGAGGAACGTCGTCAGCATCACCAGCCACAGCGAGATGCCGTCGAGCCCGAGGTGCCACGAGATGCCCAGCGAGGGGACCCAGTCCGCCTTCTCGACGAACTCCATGCCGCCCTTGCGGCCGCCGTCGTAGGTCAGCAGCGGGATGGACACCGCGAACCCGAGGCAGGCGACGCCGAGCGCCCACTGCTTGATGAGGCCGACCTTCTCCGCCGGGATGAAGAGCAGCACGAGCCCGCCGAGCAGCGGCAGGAACGTGACCAGCGACAGGATGCCGAATTCGCCCATTACCAGAGCCCGTATCCCGCGAGGCACAGCAGCAGGAAGAGCATCCCGCCCACCATCACGGTCGCGTAGTTGCCGACGTCGCCGTTCTGCAGCCGGCCGAGCCCGTCGGCGACCGACTTGCAGACGCCGCCGACGAGGTTGACCGTGCCGTCGATGATCACCTCGTCGACGATCTTCCAGAGCACCTCACGGCTGACGCGGACGATGGGCCCGATGATCGCCAACTCGTAGAGCTCGTCGACGTACCACTTGTTCCAGAGGAGGTCCTTCAGCCAGCCGATCCGGTCGATCGGGTGGGTCAGCTTGTCCTTGCCCCGCCAGAGGAGCGCGGTCAGGCCCCACACCCCGAGGGCTACGGCGAGGCTCAACCCCATCAGCCCCCAGGCGAGGCCGTCGTTGTGGAGGTACTCGACCTTGCTCGCGGCGAAGACCGGGTGGAGCCACTCCTCGATGACGTTCGGGAAGTGGCCGACCTTGTCGCCGATGAGGTGCGGGACGCCGAGGAAGCCGCCCACCGCCGACAGCACGCCGAGCACGATCAGCGGCACCGTCATCGTCCACGGCGACTCTTGCGGCTCGCCGCCGTGGTGGTCGTCGTGGTGGTCGTCCCCGTGGTGGTCGTCGTCCCCGTGCCCGTGACCGTGCCCCTCGGGCACGCCGCGGTGCTCGCCCCAGAAGGTCATCCACATGATCCGGAACATGTAGAAGGCGGTGCAGAAGGCGGCCGCGAGGACGACGACGTAGACCGCCGGGTGGCCTCGCTCCGACGCGTAGGCGAACCACAGGATCTCGTCCTTCGAGAAGAACCCCGCGAACGGGAAGATGCCCGCGATCGCGAGCGTCGCCGCGAGGAACGTCCAGTACGTCTTCGGCATGTACTTCGACAGGCCGCCGTAGAAGCGCATGTCCTGCTCGTGGTGCATCGCGAGGATGACCGAGCCGGACCCGAGGAAGAGGCACGCCTTGAAGAACGCGTGCGTCATCAGGTGGAAGATGCCGACCGCCCACGCGCCCGCCCCCATCGCGACGAACATGAACCCGAGCTGGCTCACCGTGGAGTAGGCGAGGACCTTCTTGATGTCGTTCTGGACGAGGCCGATGGTCGCCGCCAGGAGCGCCGTCGCCGCGCCGATGTAGAGCACGACGCTGCTCGCGAACTCGGCCGCGAAGAAGAGGCCGTTGAGCCGGGCGATCATGTAGACGCCGGCGGTCACCATCGTCGCCGCGTGGATGAGGGCGCTCACCGGGGTCGGGCCCGCCATCGCGTCCGGCAGCCAGACGAAGAGCGGGATCTGCGCCGACTTGCCCGTCGCCCCGACGAACAGGCAGAGCGCGATCGCCTCGAGCTGCCACATCTGGACGCCCGCGGGGGCCCCCTTCTCCAGCGCGTGGTTGATCTCGGTGGGCTCGAGCGTCCCGAACAGCGCGAACAGCCCCATCATCCCCAGCGCGAAGCCGAAGTCGCCGACGCGGTTCGTCACGAACGCCTTCTTGCCCGCCTTGGCGTACTCCCGGTTCTCGTACCAGAAGCCGATCAGCAGGTAGCTGCAGAGGCCGACCCCCTCCCAGCCGAGGAAGAGCACCACGAGGTTGCTGCCGAGGATCAGGCAGAGCATCGAGAAGATGAACAGGTTCAGGTAGCAGAAGAAGCGCCAGTAGGCGGGGTCGCCCTTCATGTACCCGACGCTGTACAGGTGGATCAGCGCCCCGATGTTGGTGACGATCAGGAGCATCACCGCCGACAGCTCGTCGAGGTAGACGCCGAAGTTCACCTCGAACGTGCCGACGTGGATCCACTCGAAGAAGTCGACCGCGATGTGGACGCCGTGTTCGCCGCCGTGGCTGATCAGCTGCCACAGCAACCACCACGCGATGACCCCGGGGACGGCGACGGCGCCGATGCCGACGATGGACACCGCCTGGTCGCCGAAGCGCTTGCCGAGGAGCCCGTTGAACGCCGCGCCGAGGAGCGGCAGGAGCAGGACGAGGCCGAGGAGGAGCGCGTCCACGACCTCAGCCCTTCATCGTGCCGAACACGTCGACACTGATGCTGTCCCGCTGGCGGAACATGTTGACGACGATGGCCATCCCGACGGCCACCTCCACGGCGGCGACGACGAAGATCATCAGGACCATCACGTGCCCCGCCGTGTCCCCCAGCGATCGGGCGACGGCGACGAAGGCGAAGTTCGTGGCGTTGAGCATCAGCTCGATGCTCATCAGCACGACGAGGAGGTTGCGCCGGATCATCACGCCCGCCGCCCCGATGGACAGCAGCACGAAGGCCAGGCCGAGCAGCATCTCGAGGGGGACCACCATCAGTCGTCCTCCTTCGCCGGCTCGTGGACGCGGCCGCCCGCCTGCGCGCCCTCGGGATCGAAGTCCGCGATGGCGACCGGCGCGTGCGCGTCCTCCAGCTCCTCGGGGCGCCGCCCGGTCAGCAGGACCGCGCCGATCATCCCCGCCAGCAGCAGCAGGGAGCTGACCTCGAAGGGCAGGATGTACGGCCCCATCAGCTGCGCGCCGACCCCCGCGACCGTGCCGAAGCACTGCTCCGTGGGGCCGCAGTCGGGGTCGTTGCAGTCGGTCAGGCCGTCGCCGTCGGTGTCCTTCCCGTCGGCGCAGTCGGCCTCGCACTCCTCCCCCGGGGGACAGACGACGACCCCGTCGAGCAGCGGCGCCGCGACGGCCCCCTCGAGGGGGAAGAGCGCCTTGCCGAAGAGCACCGCGAAGAGCAGCACCAGCGGCAGCGCCCACAGCCAGGCCTTGCGGAAGACCATCGCCGTGTCGTCGGAGCCGACCTGCAGCAGCATGATCACGTAGACGACCAGGATGATGATCGCGCCCGCGTAGATGAGGACCTGGAGCGCGGCGATGAGGTGGGCGTTGAGCAGCGCGTAGATCGCCGCGAGGCTGAGCATCGAGCCCAGCAGCGACAGCGCGGCGTGGATCGGGTGCCGCTGGACGACGGTCCCCACCGCTCCGATCACGCTGCAGGCGCAGAACAAGTACAGGAAGGCGGTCGACATCAGATCTTCTTGGGGCGGTCGCCGGGGTAGACGTGCTCGTCGGCGACGTGGGTGGGGTTCCAGCTCAGCAGGTAGGAGCGGTCGTAGACCATGCGCTCGCGCTTGTAGTCGACGAGGTGGACGTCGGTCGTCAGCCGGATGGCGTCGACCGGGCACGCCTCCTCGCAGTACCCGCAGAAGATGCACTTGTCGATCTCGATGTCGAAGCGCACCGGGTACTTCTCGATGGCCGGGTCGGGGTGCTCGCCGGCGACGATGTGGATGCAGAAGGCGGGGCACGCCGTGGCGCACATGTAGCAGGCGACGCACTGCGGATCGCCGTTGCCGCGCATCGTCAGGATGTGCTTGCCGCGGTTGACGGGGCTGAAGTCCGGCCGCATCTCGTGCGGGTAGTAGACGGTGGTCGCGCCCTTCTTGGCGTCCTTCGCCTTCCCCCGCACCCAGTACGTCAGCCAGACGAACCAGGTCTTCATGTTCCTCAGGAAGATCTTCGCCGTCAGCCCCAGCCCGGCGAGGACGTAGGGGAGGTAGATCCGCTCCGCCCACGTCATCTTCTCGGGGTTGTAGTAGGTGACGATCTCACCCTCTGTGAACTCGCCCTGGTACGCCGCCTGGGGGAGGACCTGGCCCTCGATCAGGTTGCGGAACCCGGGGTTCTTGCCGAGCTCGGGATTCGACATCCGTCAGCCTCCGATCAGCACGACGACGACGGCCGTCAGCACGAGGTTGGCGAGGCTCAGGGGGAGCAGGATCTTCCACCCCAGGCGCATGATCTGGTCGTACCGGAACTTCGGCAGCGTCCAGCGAATCAGGATCTGGAACCAGCAGAAGAAGGCCAGCTTGCCGAGGAAGCTGAGGACCCGCAGCCCGACCACCACGACGTGCGGCACCTCCATGCCGAAGACGAAGTTGCCGGGGGTCAGCTCGGGGTGGGCCGCCCAGTACATCGCGTCGCCGGCGCCGTGGACGCCGGGGACGTGGTAGGCGCCGAAGAAGAGCGCCGTCACGAGGCCCGCGATGACCGCGATCTCGAGGAACTCCGACATCATGAACAGCCCCATCTTCATGGCGCTGTACTCGGTGAAGTAGCCCGCCACGAGCTCGGACTCGGCCTCGGGCATGTCGAAGGGGACGCGCTTGTTCTCGGCCATCAGCGCGGCCAGGAAGATGAAGAACATGTGCGGCTGCAGGAAGATGCCCCACTTCGGGATGAACCCGAACCAGGTGTCGCCCTGCATCTGCGCGATGGCGTTCATGTCGACGGTGCCGTAGACGACGACGAGGCCGAGGATCGCCATCCCCATGAAGACCTCGTAGGAGATCATCTGGGAGCTCGACCGGAGCGCGCCGAGCAGCGAGTACTTGTTGTTCGAGGACCAGCCCGCGAGCGCCGCCGCGAAGATGCCGGTCGAGCCGACCGCGAAGACGAAGAGGAGGCCGACGTTCAGGTCGGCGAGCTGCATCTGGTAGGTCCGCTCGCCGAAGAAGGTCAGCGCCCACTCCGAGGCGAAGTCGGCGCCCACCAACCCGAACACGTCGCCGAGCATGACGCCCGGCTGGAAGGGGCCGCCGAAGGGGATGACCGCGAACGTCACCAGGACGGGGATGACCGCGAACCAGGGGGCGAGGTTGTAGACGTACTTGTCGACGAAGGGGGGCGTGTAGTCCTCCTTCGTGATCATCTTCGCGCCGTCGGCGATGCCGTGCCAGAGGCCGATCAGCGTGAACTTCTTGGTCCACCGGAAGCCGCCCCCCTTCTTGGGGAGGGGGACGGGGATGTAGGCGCGGTTGGCGCCGATCCGGTTGGCCATCACGGCGGCCTGCTTCCGCTCGACCCAGGTGAGGATCCCGCCCAGGTTGAGCAGCAGGCCGAGGACGAACGCCAGGTTCATCACCGCGACGACGACGAAGGCCCAGTCCACGTCACACCTCCAGCGCGCCGGAGGTGTGGCGGTACAGGGCCGCCTGCTCCGGGAACGTGAACTTGCCGTCGGCGACGACGCGGACGTCGCTGTCGGGCTCCTGCTTGAGCTTCTTGCGGGCGTCGCGGAGCGTCGTCGCGGGCGCCTTGACGCCGGCCGCCCCGGCCAGCTCGACGAGGAGCGCGAACCCGTCCTGGGCGCCCTTGGGGGCCCGGAGCGCGCGGCGGAAGCGGGAGGCGTGGCCGTCGCAGTTGGTCCACGTCCCGTCCCGCTCGGCCCAGGACCGGACGGACAGTACCGCGGCGGCGACGTCGCTGACCGCGTCCCGCTCGTCGGTGATCTGGACGACCATCTTCACCTTGCTCAGCGAGGCGACGTCGAGGTCGTTCGCGAGGTGCGGCCCCCAGACGAGGAGGAAGTCGATCTCGCCCGCCTCGATCGCCGCCTTGATGTCGGCGAGCCCCTTGCCGTTCTTCTTGTCGGGGACGATGCCCGCGGCGATGGCGCCGGCCCGGTTGGGGTTGTGGTCGTCCGTGTGGAGGAGGTCGTCGGCGGGGTAGCCGTCGGTCCGGCACGTCATCACGTCGGCGTGGGGGATCTTCAGCTTCCCGAGGACGAAGCTCAGCAGCCACGCCTCCTCGTTGCTGATCCAGGGGCTCACCAGGACCGCGGCCGCCGCGGACTTCTTGTGGGCCGCGAGCTGCTCGCCGACCCAGGCCTGGATCTTCGCGAGGTCGCCGGTCGAGCCGCCGTCGATCCGGAGGATGGAGCTCGGCCGCGCCATCGCGGCGTGCTCCTTGTAGAGGTCGCGCCCCTCGTTGCACATCCACCAGTCGTTCACGCCCCGGCGCTCGCGCGGCATGATCCGGATGACCTCGGAGCCGTCGTGGTCGACGACCGTGTTGCAGTTCCGGGAGCAGCCGCCGCAGACGCCGTCGGTGTGCTTGAGGAACCAGACGCGCTTCTTGAACCGGAAGTCGGTCTTCGTCAGCGCCCCGACGGGGCAGATGTCGGCCACGCAGTCGGTGTACGCGTTGGCGAAGTCACCCCCCTCGACGACCTCGACGACGGCCCGGTCGCCGCGGTTGACGATCCCCAGCTCGTGGGTCTTCGTGACGTGCTCGGTGAACCGCGTGCAGCGGCTGCAGAGGATGCAGCGCTCGCCGTTGTAGACGATGCGCTCCCCGAACGGGACGAGGCGCGGCTTGTGGACCTTCTCCTCGCGCAGCTCCGACTTCTGCTTGTCGTGGAGCATGTAGTAGTCCTGCAACATGCACTCGCCGGCCTTGTCGCAGATGGGGCAGTCGATGGGGTGGTTGATGAGCAGGAACTCCATCACCGTCGCCCGCGACTTGCGGACCTCCTCGGTGTCGGTGAAGACCTGCATGTTCTCCTGGGCGTCCTCCCAGCAGGCGACGGCGGGCCGGCGCGCGGGCATGTGCTTCTCGGCGCGCGGGTTCCAGGTCCGGATGTCGCAGATGCACATCCGGCAGTTGCCGTCGACGGGCAGCCCGGGGTGGTAGCAGAAGTGGGGGACGTTCTTCCCCGCCTGCTTCGCCGCCTCGATCACCTTGGTCCCCTTGGGGACGGTGACGGAGACGCCGTCGATCGTGAGCGTTACCGAATCAGTCATGCATCTCACGCAAAGGCGCAAAGGCGCAAAGAAGGGGATTCATGCGGGCATTCCGATCGGCGTGCCGACGGCGATCGAACCTTGGCGCCTTTGCGCCTTTGCGTGAGCGATCAAGCGATGAACGCATGCTCAGGATCCTCTCGCCGTTGAGGCGCGCCGCCGCCGCGGAGGTTGAGGTGGTCGGGGAACGCGTTGCCGTAGGGGCAGCAGCCCTGCTCGACGTGGGCTTCGAACTCGTCCCGGAAGACGTCGATGAAGCTCTTGGTCGGCCACGCCGCGGCGTCCGCGAGCGTGCAGATCGTGCGGAGCTCCATGTTGTCGGCGATGCGGTACAGCTCGTCGATGTCCCCGGCGGTCGCCTGGCCGTGCTCGATGCGGGTGACGATCCGCTCGATCCAGCCCGTCCCCTCGCGGCACGGCGTGCACTGGCCGCACGACTCGTGGTGGTAGAAGCGGAGGATCACCATCAGGGCCCGGACCATGCAGGTCCCCTCCCCGATCACGATGACGCCGCCGCTGCCGAGGAGCGTGCCGTGCTCCTCGCAGGACTCGTAGTCCATGTTGATCTTCAGCGCCGTCTCGCCCGTCACCACCGGGACGCTGCTGCCGCCGATGATCAGCGCCTTGAGCCCGACGCCGTCGAGCATCCCGCCGCAGTGGTCCTTCAGGAACGTCTCGAAGGGGATCCCGATCGGGACCTCGTAGACGCCGGGCCGCTTCACCGGGCCGCTGACGCTGAACAGCTTGCTCCCCGTCGACTTCTCGGAGCCCCACTGCCGGTACGCCTTGCCGCCCTCGGCCGCGATGTAGACGACCGCCGCGATGGACTCGACGTTGTTGACGATGGTGGGGTAGCCGAAGACGCCGTAGACCGCCGGGAACGGGGGCTTGATCCGGGGCTGGCCCTTCTTCCCCTCCAGCGACTCGATGAGGCCGGTCTCCTCGCCGCAGATGTAGGCGCCGGCGCCGCTGTGGAGCGTGACGTCGCAGGAGAACCCGCTGCCGTAGATGTCCGCGCCGAGGTGACCGGCCGCGTAGGCCTCCTCGATCGCGTAGTGCATCCGCTTCAGCGACGGCACGTACTCGCCGCGGCAGTAGATGTACGCCGTGTTCGAACCCATCGCGTAGCAGCTGAGGACGATCCCCTCGAGCAGTACATGAGGGTTCTCCTCCATGATCACGCGATCCTTGAAGGTTCCCGGCTCCGACTCGTCCGCGTTGACGGCGAGGATGACGGGGTGCTCGGGCTCCTTGGGGAGGAACGACCACTTCAGCCCGGTGGGGAAGCCGGCGCCGCCGCGCCCCCGCAGCCCGCTCTCCTTGACCTCGGCGAGCAGCTCCGCGGGCTGGTACTTGCCCCCCTTGAGCACGGACTTGGACGTCTGGTAGCCGTCGCGCGACTCGTACGAGGCGAGCGGCCAGGACTCGGTCCCCCGCTCGTAGTTGAGGATCGTCTTGCAGCCGTCGAGGACGGGGTAATTGCTCATCGCGCCATCCCCTGCGGCTCCCAGGCGTCCACCTCGGGGGTGCCCGCCGCCGTCTTCTCCCGCTCGGCCACCTCGTGGGTCAGCGGCGTCTCCCCGAAGTGCGGGATGTGCACCGCGCGCCCCGCCTCGAGCCGCTTGCCGTCGCGCGGGAGCGCCCGCGAGGGACCGCTGCCGCAGCCGAACGGCAGGTCCTCGGCCTTCGGCTCCTGGTCGGGGGTGGCCCGCAGCTTGTCGAGGAGGTCGTCGACGTCCTGGAGGCTCAGGTTCTCGTGGTAGTGGTCGTTGACCTGCATCATCGGCGCGGTCCCGCACGACCCCAGGCACTCGGCCCCCATCAGCGTGAACTCGCCGTCCGGCGTCGTCTCCCCGCGGTGGATGCCGAGCTTGCTCTCGATGTGCTCGAGCACGATCTCCGCGCCCATCAGGGAGCAGCTGATGTTGTGGCAGACCTGCAGGTGCCACCGCCCGATCGGCTGCTTGTTGTACATCGTGTAGAAGGTCGCGACCTCCTCCACCTGGATGGCGGGGACGGGGATCTGCTCGGCCACGAAGTGGATGACCTCGGGGCTGACCCAGCCGAACTCGCGCTGCGCCATCGACAGGACCGGCAGGATCAGCGCCCGCTGGTGGTCCTTCGGGTAGCGGGTCCGGAGCCACTCCAGCCGCTCCTTCGCGGCCGGGGAGAACTCCAGCGTCGCGGCGGTGTCGGGACTAGCGGTCACACTCGCCTCCGATCATGTTGATCTGCCCGAAGATCGGGACGATGTCGGCCACCTGGGCCCCGAGGAGCTGCAGGTGGGCGCTGCCCATGTTGACGAACGACGGCGGCCGGCAGCGCGCCTTCCAGGGGCGCCCCGTGCCGTCGCTGACGATGTAGAAGCCGAGCTCGCCGTTGCCCCCCTCGACCGCGTGGTAGCACTCCCCCTTCGGCGGACGCTGCCCCTCCATGATCAGCTTGA
Source organism: uncultured Rickettsiales bacterium (assembly GCA_964344575.1). Taxonomy (GTDB): domain Bacteria; phylum Myxococcota_A; class UBA796; order UBA9615; family UBA9615; genus JAAESI01. The sequence continues at coordinate 22,334 of CAYFOA010000028.1, read as the reverse complement.
AGTGGTTCATCAGCGCCTCGATGTTCGAGTACACCTCGGACTTTGGGGGGAGCGTGACGCGGCTGTCGTCGACGCAGATCTCGTCGCCGTTCGTCGCCCGGATCAGCGGGTCGAGCTGGCGGCAGATCTTCATCGACTCCTCCATCTCGCGCATGCGGACGAAGTAGCGGTCGTAGTTGTCCCCGAACTTGCCGATGGGGACGTCGAACTCGACCTCGTCGTACAGCTCGTACGGCGCGTACCTGCGGCAGTCGAGGCCGACCCCGGTCGACCGGAGCATCGGCCCCGTCACGCCGTAGCTGATCGCGTCGCGCTGGGTGAGCACGCCGATGCCGCGCATCCGGTCGATGAAGATGCGGTTGTGGTCGACCAGCGCGTGGACGTCGCGGAGCGTCTTGACGAGGTTCTCCCGGTGGATCTCCTCGGCCCGGTCGAGCCACTCGTCGGTCACGTCCCGCGCGAGCCCGCCGATGCGCGCGTACGTCTGCGTGAGCCGCGCCCCGGTGACCCGGCAGATGTGCTCCCAGTACCAGTCGCGGACCTCGATCATCCACAGGAACGGGGTCAGCGCCCCGACCTCCATCAGCGCGGCGCCGATGCACGTCAGGTGGTCCGTGATCCGGGAGACCTCGCTCAGGTACATCCGGATGAGCTTCGTCCGCCGGGGGACGTCGACGCCGAACATCTTCTCGACGGTCTCGACCCAGGCGAAGTTGTTGATCAGCGGCGAGCAGTAGTTCAGCCGGTCCGTGTAGGGGATCGCCTGGTGGTAGGTGTGCGCCTCGCACTCCTTCTCGAAGCCGCGGTGCAGGTACCCGGGGATGACGTCGCAGCCGACGATCGTCTCGCCGTCCAGCTCGACGACCATCCGGATGGTGCCGTGCATGGCGGGGTGGCTGGGGCCGACGTTGAGCACCGTCCGGGCGGCGAGGTCGCGGTCCTCACCCTCGGGGTAGATGCGCCGCAGCCGGATGTCGTGCGGCAGGTCGACGAACTCGCCGCCGAGGTCGTAGGGGAGGGACTCAGGGCTCATGCATGGGCTCCTGATCGCCGGGGTTGGGGTGGATGATCTTGTCGTCCCGCTCGCGGACGCCGGGGTACCGCTCCTCGAAGAGCGGCCACGCCTGGAGCTTGTCGTAGTCCTTCCGGAGCGGCCATCCGCGGAACTCGGGGTACAGGAGGATGCGGCGGAGGTCGTGGTGGCCGTCGAACTCGATGCCGTACATGTCGTACGTCTCGCGCTCCATCCAGTTCGCCGAGCCGTACTCGGGGCACAGCGACGGCACCGACGCCCCCTCCTCGACCCGGCACTTCACGCGGAGGCGGTGGTGCTTGGACGTGCTGAAGAAGTGGTCGACGACCTCGAAGCGGGGCTCCTCGTCGTCCCAGTCGACGGCCGTGCTGTCCATCAGCAGGTCGAAGTGGAGCGCCTCGTGGCTCCGCAGCCAGCGCGCCACCTCGAGCCGGTCGCTCGGCGCGATCGAGATGGTGTCGTCGCCGAACTGGGCGTGGTAGGCGAGGACCTTGTCTCCGAGGCCCTCCAGCACCGCCTCCAGGACGGGGCTCAACGTGTCCGTCATCAGGGGCCTCAGAGGATGTGGTGACGCTGGCGCTGGATCTTCTCCTGCAGCTTCAGGAGGGCGTCCAGGATGGTCTCGGGGCGGGGCGGGCAGCCCGGGACGTAGACGTCGACGGGGATGATCTTGTCGCAGCCCGCGACCGAGGTGTAGTTCTGGTAGAAGCCGCCGCTCACCGCGCACGCGCCGACGGCGACGACCCACTTCGGCTCGCACATCTGGTCGTAGACCGTCTTCAGGACGGGGGCCTGCTTGTGGACGATGGTGCCCACGACCATGAGCATGTCGGACTGCCGGGGGCTGAACCGGGGCAGCGCGGCGCCGAAGCGGTCGGTGTCGTAGTGGTTCGCCGAGACGGCCATGAACTCCATGCCGCAGCAGGCCGTCACGAAGGGGTACTGGAAGAGGCTGAACTTGCGGGCCCAGCCGAGGACCGCGTCGAGCTTGGTCGTGTAGACCTGCGACTCCAGCCCCTGCTCCTGGATCAGCTCGTAGCCGCTGGGGAGGGTCTCCGCGGGCACGGACTTCAGGTTCCCGATGGTGACGACGTCTTCGGCTTCTACTGCCATTCGAGCGCACCCTTCCGCCAGACGTAGGCGAGGCCGACGACGAGCGAGACGAGGAAGACGAGCAGCTCGGCGAGGCCGAACCACCCGAGCTCGCGGTACATGACCGCCCAGGGGTAGAGGAGGACCGTCTCCAGGTCGAACATCACGAAGAGCAGCGCCACCAGGTAGTACTTGACCGCCGTGCGCCGGCGGTTGTCGGTCTGGAGCATGGGCGAGCCGCACTCGAACGGCGTGTCCATGATGGGGGCGTGCCGCGGCTTGGGGCCGAGCCACTTGTTGAGCAGCAGCATGACGGCCATGAAGCCGGCTGCGCCGAGCACCGCGAGGAGGACAGGGAGGTACTGCTGGGTCATGGAGGGGTGGCGGGTATCTACCGGACGGCGGCGGGGTTCGCAAGCGCCACCGAGGCGGCTCCGACGGCCCCCGCGAGGTCGCCGAGGGCGGCGGCTCGGATCGGCAGCGCGTCGGCCAGACAGGCGGCGATCGCGCGCCGCTTCAGCTCGGTCTCGACGGGCTCCCCGATCCGCGGCAGCGCGCCGCTGATCCCGCCGGCGAGCACGATCGCCTGGGGGGCGAAGAGGTTGACGAGCATGGCCAGGCCGGTGGCGAGGTCGAGGCAGAAGCGCTCGATGGCGCGCGATGCCCACAGCTCGGGCTTCGGCCCGCCCGCCTCCGCCTCGGCGGCGAAGACGTCGATCGCCTCGGTCGCGGGGCACGGTCCGGAGCGCCCCTCCTCGGCCCAGGCGTCGCCCGCGTTGAGCACGAGGCCGGTGGTCCCGGCGTACATCTCGAGGCAGCCGCGCGCGCCGCAGCCGCACTTCCGGCCGCCCGGGTAGAGGGCGACGTGCCCCGCCTCGGCGGCGGCTCCGCGGGCTCCCCTCAGGAGGGTGCCGTTGACGAGGAAGGCGCTGCCCACGCCGGTGCCGAGGGTGAGGAGGACGACGTCGTGGAGGCCGCGCGCGGCGCCCGCGAGGCGCTCCCCGAGGAGGGCGCAGTTGGCGTCGTTCTCGACGAGGACGGGGCCGCCGAGCCGGTCGGCGAGGCGGGCGGCGACGGGGAGGTCCTCCCAGCCGGGGAAGTTGGGGGACGATCGGAGCACGCCGGCGACGTGGTCGAGGAAGCCGGGGACGCCGACGCCGACGGGGAGGGCGCCGTCGCCGGCCCGATCGCGGAGCGCGCTCACGACGTCCTCGATGAGCTGCTCGACGTCCTCGCTGCCGCGCTCCTCGAGCCCGTCGATCCAGCCCCGCTCCTCGTCGAGGAGGCCGCCGTCCGCGTCCACCACGACACCGCGGACGCCGTGTCCGCCGAGGTCGATCCCGATCGCCGCTGCCGTCGTCATGGCGGCGGTTGATATCACGCCTCGCCGCCGAGGGGGGGCCTCGTCAGGCGGCGTCGTCGTGCGCGGACGAGGGAGGGGGGAGCAGCGGCGCGGGGAAGGCGCCGGCGCGCCACGCGGCGAAGGTGGCGCGGGGCGTGGGAGGCTGGGCGAGGCACCAGCGGGCGTAGGCGTCGAAGGCGATGTCGGGGTCGTCCGCCTCGTCCGCCGTCACCAGGGGGAGCCCTGCGCGCGCGCGAGCGACGGACTCCAGCAGGGACTCGTGGTAGCGGTCGAAGACGACGAGGTCGCGCAGCCAGCGGGCGCGGCGGGTCTCCTCCGCGATCACCTCGCGGGCCTTCGCCTCGACCTCCTCCAGGGCGCCCGGCGTCCCCTTCAGGATCTCCAGGTCGTAGGCGAACGCGTGCTGGTCGTGGTGGGCCGCGAGGAGGTGGCGGACGAGCCGCCACTCGGGCTGGGCGAGACCGGAGTGGTCGAGCGGCGCGACGGCCCGCTCCCACGCGAGGAACGGACCCCGGAGCAGGCGCCACCGGAGCAGCCGCGCCCGCCACGTGCGGCGGACGGGGTGGTGCGCGCAGGTCCCCACGGTGTCGGACCGGAAGAACACGCGGAGCCACATGCGGAGCACGCCCAGCTCGACCTGCCAGAGGTTGGGCGCCCGCTCGATCACGCCCGCGGCGACCAGCTGGCGGAGGCGGCGGCGGATCCGGCGGGGCCGGAGCAGCAGCGGCCAGGCGTGCCAGGGGACGCGCTCGTCGATCGTCGGGCTCACGGGGCCTCCTCCCTCACCACAGCTCGCGGCGCTTCGCGTCCTCGTCGGTCTGCGGCGGCTTGCCGTACGTCCCCGTCAGCTTCGTCATCCGGGCGTGCCACGCGCAGACGGACGGGATGTCCCCGAGGGGCAGGTAGTAGACGGGGCAGCGGCCGATCTCGACGACCTCCATCCCCGACTCCCGCGCGTGCGCGACCGCGTCCCGGTGGCCGCAGTGGAACGAGAACCAGACCCGCTTGCAGCCCGCCTCCCGCGCCACGTCGACGGCCTCCTTCGCGCGCCCCGGCTTGACCCAGATCACGGCGAGGTCGTCCCGGTCCTCGGGCAGCGTCGCGACGGTGTACAGCGGCACCCCCGACGTCTTCCCCCGCGACACCTCCAGCCCGCCGAGGTCGATCCCGTAGAACCGCTTCCCGGCGACGGTGTAGGCGTGGAACGACTGCGCGGGGAAGAACTCGGCGCTGCTGTCGCCGATGAGGACGAAGCCCTCGCTGCCGCGGATCACTTCTTCGAGCGGGTGCGCCATGGGTGGTGTAGATACCACCCGTGAGCCGCCTCGTCCCGCTCCTCCTCGTCACCCTCGCGACGACCGCCTGCAAGCCCCCTCCCCCGGCCCCCGAGGGGCTCGACGCGTCGTCCGCGTACCTCATCCGCGAGTTCCACGAGGCCGACGACGTGTTCGACGCCGGCCTCCAGGGGTTCATGGACTGGTTCGACGACGAGGGCTACACGCTGGTCGGCGAGCGGGCGGACGAGGACAACACCGACGCGTTCACCGTCGGCGACCTGACCGAGGGCGACGTCGGCTACCTCCCCGTGGTCAGCGGCCGCGACGTCACCGCCACCGCCGGGATCGTCTCCCTGTCGGACATGGACTGCGAGGTCGCGCAATCCGAGGCGCTCCTCGTCGAGCCGGATCAGCACACCGTCTTCGTGGACGACTGGACCTCCTACGAGCGGACGTTCGTGACCTCCCGCGCGGAGTACGAGGCCGCCACCGCGGAGGCGGACTACGAGCCCGTCCCCCTCCCCCAGGAGGTCTTCGCCGACGACTGGGACGACGAGCCGGTCGACCGGACGCTGATGATCACCAGCAACGTCGGCGACCCCGCGCCCGAGCTGGGGGGCCTCGCCGACCTCGACGGCTTCCCCCTCTTCCTCCACTTCCGCCACGGCGTCCACGTCCGCGACGACGTCCCCATGCCGTACTACGCGATCATGAGCTTCAACCCCGACGCCGTCTCCAACGAGGCCGGCACCCAGCACCTCCACCAGAGCTACAGCATCGAGGTCAACATCGAGCAGACGCCGGGGCGGACGCTGCGGATGCTCGCGGTGTGGACGGAGATCGAGGGCGGCGGGCTCAGCTCCGACGACGCCCTGACGCTCCGCTACGCCGTCAACAAGAGCCAGGCGTCGGCCGAGCGGCTGAGCGCCATCTGCGCCGGCGAGGTCGAGCTCTGAGCCGCTGCGATACACTTCGCGCGTGTCGCCCGGCCCCCTGAGCTTCGCGCCGCTCCCCAGCGACGACCCCCTCCACAAGGCGCTCGCCAAGGTCGGCGAGCTGTACACCGCGACCAACTTCATGACGTGGTGGGACGCCCGCGCGTTCGCCGTCGACGGTGAGGAGGTCGCCGGCTGGGACCCCGCCCGCCGGGAGCACGTCGAGATCCTCGCCGGGTTCGTCGAGGAGTACGTCCTCCCCAACTACGTCGGCGAGGCGCCGAAGTTCTTCGAGCACATCGCCAAGGTCGGCCAGGTCGAGTGGGACGTCGTCCGCGAGGGGCTCCTCGACGCCCTGAAGCACCACCCCACCGCCGGCGGCTCCCGCCCGTCCACGGCCGCGGGCCAGTTCTCCCCCCACACCTTCATGCTCCTGGACATCCTCGAGGAGCAGGTCGCCGCGGCCCTCGGGCTCTCCTCCGGCAGCGAGCTGTCCGGCAACGGCAGCCTCCGCTGCGTCCGGCTCCGCCCCCGGGACGGGTCGGCCTTCGAGGGGACGCTGTACCAGCACCTCTTCCTCGTCTGGGCGCCGGCCAAGCGCAAGCTCATCTGGTTCGACCTCGGAGGCTCCCAGTAGCCGTCAGCTACCAGCTCCGGGATCTCGCCCGCGCGCAGCAGATCCTGACGGTCCTCGCCCGCCACGGCTTCGGCCAGCTGGTGACGTCGCTGCCGCTCGCGAAGCTCCCCGGGCTGGGCCGCCTCGCGCCCGCCGAAGGGACCGACCAGGACCTCCCCACGTCCGCCCGCCTGGTGAAGGTGTGCGAGGAGCTGGGCCCCACCTTCGTCAAGCTCGGGCAGATGCTGAGCACGCGGCAGGACCTCCTGTCGGCGGAGTACGTCGAGGCGTTCGCGACCCTCCAGGACGCCGTCGAGCCGTTCCCCGGCGAGCAGGCCCGCGCCATGGTGGAGGAGTCCCTGGGGGCCCCCGTGGACGAGCTCTTCACCGAGTTCTCGGCCGAGCCCGTCGCGTCCGCGTCCATCGCCCAGGTCCACCGCGCGGTGCTCCCCGGGGGCGAGGTCGTCGCGGTCAAGGTGCAGCGCCCGGGCATCGAGAAGACCCTCCGCTCGGACATCAACATCCTCTACACGCTCGCCGAGCTCGCCGAGGGTCAGCTCGACCTCGGCATCTACACGCCCGCCGCGATCGTGGAGGCGTTCGACAAGGCGATCTCGCTGGAGGTCGACTTCCACAACGAGGCCGCCAACTGCGAGTCCTTCGCCAAGGCGGTCGCCGAGGTCGAGGGCGTCCGCGTGCCCCGGATCCACCGGCAGTTCACCGGCCGCACGGTGCTCACGATGGAGTGGATCGAGGGGAAGAAGCTGTCCGAGATCGACGCCACCGCGGCCGACAAGCAGGCGCTGATGGACCGCCTCGTGGCGGCGACCTACGAGCAGATCTTCGTCCACTCGGTGTTCCACGCCGACCCCCACCCGGGGAACCTGATCGTCCACGACGACTCGACCCTGACGTACCTCGACTTCGGCCTCATGGGCCGCATCACCCCGGAGATGCGGGACACCCTGGAGGCGATCTTCGTCGGCGTCATCTTCGGCGACGCCGAGTCGGTCGCGCGCGCCGCGTACCGGGCGGGGAGCGCCGAGGGGCGGGTCAACCTGCGCGAGCTGTCCGCCGAGATCGACGACCTCCTCCAGCGGTACCGGGGGACGTCCCTGGCCCAGCAGGACACCGCCCGGATCGCGGAGGAGCTCCTCGACGTGGCCCGCCGCCACCGCCTCCGCCTCCCCCAGGAGTACGCGATCCTCGCCCGCACCGAGGTGGCGCTGGACGGCATCGCCCGGAGCCTCGTCCCCGACTGGGACATGATGGAGGCGGTGCGCCCCTACGCCGCCCGGCTGGCGGGGGAGCGGCTCGATCCCGAGCGCGTCACCGGCGACCTCCTCCGGCAGGCGGTCAGCGTCGCCGCGATGCTCAAGGACATGCCCCAGCAGGTCGACCAGGTGCTGCTGGACCTGGAGCGGGGCAACTTCCAGCTCAGCGCCCGCACCCCGGACGTCTCCGAGCTGACGGCGGCGGTGGACCGGGTGGGGCGGGCGCTGGTGTTCGGGGTCGGTGTCTCGGCGTTCCTGGTGTCGGCGTCGATCCTCGTCGCCGCGCTCGTGATCCACCTCGGCGGGGCGTCCGGCTTCGGGCTGATGGACCTCTTCCTCGGCTTCCTCGTGATCTCGTCCGTGCTCGCCGCCTCCGGGCTGATCTCGGGCCTGATGTGGAACCTCTTCATCCGGCAGCGCGTCGCCCGGATCCGCTGGCGCCGCTTCCTCGGCCTGATCCCCGGGCTGGGTCGGCGCAGGGGTCGCGATCTGGTAGGCTCCACGGGTCCGGAAAAGGGCACGGGAGGGTGATCGAGGGGACCCGCTCCGCGCCCGGTACGAGCTGATTCAGACCCCCTGAGCCGCAGAGCGTATGACGACCGTCACCGACAGCATCAGCATCCAGGCCGCCAAGGAGCACCCGCTTCCCGAGCTGCAGGCCGGCCAGAACATCGGCGGCCTCTACGAGGTGATCGAGAAGCTCGACGAAGGGCTGCTCGGGGCCGTCTACAAGGTCAAGCACGGCAAGACCGGCCAGGTCGTCGCGCTGAAGATCCTCCGTCCGTCGCTCCTGTCGGACTCGATGACCGTCGACCGCTTCAACCACGCGGTCCAGGGCATCAAGCAGGTCAGCCACCCGGACCTCGTCGAGATCTACGACAGCGGCGAGCACGACGGCGTCTTCTTCTTCACGATGGAGTACGTCGAGGGGGCGACGTCCCTCCGGCAGGTGCTCAACGGCTACCGCGCCTCGGGCAAGGAGATGCCGCGCAACGAGATGCTCGACATCCTCACAGGGCTCCTCAAGCTCCTGGACGAGCTCCACCCCGGCAACCTGCACCGCAACCTCAAGCCCGAGAACATCCTCATCCTCCAGTCGAAGACGCCGGACGGGAAGGTCAAGCGGCGGATCCGGCTGACGGACATGGCGATCGCGTCGGTCGTCAGCCTCGCCGACAGCGCGCTCGACCGGGAGGGCGCCTGGTACCTCGCCCCGGAGATGAGCGAGTTCAAGGACACGGCCAAGCCGTCCAGCGATCTCTACTCGGTCGGCGCGATCTTCTACGAGATGATGACGGGCTACCCGCCGGTGGGCCGGTACGAGATGCCGTCGGCGGTGCTCGAGGGCGGCGTCAGCGAGCTGGTGGACGACCTCGTCGAGATCGCGCTCGCCCCGAACCCGCAGGACCGGTTCAACACGGCCGACGACATGCTCGCCGCGCTGGAGGAGACCTTCAGCGACTACTACGGCGCGGCGCAGGTCAACATGACGCGGACGATCGCGCTGCTGGCGCTGCTCGCGCTGGTGTCGGTCGCCTTCATCCTCCAGGTCAAGACGTCGGAGCTGACTCCGGAGGAGCAGAAGGCCGAGGAGATGACGCGGCGGGCGGACGTCCGCGCGGCGGTGAAGGCGGCGGCCACGGGGGCGGCGGCCGACGGCGCGCGCGAGGGCATGGTCTGGATCCCCGAGGGGCCGTACGTCGCGGGCATCTGGGACGCGGGCGAGTGGGACCTCGACACCGCGGCGGGACGGAGCGAGCAGCAGATCACCGTCGGCGGCTTCTGGATCGACGTGCTCGAGGCCCACAGCCCGCCCAAGGAGATCGGCGAGGAGGACGACGAGGCGACGATCGCGGAGAAGACCGCGTGGAACGAGCAGTGGGCCTGGACGCTCGACGTCGACCGGACGTGGGCGGAGGCGAAGGCGCTGTGCGAGCAGGCCGGCAAGCGGCTCTGCACCGAGGACGAGTGGGAGAAGGCGTGCAAGGGGGCGGACAACTCCGACTACACGTACGGCGACAAGCACGAGCCGAAGCGCTGCCCCGACTCGGGCTACAGCCGCCAGAACCCCTACCGCGCGAACGCCCACCCGGCCTGCAAGTCGGGGTACGGCGTGTTCAACCTCGGCGGCGGGGCGACGGAGTGGACCTCCTCGCAGACGAGCTCCGGCAACTACGTGGTCAAGCCCGGCGGCGTCGGCGACGACAGCCGCGGCACCCGCTGCGCCGCCCGGACGGACCGGAGCAGCAACTTCGCCCAGATCCACGTCGGCTACCGCTGCTGCGCTGACTGACCCCCCTACCCCGCGCGGGTGACCTCCTCGTCGATGTCGGCGACCGGCCCCGCGGCCGTGTCCGTGGGGCGGTCCTTGAGCTCGCGCAAGAGGAGCCCGTAGACGTACGGGTCCTCCACCAGGTCCATGTGGCCGAGCTCCTTGACGAGGACGTTGCGGACCGACTCGCCGTCGCGCGGGGTGAGGACCGAGCTGCGCCACGGGCAGACGAGGTCGTGGGCGCTGTACACCGAGACGAGCCGGCAGGCGGCGGGGAACGACTCGTCCTTGAGCGCCTTGATCAGCGGCGACATGGGGAAGAGCTGCCACAGGCCGCGGCTCACGAAGAGGAGGCCGACGCCGGCGCCGATCGCGGCGGTGGGGGTCCCGTGGTGGGGGCTGCCGAGGGTGATGCAGGTGCGGGCGTACTCGTCGCCCCCGGACCGCTGGACGAGGTAGCGGGCGACGATGCCGCCCATGCTGTGGCCGATGACGTGGAGCTCGTCGATGCCGTAGCGGTCCCGGAGGCGGCGGACCTTGCGGTCGATCATGCCCGCGAGGGCGTGGACGCCGCGGGTGTTGAAGTTGTTCAGGAACCCGCCCAGGTGGAACGACACGACGCGGTAGCCGTCGGCGCGGAGGCGGGCCTCCAGGGTGTCCATCACGGCGCGGGTCTGGAAGAAGCCCTGGATGAGGAGGACGGTCTCGCCGGGGAGGCCGGCGTCGTCGCGACGGGAGCGGGCGTCGCCGACGTAGTAGCGGAGCGAGCCGACGTTCCCGGCCACGTGCCGCCCCACGCCCCGCACGAGCGCGCCGGGACCCCATCGTTGGAGGAAACGAGACACTGCTCTGGACTGTACTCAAACGGCGCGGCAGAGTCCCCGCCGTGACGGGCGACCGGTACAAGGACGCGGGCGTGGACATCGACGCCGGCGCGCGCCTGGTCGACCGGATCGGCCCCCTCGCCGCGGCGACGTCGCGCCCCGAGGTGCTCGGCGGGCTCGGCGGCTTCGGGTCCATGTGGAAGATCCCCGCCGGGCGGTACGAGGATCTCGTGCTCGTCAGCGGCACGGACGGGGTGGGCACGAAGCTCAAGATCGCCCAGGCCGCGGACCGCCACGACACGATCGGGATCGACCTCGTCGCGATGTGCGTCAACGACGTCGTGTGCGCCGGCGCCGAGCCGTTCTTCTTCCTCGACTACTACGCCTGCGGGAAACTCGACGTCGACGTCGCCGCGGACGTGGTCAAGGGCATCGCCGAGGGCTGCCGGCAGGCGGGCTGCGCGCTCGTCGGGGGCGAGACGGCGGAGATGCCGGGCGTGTACGCGGACGACGTCTACGACCTCGCCGGCTTCTGCGTGGGCGGCGTCGAGCGGCGGGAGATCCTCGACGGGACGCGGGTACGGCGCGGCATGAAGCTGGTCGGGCTGGCGTCGACCGGCATCCACAGCAACGGCTTCTCGCTGGTCCGGAAGATCCTCTTCGACGAGCGGGGGATGTCGATGGACGACGCGATGCCCGGCTGCGACGGCACGGTCGCGGACGTCCTCCTGACCCCGACGCGCATCTACGTGCTGCCGGTGCTCCGCGCGCTGAAGGAGTTCGACGTCGGCGCCGTGTGCCACGTCACCGGCGGAGGCCTGCTCGAGAACCTGCCGCGGGTGCTCCCGAAGGGGGCGGTGGCGCGCGTCGAGCGGGGTTCGTGGGAGCGCCCCGCGGTGTTCGCCTCCCTGCAGGAGCTGGGGGGGCTGGACGACGTGGAGATGCACCGGACGTTCAACAACGGCGTCGGCATGGTGCTCGCGGTCGAGGCGGAGCACGCCGCTCCGCTGCTCGAGCTGGCGGCGGCGATGGGCACGCCGGGGACGGTGATCGGGGACGTCGCCGCGGACGACGGCGAGCCGCGGGTCGAGCTGCGTTGACGGCGCGCGTCGCGATCCTGATCTCGGGCCGGGGCTCCAACATGGCCGCGATCCTGGAGACCGCCGAGCGCGAGGCGTGGGACTGCGAGTTCTGCCTCGTCCTGTCGAACAAGGCGTCGGCGGCGGGGCTCGAGCTGGCGCGCTCCAAGGGCGTCCCCACCGACGTCCTCGATCACCGCTCCTTCGGCAAGGGGAACCGGCACCTCTTCGACGCGGCGCTGGCCGAGCGGCTGCAAGGGGCGGGGGCGGACTGGGTGGTCCTCGCGGGGTTCATGCGGATCCTGGGGCCGAACTTCACGGGGCCGTTCGCGGGGCGGATCCTGAACATCCACCCGAGCCTGCTCCCGAAGTACCCGGGGCTCCGGACGCACGAGCGCTGCCTCGAGGCCGGCGACGACGTCCACGGCTGCACGGTCCACCTCGTCGACGACAGCCTCGACGGCGGCCCGATCCTCGCGCAGGCGGAGGTCCCCGTCCGACCCGGCGACGACCCCGAAACGTTGGCCGCGAGGGTGCTCGTGCAGGAGCATCGCCTGTACCCTGCGGTGGTCCGCGCCGCGGTTGAAGATCGCCTGGGAGAGCTGCGTTGATCAGTCGGAACTACGAGGTCCTCGTCGTCGACCCCTCGCCGGGGGCGCTCATCGCCGCGGCGCTGCTGGCGCGGGCCGGGATGTCGGTGCTCGTGCTGGACGACCGCAAGGGCCCCACGGGCGCGGGCGGCTTCCGCTTCGTCCGCCACCGCCCCCCGATCACGGGCTTCGGCGGGGGGATGCTGCTGACGCGGACGCTGAAGGCGCTCAAGTTCCACCCCCACGAGCTGCAGGCCGTGCGGCGGACGGAGCCGGGGCTCCAGATCATCACCTCGCGGCACCGGATGGACGTCGCGACGACGCCGGAGGGGCTCGGCGCGGAGCTGATGCGGGAGTTCCCCAAGGACGCGCGGGAGCTGCAGCGGATCATGTCGGCGGCGCTGGGGTCGGGGCAGTCGTTCGCGGACGCGCTGGACCGGGCGACGGAGGAGGCGGGGCAGACGGGCTTCCTCCACAGCGTCGGGCTGGCCCGCCCCGGCTGGAACCCGCCGCTGCCCCCGGACGACGTCCCCACGTGGGGCGAGTTCCTCGCGGGGAGCGACCTGTCGGACGACGCGCGGACGCTGCTGCGGGCGCTGCTGCGGCCGTTCTGCGCGCTGGACGTGGTCGAGGACCTGCCCCTGCCGGTGGCGGGGATCCACCTCTGCTCGGTGCTGGACGGCGTGTACAGCGACCCCGGCGAGGAGCACGCGCTGCTGTCGCTGCTGCTGCGGCGGGTCCGGGCGATGCGGGTGGACGTGCTGAACGAGAAGCTGGAGGCGCTGGTGGGGAGCCGCCGAAAGGTGGACGCGGCGCTCTTCGAGGGCAAGGACGAGGAGATGCCGCTGGAGCACGTCATCACGGGCGGCGATCCGGAGGACCTGCTGCCGTGGCTGCCGGGGGCGGGGCGGGCGTACGAGCGGGTGCTGAACCGGCTGGCCCCGTCGCACTTCCGGTACAGCGTGTACCTCGGGGTGGCGGACGAGGTGGTGCCGCCGGACCTCGCGGAGCACGCGGTGATCGTGGACGACGGGCCGGACGCGGTGGACGAGCCGGGCGGCTGCATGCTGCTGACGACGTCGCCGAAGGGGAGCGCGGTGGCGCCGGACGGGTTCCGGTCGATGACGCTGTCGACGCTGGTCCCCTACGACGACGACGGCACGCTCCCCGCGGATCTGGACGCGGTGGCGTCGCGGATGGTGGACCGGGTCAAGTGGCTGGTCCCGTGGCTGGAGCGGCACCTGGAGATCCTGCAGGTCCCGACGACGACCCGGTGGCGGCGGGCCTGGGAGTCTTCCTCCCCCACCGCAACGTCTACTGCGCGGGCCCGGCGGCGTTCCCGGCGCTGGGCCTCGGCGGAGAGTCCCTGGCGGGCCGGCTGGTGGAGCGCCTGAGCCTCGCGGGCGCCAAGCGCCCGACGTAGGGCCCGCGCCGACGTCGCGCCGGAGCCGGCTCAGTGGCCGGAGTCGTCGTCGTCGGGATCGTCGTCGTCCACCGTGTCGTCGTCGTCCTTCCAGACGTCGTCGTCGTCGGGCTCCCCGTCGTCGTCGTCGATCGCGTCGTCGTCGTCCTCGCCGAGCACGTCATCGTCGTCCTCCACGTCGTCGTCGTCCCGGGGCAGGGTGTCGTCGTCGTCGTCGCCGCCGAGGATCTCCCCCGTCAGCGTGGTGCCCCCGTCGGGGTCGGCCGTGCCGCGGAAGACCGTGGGTTCGTCGACCAGCTCGCCGAAGTTGTCGGGGTCCGCCTCCTTGACCTCCCAGTCTCCCGGCGCCGCGATGAACGAGAGTTCCCAGATCGTGTGCTCGACGTCGACCTTGGGAGAGCGGCCGAACCCCGCGGCGCCCTCGGCCTGCACTTCGTCGGGATCGAGCGGCACGCCGTCGCGGACGACGTCGACACGGCCGTCGGCGAAGACCAGCACCTCCCAGGTGGTCGCGCCACTCCCCGTCGTGATGTCGAACCGGTTCCACGCGCCCGCGGGTACGGGGCCGACCGTGCGGAGGTGCCAGTCGTTGAGGAGGTGGAACCGGTCTTCGCGGTAGTCCGCGTAGAACCACGTGTAGAGGCCCTCCACCGGCTCGACGGTCGACCACTCGTGGGCCGCGCAGGAGGGCCAGCCCGTGAAGGCGCCGTCCACGGTCGGGGCCGTGGCGGCGGCGTCGCAGTCGGGATCGTCGGGGGACGTGGGGCAGGCGGTCAGGGCGGCCGTGGCGAGCACGGCCGACGCGGCCGCGAGGGCGGTCAGGAGGCGGGTCCGGGTCATGGCTCAGAGGACCCCAGCTCCCGCGCGGCGACCAAGGGAAGAGGAGCGCACGGGCCCCCGCGCGCCCGGCCTCAGCGGGCGAACCAGACGCGACGGATGGCGCCGTCCTCGACCTGGTAGATGGCCACCGCGAAGACGACGCCGCCGCGGGCCCGGCCGGTGACGCGCTCGTGGTCGACGGCCGTCGCGCCCTGCACGATGCGGCCGAGGAGCTCGGCGTGCTGGTCCGGGTTCTCCGCGAAGAGCCGGCCGTACGCCTCCCGCAGGGCGTCGCGGCCCGCCATCCGGCGCTCGCCGGAGTGCAGGTCGAACACCTCCACGTCCTCGGCGTAGCAGGCCGCGAAGGCGTCGATGTCGCCCGCGTTGTAGGCGTCCAGCTGGGCCTGGGCGAGGCGCTCGGTCTCCGTCATCGCGTCCTCCGGGCTACCGGGAGCACGGTCCGTAGCCGCCGGTGGACGTCGAGCAGGAGTTCGTCGCGAGGTCGCAGTGGACCGTGACCGAGCGGCCGAGCACGAGATCGACGTCGACGAACGCGGTGGGGCGCTCCCCCGTCCCCATGGCGACGGTGCGCCAGCCGGGGTCGAGGCGGGCGCCGAGGGTGCGGCCCCGGTCGAGGGACTTGCGGCCCTGCATCGTGCCGTCGATCCAGACCGTCGCCCGGCCTGGGGTGCTCGTCAGGACGAGGCAGGCCGCGTCGGGAACGGCGGACGCAGACCCCGCCGCGGGCCCGGTCGGGGCCTCCGCCCCGGCGGCAACCGCAGGCTCGGTCGCGGGCTCGGGCTCGGTCGCGGTCGCGGTCGCGGTCGCGGTCGCGGTCGCGGTCTCGTTGTGGGCGCCGTCCTGGCGCCCATCCTGCGGACGCGCCCCCTCCGGGGGCACGCGACCTTCCGTGCTTCCGGCGCTTCGGTTCTCGATCTCGTTCTCGTTCTCGATCTCGGTCTCGGTCTCGCTGTCGTTCGCAGCGTCGGCGACCTCCTCGGGGGGAACCGGCGCCTCCTCGGCAGGGGGCGACGCCGTCGCGGGGTCCCGCGGCGCCGGGACCGGGGCGTCCTCGACCGACGGGGGCGCGGGGGTCACCGCCTCGACCGGCGGCGCGTCCGCGACCGGCGCGGGCGCGGATTCCTCCGCGGCCGCGGCAGGCTCGCTCGGGGCGACGTCCGCCGACGCGCGGTCCGACCCGTCCCCCAGCGACCGGGCCACCAGCACCGCCGCCAGCGCCAGCCCCACGATCGCCGTCATGACCCACACCGCGACGACCAGCGCCCTCGGGATCCCGCCCCCCGGCGGCTCCGGCTCCGGCTCGGGCTGCCGCCGCCGCTTCCCCTTCCCCCCCTTCGTCCGGACCCCCTGCGTCCCCCGCTTCCGGGCCCGCGCCGTCGTCGGCCGCTTCGCCCGCTCCCGCTGGGGGTCGAGCCGCGGCGCCATCACCGTCGCGCCGACCGGCGCCGCCTCCGGCGCGGGCTCCCGCTCGGGGGCGGGCTCCGGGATCGACACCGCCGCCCCCGACGCAGGCTCCAACTCGACCGCGGCCCCCGCCGCCGCGGCGACGTCCCCCCGCACGTGCGGCCGCGTGGGCAGCTTCGAGTCCGTCGCCGCCTCCTCCGCGACCGAGTCCCGCGCGTGAGGCTCCGTCGGCAGCTCCGAGTCCGTCCCCTCGGCCGCCACCGCGTCCCGCTCGTGGGGCGCCGTGGGCAGCTCCGAGTCCGTCCCCGCCGCCGCGCCGGGCCGCTCGTGGGGCTGCGTCGGCAGGTCCTCCCCCGTCGCCCGCGCCACCAGCTCCTGCCACCGCCGCTCGTCCGTAGCGAGCCCGTCGCTCGGCGCCGCGTCCACGGCCTCCGTCACGTCCACCTGGGCGAGCAGCTCCAGGAACCGCGACAGGTCCCCGGCCGCCCCCACCTCCGCCCGCAGCTGGGCGAGGTCCGCCTGCACCTCCTCCGCCGCCTGGTACCGGTCCGCGGGGTCCCGCTCCAGGCAACCCTCGACCACCGGCGCCAGCTCGGGGAAGACGTCCATCAGCGGCGCCACCTCCTGCGACGCCGTCCGGTTGCTCATCTGCCAGAAGATCGCCGTGATCGAGTCGCCGTCGAACAGCCGCCGCAGGGTGGCCAGCTCGTAGAGGATGCAGCCCAGCGCGAAGAGGTCGACCGACGGCTTGAAGTCCCGCCCCCCGGCCCACGTCTCCGGCGCGATGTACGCCGGCGTCCCCTTCGCCGACCCCGTCGCCGTCGCCGCCGCCGCCCCCGCCGCCTTCGCCACCCCGAAGTCCGTCAGCTTCGCCACCCCGGCGCTGTCGAGCAGGATGTTCGCGGGCTTGAGGTCGCGGTGGAGCACGCACACCGCGTCGCCGTCCGGCCCCGTCGCCCGGTGCGCCCCGGCCAGCGCCTGGGCGATGTCGATCCCGAGGTCGAGGACCACCGACGCCGGCATCGCCAGCCCCGCCGCCTTCATCTTGTCGACGAGGTCCTCCAGGGTCCCCCCGTCGACGTATTCCATGACGACGGTCCAGATCCCCTCGATCTGTTCGACCCCGAGGACGTCGACGATGTTCGGGTGCCGCAGCGCCGCCACCAGCCGCGCCTCCCGCTGCAGCGCCTCGACCTTCTCGGTCTCCTTCGCCGCCGCCCGGAGCAGCTTCAGCGCCACCTCCTTGCGGAACCCGAGCCGGTTCTCCTCGACGGCGAGCCACACCTCGGCGAACGCACCCGCGCCCAGCTGACGGCGGAGGGTGTACTTCCCGAACGGCTGGCCCGGCTGGGGGAGTGGGATCTCAGGGCCCCCCGACGCGTACCCGGTCGACGCTGATGACCCCCTTGAGGCGCTCCAGGCTGGACATCATCGCGCGCAGCTGGCCGGCGTCGTTGACGGCGACGTCCAGCGTGATCAGCCCGCGGTCCTCCTTCGTCGTCTTGATGTCGGCGGACGTGATGTTGACGTTCATCTTCCCGATCGCCTTCGTGAGCTCGGCGAGCATCATCGGCCGGTCCACCGTGACGACGTGGATGCGGGCCTGGTGGGGCGACTTGTACGCCGTGTCCCACTCGACCTCGACCCGCCGCTCGGGCCCCAGCGCCAGCGCCTGCCGGCAGTCCGAAGCATGCACCGTGATGCCGCGACCGACCGTGATGTAGCCCAGGATCGGGTCGCCGGGCAGCGGCCGGCAGCACTTCGCGAAGACCGTGAGCATCCCCTCCTGACCGTCGATCTTGACGGGCGAGGCGCCGCGGCGGCTGAGCCGCTTGAAGATGCGGGACAGCGTCGTGGTCTGGATCTCGGGGTCTTCCTCCTCCCCCTCCCCGCCGAGCTTCTCGGGCTCGACGTAGTGGGGGAGGACCTTCTCCACGGACAGCCGGCCGTAGCCGATCCCCTGGTACAGCTCGACCGGGTTCTGGAGGTGGAAGCCCTCCAGCGCCTTCTTGAGGTCGTCCTGCTTGACCACGGACTTGAGCGACTTGCCGTGCTTCCGCAGCTCCTGGTCGAGCATCCGCTTGCCCATCTCGACGGCCTGCTTCCGCTCCTCCTTCCGGAGGTGCTGCCGGATCTTCGACAGCGCCCGGGACGTGTGCGCCATCTGGAGCCAGTCCTTCTTGGGCTGCTGCTCGCTCTTCTGGAGGATCTCGATCGTGTCGCCCGACCGCAGCGGGTAGTTGAGCTTGACCATGCGGCCGTTGATGCGGGCCCCCGCGCAGTGGTTGCCGACCTCGGTGTGGATGGCGTACGCGAAGTCCAGCGGGGTGCTCCCCCGGGGGAACCACTTCACGTCCCCGCGCGGGGTGTAGACGTAGACCTGGTCGGCGTACAGGTCGACCTTGAGGACGTCCAGGAACTCCCGGCTGTCCTCGATGTCCTCGGCCCACCGGAGCAGCTGCCGGACCTTCGTGTACTTGTCGATCTCCTCCTTCTTGAGGGCGAGCTTCCCCTCCTTGTACTTCCAGTGCGCGGCGATGCCGAACTCGCCGAAGCGGTGCATCTCGGAGGTCCGGATCTGGACCTCGATCCGCTGCGCCTCGGGGCCGATGACCGTCGTGTGCAGCGACTGGTAGCCGTTCGCCTTGGGCTGGGCGATGTAGTCCTTGAACTTCTCCGACTGCGGGGTCCACAGGCCGTGGACGGTGCCGAGGGTGCCGTAGCACTGGGTCACGTTCTCGACGGTGATGCGGAACGCCAGCAGGTCGTGGACCTCCTCGAACGTCAGCTGCTTGGACTGCATCTTCAGCCAGATGGACCACAGCCGCTTGACCCGGCCCGTGACCTCGGCGTCGGGGTAGCTGTCCTTCAGCGCCTCGGTGAGCTGCTCCCGGACGCGCTCGATGTAGGCCTCGAACCAGGGGCGGCGGGCCTCGACCTGGCGCTCCAGCTCGGCGTAGACCTCCTCGTGGAGGTAGCGGAAGGCGAGGTCCTCGAGCTGCCCCTTGATGCTGACGATGCCCAGCCGGTTCGCGATGGGCGCGTACAGGTCCATCGTCTCCTGGGCGATGCGGACGCGCTTGTCGGGCCGCATCGCCTCGAGCGTCTGCATGTTGTGGAGGCGGTCGGCGAGCTTGACGACGATGACGCGGATGTCGCGCGACATCGCCAGCACGAGCTTCCGGAAGCTCTCCGCCTGGGCCTCCTCGGCGGTGCGGAAGTCGAGCTTGTCGAGCTTCGTGACGCCGTCGACCATCTCGGCGATCTCGGCGCTGAACTTGTCCGCGATCTCGGTCAGCGTCGCCTCGGTGTCCTCGACGGTGTCGTGGAGGATGGCGACGGCGAGCGTGTCGGTGTCCATCCGGAGGTCGGCGAGGATGTTCGCGACCTCCAGGGGGTGGGCGAAGTAGGGCTCGCCGGACTTCCGGATCTGACCCGCGTGGTGCTTCTGGGCGTACACCCACGCCTTCCGCAACAGGCCCAGATCCGCGTCCGGAGCGTACGCGCGCACCTTGTCCAGGATCTGGTCGAGCCGAATCACCGAGGCCGTCCTGATGCCAACTGTAGCAACGCGGATCCAGGCGGCCTAGGGGGCCCCGGAAGCCCGGGAAGCCCGTTGGGTCTCGATGAAGGAGACGAACCGGGCGGTGGCGTCGTCGAGGTCGTCGTTGACGATGCGTTCGTCGAACCAGTCGGCCTCCTCGACCTCGGAGCGGGCCGTCACGAGCCGACCCGCGATGACGTCCGCGTCGTCGGTGGCGCGGCCGCGGAGGCGGGCCTCCAGCTCCTCCCACGACGGCGGGAGGACGAAGAGGAAGGCCGCGCCGGCGTCGGCGTCGCGCACCTGGGCGGCGCCCTGGACGTCGATGTCGAGCAGGACGACGGCGCCCGCGGCGACCCGGTCGGTGGCGTGGGACCGGAGCGTGCCGTACGAGTTGCCGTGGACGGTGGCGTGCTCGAGGAAGTCGCCGGCGTCGCGCCGGGCCGCGAACTCGTCGGGGGTCACGAAGAAGTAGTCGACGCCGTCCACCTCGCCGGTCCGGCGGGGGCGGGTGGTGCAGGAGACGCTGAACTCGATCTCGGGGATGTGCTCCCGGACCCGCGCCACCAGCGTGGACTTCCCCACCCCCGAGGGGCCGGCCATGACGAGCAGCAGACCCGGCCGAGCGGTCATTCGATGTTGGCCGCCTGCTCGCGGATCTTCTCGAGCACGGACTTCAGCGCGACGGCGCACCCCGCGACGACGGTGTCGCCCGCCTTGCTCCCGATCGTGTTGGACTCGCGGCCCATCTCCTGGACGAGGAACTCGAGGCGCCGGCCGACGGCGCCGTCGGCGTCGAGGAGCTCGCGGGCGGCGGCGACGTGGCTCCGCAGGCGGGCGATCTCCTCGTCCACGGCGGCCTTGTCGGCGACGACGGCGACCTCCTGGGCGAGGCGGACGGGGTCGAGGGGGGCGGCCCCGTCGAGGAGCTCGGCGAGGCGGGCCTCGAGGCGGGCCTTGGCGGCGGCGGGGACCTCGGCCGCGGCGGCGGCGGCGCGGTCCGTGATCTCCTCGACGCGGTCGACGTAGCCGGCGACGTCGGCCCGCATGCGGGCCCCCTCGGCCTCGCGCATGGCGACGAGCCCGTCGAGGGCGGCGGCCAGGGCGGCGTCGACGAGGGGGCGCTCGGCGGCGGCGTCGACCTCGGCCTCGCGGGTGCTGAGGACCCCGGGCATGGCGAGGAGCTGACCCGCGCCGGGCACGCCGCCGACGCCGAGGTCCTCGTCGAGGGCGCGGGCCTGCTCGACGATGGCGGCGGCGAGGGCGCGATCCACGGAGACGACCACGGCCGCCTCCCCGAGCAGCTCGCGGCGGGCGAAGACCTCGACGCGGCCCCGCTCCAGGCGCTCGCGGACGGCGGCGGCGAGGGGCTGCTCCAGGGCCATCCAGACGCGGGGGAGCTTGACGTTGACGTCGCAGAAGCGGTGGTTGACGGAGCGGAGCTCGACGGTGACGCGCAGCCGGTCGTCCTCGGCGGCTCCGCGACCGTAGCCGGTCATCGATCGGGTCATGCGTCCTCCTCCGTCACGGAGCGCGACAGGTTACGCGCGCGACGCTGCATGGTGAAGAGGCGCTCGCCGAGCTGCTCGGGGCTGACGCGCGCCTCGGCCGCCTCGCGCGCGGCGGCGGCCAGGGCGCGCTGGTGGTCGGGGTCGCGGTACAGCTCGGCGAGGCTCCGGATGAGGTGGCTGTGCAGCGGCTCCGTGCAGCCCTCCCGGACGGCGGTCTGGACGAGCACGACGCCGCCGTCGGGGCGGAGGTCGTGGTCGAAGCCGGGCAGGTCGGAGGTGACGACGGGGAGGCCGCGGGCGCGGGCTTCGAGGAGGGAGACGGGGACGCCGTCGCGGTCGCCGTCGGCGGCGACGCGGCAGGCGAGGACGCAGGCGTGGAACCGGCCGTGGAGCATGAGGTCTTCGACCTCCTCGATGGCGCGGGCGCCGAGCATCTCGATCGCGAGGTTCCCCCCGTGCTCGCCGAGGCGCGACGCGAGGGTCCGGAGGGCGAACCGCTCGGGGCCGTCGCCGACGAGGGTGAGCTCGAGCGGCGTGCCCTCCACGGCGAGCGACGCACACGCCTTCATGAGGAGGTCGTGCCCCTTCTTGGGGACGAGGCGGCCGACGCTCAGGACCCGGAGCGTCGACCCCGCTTCGGGGGCCGCGGCCACCTCGTCGGGGACGGTGACGGGGCACTCGAGGAGGGCCACGCGCTCGCTCGGGAGGCCGAGGCGGAGGAGCCTGTCGCGGTGCCAGGGGGTGATGGTGGTGACGAGCTCCGCGCTGCGGGTGATCCAGCTGAAGTCCTCGACGGGGACGAAGAGGTCGCGGGCGTGGACGGCGACGCAGACGGGGATGCCGGCCATCGCCCCGGCGGCGACGGCGAAGCGGGCGGTCTCGGACGCGAAGTGGACGCGGACGATGTCGACCCCGAGGTTGCGCCAGGTCGAGGCGAGCCACGCGGCGCGGCGGAGGTCGCGGCGGCGGCCGGCGGTGGCCCAGGCCGCGCGGACGGCGGCGAAGGCGGGGCGCTCCTCGAGGACGGCGGTGGCGAGGAAGGCGCGGGGAGACGACGGACGGGGGACGAGGCGGGCCTGGCGGTAGAGCGGCTCGTGCCGCGCGTGGCGGACGGCGCCGGGGACGCGGTCGAGGACGAACGGCAGCACCTCGGCGCCGGCGGCGGCGAGGGCCCGGGCCTCGTCGAGGACGAAGGTCTCCGAGGGCGCGGGGAGGTAGCGGAGGAGGTACGCGACCTTCACGGCGCGGGCTCCGGGGGGG